>CAKTRJ010000001.1 GCA_934597345.1 uncultured Oscillospiraceae bacterium
ACTGCCGGTAGATCCGACATCGTGGATAATCTACGATCTGTTTGATCTCAAGTGTATATTCTGACATGGAAACCTCCAAAAAATACTTCCATTCTCGATGGTTCTATGCTATAATTCAAAATCGAACCAACTGATTTAGATTTTGACTCCTCTGTAAAACTGCTAACATTTTGCTAATTGCACTACGAAATACCAGCAGATATAGCGGAGTATCAACAATGTTGAATGAAGAGATTGCTCCCCTGAAGACTGTGTAATTCGGTGTACTACGAGAGTCGTGAAGGACTACGATTGACGACGTATAAGTTATAATCGTGACTCCTAAGCGGTAGGCCGCCAGTTAGAGTCTGGCCGGGGGTGCCAAAAAGCCGCCGCGATCCGGGGTGGATCGCGGTGGCTTTCTTATACGATCACTATGTGTAAAGGACGCTGCGATGATGCTGAAACACATTCTTATTGTTTTTTTCGTTTCCATGGTGCCGCTGCTCGAGCTGCGGGGCGCGATCCCCTACGGCGTGCTGTACGGCCTGCCGCTGTGGCTGACGCTCGTGGTGGCTATCGTGGGCAATATGCTGCCGGTGCCGGTCATTTATTTTCTGGCCCGGAAAGTGTTGGTCTGGGGTCAGGACAAGCCTGTCATCGGGCGGTTCTTCTCCTTCTGTTTGCGCAAGGGCGAGGCCGCCGGAGAAAAGCTGAAGGCCAAGGCGGGCCGGGGCCTCTTCTGGGCGCTGCTGCTGTTTGTGGGCATCCCCCTGCCGGGCACCGGCGCGTGGACCGGCACGCTGGCGGCCAGTCTTCTGAACATGGGCTTCAAGAAAAGCGTACTGGCCTGCATGGGCGGCGTGGTGCTGGCGGGCGTCATCATGGGTGTGCTGAGCCTGCTGGGCGTGTCGGTGTTCGGGACCATCGGATAAAAAGAAGCGCCGCTTGTGCTTGACAAGCGACAGAAATTGGCTATAATAAAAGCAAGGGTAAAACATCGCAGAGAAGTTTTAACCCGTCAAACCGAAAGTTTCAAATGTTACTTTGAAAACCGTCACTTGGCAGAGTGGCGGTTTTTTTATTCTTTACTTGTAGTGCAAAAATATGGGCGGACAACCTTGCCCGCCTACGAATGTCTATCGAAAATGCTTTCAGATGAAGATGGATGCTACGGCGGCATAGCCGCCGAGATTGGATGCTAAAAATATGCCACCGGCATATTTTCTCTACGCATCGACGCCCCGCTTTGTTATGTATTACCCTTGCACAGAGAAAATCTATGCACGAACAAGTGTAGCATGGCATATGTGAATTGTCAAGAATCGGCAGCGGTAGAATGTTTTATTTTTTGAAACGTTTTCCCGTCACACTGTGTTATACCAGTGAAAAGCTTTTCAAGGAGATCATTTCCATGACAGATCAACAGTTTGCCCTGGCGGCGGAACGGTATATGGATACCATATTCCGGGTGGCTTACAGCTACCTGCGCAGCAAATCGGACGCCGACGACGTGACCCAGGACGTATTGATACAGCTCTATAAGACCGACACCGCGTTTGAGAGCGACGAGTATCTCAAGCGCTGGCTCATCCGGGTGACCGTCAACCGGTGCAAGAACATCTTCCGTTCTCCGTGGCACCGGATGGAGGACATCATGGACTACGAAAGCGCCTTGACCTTCGAGGCCCCGGAGGGCCGGGAGCTGTTCGACGCGGTGATGGCGCTGGATAAGCGCTATCGCGTGCCGGTACTGCTGTATTACTACGAGGGCTATTCCCAGAAGGAGATCGCCGGGATGCTGTCCGTCCCGGAGGAGACCGTCCGGACGCGGCTGTTCCGGGCCAGAGGAAAATTGAAAGCAACATTGACGGAGGTACTGCAATATGATTGACCGGAAACTGTTTCAGCAAACCTTCTCCGCGCTGCATGCCTCCCCTGACACACTTTCGGAGGTATATAAAGTGGTACGGAGAAATAAAAGACATCATACGATCACAAAAGGCATGCTGATCGCCGCGGTGCTGGCCATGTGCATCACAGTGGCGGGCGCGGTGGGCATCGCCACGCTGATCAAGGCCGATGTGGCCCCGGCAGACAGTATTACCGATGCCGACCGGAACGCCTTTGACAAGGATACCGTGGGCAGCGACACACCCCTGGTGCTGGGCAACGACGGACAGCCCATCAGCCTGCCCCGGATGGAGCGTACCTCCACCGACACGGCTACCGTGCAGCGCTTGCTGGGTGACTATCTCTGCACTGTGGACGCCGCTATGGAGGTGGACGGATACACCATCAAGCTCAACACCTTCCTCATTGACGAGAACGGCTCCGGCTTTTTGACCTACACCCTGTCCCACCCGGATGGCATCAAGGCGGATGAAAACGGCTACGGCGAGGTGTTCACGCCCCTGGATCCCTCGCTGATCATCGGTGATGACCTGCAGAGCTACAAGTTTATGGATGCCAAGACCTATCTGGACACCGCCGCCACCACCGACACGGAGATGCATCTGGTGCTGTATTTCAGCGACTTCGGCTTCTGGCACAAGGGCGATGACCTGATCTTTGCCGTTGCCGGTCAAAACGGCGGCGACTGGGGCGGCACCATCAGCATTTCGCCCATCGCCTATCTGCCTGTGACCACCTTTACCAGTGAGGACGGCGACACGGTAGAGGTGTCCGCGCTGGGCATACACATGGATAAGCCCAACGCCATCACCAACCAGATCAGCGACCTGAACCCCAAGGAGCTGGTGCTGCACATGAAGGACGGCAGCCGGTATGCGGTGCAGAGTGACCGCGAGAATGTCCTGAACTGGGTGGTGGGTCTCTGCACGGTGGATGAGAACCACGATGAAAACGGCTGCACCTACAGCTTCAACCGGCTGGTGGACGTGGACGAGATCGAATCCGTCACCGCTGAGGGACATATGATCGTCTTCCCCGAGCCCTTTACAGGCTATGAAGATATCCATCCTGATACGGAAAACTTCGATTTCAATTACACCTACACGCGGTAACGCGGCGCGCCACGGCGGGACGAAAGTCCCGCCGTGGTTGAACATTCTTTTTGAAAATTTTCCATTTTCCTGTGACATTTTTTCAAAATCCGCGTTTATATAGGTATAGAGAGATAAAAAGGAGAGCGGCCATGTACACAGAATATCTATCCACACAGCAGGACGAGACACCGCGGGAGACGCCATCCCGGCAGGCGCCGCCTGCCCGCCGCGCCGCGCCCCGGCGGCGTGATCCCCGGCGGGACAGGATGCGGCGGATGATCCTGGCTTTGGCGGCGCTGGTGCTGTTTCTGGCGGGATTCATCTCCGGCTGCTGCGTGGGACGCGGCCGGGGAGCGGCCCGTGGCGCCGACACTGAGAACGGCGCAGGCGGCGCAGGGACTTCCGTCAAGCAGCAGCAACAAAAGAGCAACATTCCCGCCGGCATCACCCTGCCGGACTATGTGAAGGAGGATCTGCTGCCGGTGAATCCCTACTCCCGCTGCGGCGACAAGCTCCAACGGGTCAACGCCGTGGTGATCCACTATGTGGGCAATCCCAACACCACCGCGTGGCAGAACCGCTCCTATTTTGAGAATCTGGCGACCACCAGAGATACCTCCGCCAGCAGCAACCTCATTGTGGGTCTGGAGGGCGAGGCACTGCTGTGCGTGCCGCTGGACGAGGTGGCCTATTGCTCCAACGACCGGAATTACGACACCGTGTCCATCGAGTTCTGCCATCCCGACGCCGACGGCAAGCCCACGCAGGACACCTATGATACGCTGGTGAAGCTGACGGCGTGGCTGTGCGATCTCTATGGCCTGGACGTGGAAGAGGGCATCATCCGCCACTACGACGTGACCGGCAAGCAATGCCCCGTGCACTTCGTGCAGAACGCCGCGGAGTGGACGCAGTTTAAGGCCGATGTGGCAGCAGCGATGAAATAACAAAAGAGACGGCCCAGCCGTCTCTTTTGTTATGTATCAGTCCTCGTATTCCGGGGCTTTGCCCTGATAGATGTTCTGCATTTCGCGGTCCACTTCGTAGATGGCGTCGCTGCACAGCCGCAGGCGGGTGCTCTCTGCCGGGCCCCAGTGGCGGTCGGATTTATACCGCAGCTCATGCTCGAGACTGGCCCACATGTCCATGGCAATGGTGCGCAGCTGGATCTCCACCGGCAGCTTCAGCGTACCCTCGGAGATCACGATGGGCACCTCTACGATCAGGTGCAGGCTGCGATAGCCGGTCTCCTTGGGCTCCTTGATGTAGTCGGCCTCGCGGATGACGCGGAAGGATTCCGTCCGGGTCAGCAGGCCGCGCAGATAGTAGATGTCGTCCAGATAGTTGCAGATGACCCGCACGCCCGCCATATCCTGAATATGAGCATAGATGTTGTCGATGGTCAGGTCATAGCCCCGGCGCTTCAGCTTTTTGGCGGCGCTGTCCAGCGTCTTGATGCGGTGCTCGATGTGGTGGATGGGGGAGTGGTCGTACAGACCGGCAAACTCCTCGTCCAGGATCTCCATCTGGGTCACGGCTACCTTCAGCGCGCTGCGGTACAGGTGCTTCACCCGCACCATGCCGGCCGCCACCTCACGCATCTCCGGCGTCAGCTCCTCAGCGATGGAAATATCCCGCAGCTCGATGCTGCCGCTCTTTTCGATCATCATAGGCGCGCTCCTTCTTTCCTCATTGTTAAATATTATACTATGTCGCGGGGAGGAAAGCAAGTCAAGAAAATTTGTTTAATTTTTCTGCAACATACTCTTGACAAACGGCGGAATTTTGGTATAATTATCGTTGCTGTGTTTCGCAGCGAATTGAATATGCAGTGGTATCGAAGAGGTCATAACGAGCACGACTGGAAATCGTGTTGTCGTCAAAAGCGGCACGAGGGTTCGAATCCCTCCCACTGCGCCAAAAAGAAGAGCGTCACCTTGATGGTGACGCTCTTCTTTTTGGCGCAATTAAAAGCGGATCTGAAACGCCCTCCGGCCCTTTACGGGGCCGGAGGGCGCGTTGTTCTTTGTTTATGCCAGGATATCCGTTAGGTCATCCAGGCCGGTGGCACGGGTGACCACCACAACGTGGTCGCCATCCTCGATGGTGGTCATACCGCCGGGGATGATGGTATGCTCGTCCCGCACGATGGCGGCCACCAGCAGACCCTTGCGCAGCTGGAGATCCTTCAGCGGTTTGCCCAGCACGGCATGGCTGGAGGCGGCAGCGGTGAAGGACAGGGCCTCCACATGGCCGCCCAGCATCTTATAAAGGCTCTCCACCTTGCTGCCCTCGGCGTTGCCCAGCGCGCGGACATACCGCAGGATCTGGCTGGAAATGATGTCCTTGGGGGAGATGATGGAGTCGATGCCGGTGCTGTTGACCAGATCCATATAGTTGGGGCGGGTCATTTTGGCCAGCACCTTGGGCACGCCGCTGCGCTGGGCGTGCATAGCCATCAACAGGTTCTCCTCGTCCCGGTTGGTCACGGCCACGAACGCATCGGCGTCCAGAATACCCTCCTGCTGCAAAAGCGTATTGTCGGTGCCGTCACCCTGGATCACCAACACATGGGGCAGCTGCGCCGACAGGCGCAGGCATTTGTCGGCGTCCATTTCCACGATGCGGACGCTGGTGTTGGTTTTTTGCAGCTCCCACGCCAGATACATGGCACTGCGGCTGCCGCCCAGCACCGAGACCTTCTTCACCTTCTGCCAGGTGCGGCCCATCTCCTTCAGCATTCTTTGCAGCTCCGGCTTGGCGCCCAGCATATACACCCGGTCGCCTGCCGCGGGAACGAAATTACCGTCGGGGATGATGTACTCGCCCTGATGCTCCGCCGCGCAGATCAGCACCTCCGCCTGACGCAGACGGTGGGACTGACTCAGCGCCACGCCGCAGATGGTGTCGCTCTCCGTGACCTGGAAGCCGATCATGTCGATGCGGCCCCGGGCAAAGGGCTCCACGCTGAAGGCGGCGGGGAAGGCCAGAATACGGGCCATCTCCTGGGCTGCGGCCAAATCGGGATTGATGACCATGTCAAGACCGATCTCCTTTTTCAGCATCTCCTCGTCCCGGCGGTAATCGGTGTTGCGCACCCGGGCCACGGTGTGCTTGGCGCCCAGCTTTTTGGCGATCAGGCAGCAGACCAGGTTGATCTCATCCTGGTTGGTGACGGCGATCACCAGATCGGCGGTGCGGACACCGGCCTCCAGCAGTACGCTGATGCTGGCGCCGTTGCCCTCCACGCACAGCACGTCCATGGTGCTTTCCGCTTTACGCAGGGCAGCGGTATGGGCGTCCACGATGATGATGTCGTGTTCCTCCTCCGCCAGTGAATTGGCGATGGCGTAGCCGACCTTACCGTTGCCTACGATGATAATTCTCATAATGCTCCTCCTGCGAAGCTGTTTTTCTCCGCGCCACATATTTTAACACAGCGGCGCAGAAAATAAAAGTGCTTTTCTACAGACAGAAAGGCGAAAGCGGAGAGAAACTTGGGGAAATTATGAAAAATATGTTAAATCTTATCTTATATCTTGCTAAAAATAATAGCCGTGATATAATAGATTTGCCTAAAATTGGAAACTGCACAACCGAAAACGTGATAGTAAAGGACGGGAGACCATGGACAATCTAACAAAGATCATCCGCGAAGAGATCGGCAAGCAGTACAAAAGCGTGCGGCAATTCGCTTTTGCGGTGGGCGTACCTCTGTCCACTGTGAACAGTGCGCTGCACAACGGTGTGGGAGGTTCCAGCTTTGACACAGTGCTGCGGCTGTGCAAGGTACTGGGGATCAAGGCATTGGGCGATGACGCCGCCTTTTATCTGACCGACGACACCGAGAAACTGCTGACCCAGTACGCCAAGCTGGACGACTACGGCCGTCATACCATTTCTGCCGTGATGCAGGTGGAGTACGACCGCTGCACCGAGCTGAGCAAGCCCGATCTCCAGGAGCATACCAGCGTCAACATCTGATGCTGCCACTCCGGCAGACGAAAATCAAATGACAGCCGCATGGCAAAGCCATGCGGCTGTCATTTTTTTCTGTTACATGATGCCGGAGCGCTCCTTGCTCTCGGCAATGGCGGCGTTCAGCTTCCGGGCCGGATAGTACACCAGCAGGCCGAACACGGTGAAGATCACGCACATGCCCAGCAGGATCAGGGCACAGTTGCGGTAGGTATGGCCGTACATGCCGCCGATGGTCTCGCGGATCATGTCCATGCCGTAGTGGAAGGGCATGAGGAAGTAGAGCTTCTGGAACAGCATGGGCAGCACATGGATGGGATAGGAGCCGCCGGAGCCCGCCACCTGGATCACCATGATGATGACGGCGGCGGCCATGCCCACGTTGTCCAGGGCGTAGACCAGACCGAAGTTCATCATGGCGAAGTTCAGCGAGCAGATGCAGCAGGCCAGCACGAACCGGGCAGGCTCCACGCACTGGATGCCCACGAAGTACAGGCAGCCGAAGGCGGTCACCAGCGCCTGGGCCATTCCGACAAGGAAGAACAGCACGAAGCGGCCGAAGTACCGCTCTACGGCACGGTAGGCCAGGAACTGGGGCTGGGTCACCGGCACCTTGATCATCACCGCCGTCAGCAGCGAGCCCACGAACAGCGCCAGCATGATGTAGTAGGGGGACATGGCGGAGCCGTAATCACCGATCTCATAGGCGATCTCGGTGTTCAGCTGTACGGGGGAGGCCAGATAGTCCGCCAGTCCGTCCGGATTGTTTTCCAGCATATCCGTAAATTCCCGGAAGGCCGAGCTGTCGGTGATGCGGCGCACGTCCGCCTCCATGTTCGCCAGATAGCCGGACACGGTGTTGGCCAGTGTGGCGCCCGCCGCCAGCGTGGACTGGGACTGCTCCATGGCGGCGGCATAGCCGTCCAGCGTACTGGACAGGCCGTTCAGCTTACCGGAGCCGCTGCCCAGCAGCTCCTGCACGGAGCGCAGGGCGGAAAGGGCTCTGTCGTTCTTCTCGTGAATAAAATCGTTGACATTCTGGTTGCTTTGCAGAGCCGCCGCCCGGATGGTCTGGCGGGCCTCCGCCAGCCGGTTCAGCAGCTGGTCCTTGATGTCCAGTTCACCGGCGTTGGAGATGGCGTCCCGCAGATCGGTGAGCTTTTCGATGGCAGTGTCGATCTTATCCGCCAGATCCGGCGCCTGCACCGCCAGATTTTGCAGGCGCGCGATCACGTCGTCGATCTGCCGCATGAGCTGCTGCAACAGGGTGGGATCCTCGGCAGTGCCCCACTGGCGCAGCTTATCCTCCAGATCCACCAGACTTTTGTCGATGGCGTTGAGGATGGACACCACATCGCTGGCGGTGCTGTCAGCGATATTGGAGCCGGTGGTGATCATGTCTCCCACGCTGCCCACGGTGTCGGAGGCGTTCACCAGCACGCCGTTGACGTCATCCACAGTGATGGCCGCCGCCGTCAGCAGGTCGTCGGCGTTATTCATGACGTCCTCCAGCGAGGTCAGGATCTTGCTGAGCTGGTTCATCTGCCACTGGGCATCCTGTAATTTTTCGATGAGACGGGCCGCCACATCCTCGGCATCCAGCCCCAGCGCCTGGAACACGGAACTGGCGGTGGTCAGCGCTCCGGCCACCTTCTCAATGATGGTGTTGTTGATCTGCTCCTGCACGGCGGTCTTGGCCTTGCCGGTGATCTTGGGCGCGATGGCGTTCTTCTTTTCGTTTTCGTAATACTGGATCTGGGGATGCTCCAGCTCACCATCCAGCAAACTGACGAAATCGGCGGTAAACTCCTCCGGCACCACCAGGGCGGCATAGTAATCGCCAGCGTACACGCCGTCCAGCGCCGTCTCCTGATCCTCCAGAAAGACCCAGCCCATCTGGTCGTTGGTCTGCAAGCCCTCCATCACCAGCTCACCGATATTCAGGTGCAGGCCCAGGATCTCGCAGCCCTTGTCCTCGTTGGCTACAGCCACCTTGATGTTGCCGGTGGAGGCGGGACCGTAGGGATCCCAGTTGGAGAGGATGTTGAACCATGCGTACAGGCAGGGCACCAGGCACAGGCCCAGCATCACCACAACGGCCACCACACTGGCGGTCAGCCGCTGCCAGTCAGCCCGGAAGATGTTTCCGATGTGCTTGATCATTGGTCCACCTCCTTGTTGTCCGACGTCCTTTCCCCTCCGGCGGTCAGGTCGGCCGACAGGGCCTGCAGCGCCTGGGCCAGCTGCGCCAGATCGGCGGCCATCTTCCGGGGATCGGACTTCAGGATGGCGTCCATATCCAGAGGAATGGATACCGGCCCATCCACCACGGGACGGGCGCTCTCCTCCGGCATGGGCAGGGTGACGGCGCGGTTTTCGCTCTTTGCGGGAACGGGCTCCGCCGCCTGCGTCTCTTCCTCGGCCTGCTCCTCGCCCTTCCATTTCAGCAGCTGAGGCAGACGGGCGGTGCGGCTCAGCTGGGGCAGGGCGATCAGCTGGCCCAGGGTGGCCTGCTCCTCCTGGGTGATATCCTGTAATTTCTTCTGCAGCTCATAGTCCATGTACTCCACGCCGATAAGGTACGCCGACAGGGCGAACATGGACAGGATCCACAGGATCAGGGTAAAGACCTTGTTGCCCTCCGCCAGAAACATCAGCAGCAGAAGGCCCACAGTGACGATCACCAGCGCCCGCATACCCACCCGGATGCGGTGCTGATTGCTTTTGTGCAGGGCCGCCACTTCCTCCAGCAGCCGGTCGTACAGCTGATGATACTTTTCTTCCAGTGTCATGGGACTCTGCACCTCCTTAAAACAGCTCCGTCTCTTCCAGCTTGGCCTCCATGAAATGGTTCAGTCCCATGAAGGGCCGCCGCACCAGCAGGCCAATCAGCAGCGCTGCGGCACATAACAGCAGCAGGAAGAACAGCTGCGTGATAAAGTAGTCGCCATACAGGCCGCAGATGCACTCACGCATGGCGTCGATGGCATAGGGGAATGGGAAGAAGCGGTAGATCTTCTGATAGACCTCCGGCAGCAGCTCAATGGGGAAGGTGCCGGAGGAGCCTGCGATCTGCAATACCATGACCACCACCACGATGGCCTTGCCCACGTCACCGAAGGACAGGGCCAGGGAGTAGATCAGCAGGCTGAAGGTCAGGGCCGTCAGCGAGCCGGTCAGATACAGCAGGCCCGGATGCAGGCATTGTATCTTCAGCAGAAGCAGGTCGCCGGTGATGATGACCGCCGCCTGGATCTGGCTCAGCAGGAAAAAGATGATGTACCGGCCAAAATACAGCTCGCGGGGCTTGGGGTCGATCAGACCGTCCAGCCGGGCGTGGGGCTTGATGATGGCTACCAGAATGACGCCGCCCACCCAGATGGCCAGCACCGTATAGAAGGGGGCCATGGCAGAGCCATAGTTCTCGATGGGATAGATGGGGGTCACGGTGGTCTGCACCATCTGGGAGAAGTACCGGCCGTACTCCTCCGGATCGCCGCTGAGAATATCCAGTAGGATATCCATATACTCGTCGGCGGTCAGGTCTTGCAGCTTGTCGATGGTCTCCGACACCGACTGGGACAGCCGGTCGGCGGCGGGCCGCAGCAGCGCCATGGTCTCATCCAGCGCCAGCGCCGTGTCGGCCATCGCGTCGCGGACGGCGCGGGCATCGTCGCTCAGCTCCTTCACGCTTTCCATAGTGCGGGAGACCTGCCCCATGACATTCTCCAGTTCCTTGCGGAGCTCATCGGCGGTGGGCGTCAGCTTGCCGGTCATATTGCCGATGGCGGCGACGATATCCTTGCAGTCACGGATGGCGGTCTGCAGGTCCTCATTGTCCGGCAGTGCCGCCAGACGGCTTTGCAGCTGATAGCATTTGGCGGCGATGTCGCGGGCCAGCTTGGCGGCCACATGGCCTGCCGACTGCTGGTCTAGCCGATCGGCCCACGCCGTCAGCTGGTCGCCCAGCTGTCCCATAGCGGCGGCAGCTTCCTCGATGGCCTTGCGGGCCTCCTGAAGCTTGCTGTCATCGGACGCGGCCTGCTGGATCTTGTCCAGCGCACGCTGCACCTTCTGCAGCGCCGTATAGATCATCCGGTCAAGCTCCGCCACAGTCTGCTGTAATTTGCCGGTATCCGGCAGATTGCTGTTGATGTTCTGGATCGTCTGGGCCAGCTTCCCCGGATCAATGTCGATGGTGCTGTTGTCTCTGGCCGCCTCAAAGGCGTCCATGGTGGCCCGGCAGCCCGCCAGCAGATCCTGCACCTGATAGAACAGGCCCTTCACCGCCGCTTCGGGATCGTCCTCCGTCAGATCGGCGGCCAGCAGGTTGGCCTGGGTCATGACGCGGCCGATGATCACCTCCAGGTAGTTCTCGTTGATGGTGCGCTTCAGGCTCTCCACCGCGGTGTCGGTGATCTTGGTGGCCACGGCGTTTTTCTTGGCGTTTTCATAGTAGGTGATGGAGGGCTTGCCCGTCCACTCCGTCAGCATGTGGAACATCTTGTAGGTAAAGTCCTTATCGATGACCACGGCGGCGTAGTAATCCCCAGCATAGACGCCGTCCCTGGCCTGCTTCTCACTGTCCACGATGACCCAGTCGATGCTGGTGGCTTCCCGCAGGTCGTTGACCACGTCCTCGCCCTTGTTGGTAAAGACGCCGTCCTCGTCGGTATAGCCCTTGTCCAGCGAGACCAGGGCAATGGAGATGCCGCCGGTGTTGCCGTAGGGATCCCAGTTGGAATAGATGTTCAGCCACGCATACAGGCTGGGCAGCACGGCGATGGCCACCACCACCGCGCAGGCAAAAAAGCATTTGCTCAGCGTTTTCACGTCGGTTTTGAATACCGTCCAGATATTGCGCATAGTCCCTCCCAAAGCCCCACAGGGGGATAGTGATAATCCTACAATTTTACATTATACAGGAGACCTTTGGAAAAATCCACCATTTTTCACGGTTTCCTGACAAAAGAAAACCCCATGGCGGGAAGCCATGGGGGGAAATGTAGCGCTTAGGTATGCATATTTTGCCATTGTTTCCTGATCATTTTGGCATTGATGATAATCGAAGTAGGCAAAATCAAAGAAAAGGTTAAGAGACATGCGGCCAACTTTTCCGGCATAGGGACCTGAACAAGAGGCTCATAAAACCACCATACCGCAGCCAGCAGCAATAGCATTACAGAAAGTCTTATGATATTGCGTATTCTCTTTTCAATATCAGAAGATATGCGCATCAACAACACCGCCTATTAGGTAAAATAGTTGTGATAATAGTATACTGAAGGCCCGGCATACACACCCTGACAGTCCAAATTATTATACAGATCTGTTTTTTATAAATATAACATGAGTGAATAAATTTGTCAACGCTGCGGGAGGAAAATATGTATGGTTATCAGCTCTGCCAGGAGATCGCGCGGCTCAGCGGCGGGCGGCTGACCATACAGGAGGGGTCGCTGTACCCGGTGCTGTACCGTTTGCAGGATCAGGGCCTGATCTCCGAGGAGCGGGTGCTGGTGGGCAAACGCATGACGCGGAACTACTACCATCTGGAGCAGGCCGGACATGAGCGCCTGTCGGAGATGCAGGCGGAGTACGAGGAGCTGACGGCGGGTGTTTTCGCCATTATCCACAGAGAGGGGGCGGCACAATGACAGAGGAAACCGTTCGCCGCTATTGCCGCGCTGTGGGCAGCTACCTTCCCTGCTCCCGCCGGCAGAAACGGCAGATCCTGCGGGACCTGCGCCAACGGTTGGCGGAGTATTGCGGCGAGCAGCCCAACGGCGTGACGCTGGAAGAAAATTTCGGTACGCCCCAGCAGGTGGCGGCTGGCTATGTGGACGATATGGACACCACGGAGCTGCTGCACGCACTGCGCTATCGGCGGCGTGTGACCACCATCGTAGTGGCGGGCGTACTGACGGCGCTGATCGTTTTTGTGATTGCTTTGGGTATACAAATGCACAAGTTTTATAAGTCTATGAATGGCTGGTACACAGTATTTGTCATAGAAGAAACCGACGATAATATCAAATAATGAGGGGAACACTATGAAAAAGTTCATTAGTTTCTTTGTGGCATGCCTGATGGTGGTATGCCTATTGCCGGTACAGGTATTTGCGTCCGACAGCCAGATCGTTCGCTACGATGATGGCAGCTATGACGTGATCATCATCCAAGAGGATAATGTGACAAGAGCTTCTGGTACAAAGACCGGCACAGTAGTGCGTGAGCGCCGTTCTGAAGATAACGTACTTGAATGGAAAGCATCCATGAAAGCTACCTTCACCTATGATGGCTCCACGTCTCGCTGTACATCGGTGGATAGCCCTTCTGTGGTCATTTATGACAACACCTGGAGTTTGGATTCCAAATCCTGCTCAAAGAGCGGAAATACCGCCACGGGTAATATCACTATGGCAAAAAAGCTGTTGTTGGGAAGCGGAAAGGTACCCATCACCCTGACACTTTCCTGTGATAAAAACGGCAACCTGTCCTAAAGAGAAAAATGACCGGCCGGGGGCCGGTCATTTTTTCATTCAGTGCAGGCAGCTCTTGACATCCTCGAAGGCGCTGTCCATGGCCTTGCCCATGCGCTCCATGGTGCGGCTGACGGCGCGGCGGGCCTTCCGGTCAGAGGACATGCGGTCCACCGTGGCGCCGGCCACCATGCCGAGACAAAGACCGCTGATAAATGCGGTAATTTTCATGGTTCATCCACTCCTTTTCATTGGCTGCTGTCAGTTTGTCCCGGAATGCGGCGAAAAACACAGGGCATTACTTGCCAAAACAAGCGCAAAATGGTACAATGATCGGAAATAAAAATTTTGAAAAATAAAGGAGACAACCATGTCTATCGAGAAATTACAGGCCGCCATCCGGGAGCGCAGGACTCCCATCGCGCTGGGCCTTGCCCCGGAGATCGGAAAGATCTCTCCCAAGATCGTGAAGAATTTTGAAGAAATGTTTGGCCCCGGCCTGATGGCCAATGCCGAGGCGCTGCGCTTCCACGCCTGCCAGGCTATGGACGCGGCACAGGGCAAGCTGCCCGCCGTCGTCATCAGCGCCGAGCACTATCTCCGCTGCGGCATGATGGGCGCCGATGTGCTGAGCAATCTGGCCAGCGCCGCCGCGGCCCGCGGGCTGTACGCCATTGTGGACTGCCGCACCACCCGGCCGGAGCTGTGGCTGGACAGCCCCATGACGGGCGACGGTCTGACGGTGATGCCCTATGTAGGCGGCGACTGCGTGCCGCAGGGTACGGACAAGGCCATCTTTGCCGTGGTGCGCACCGCCAACGAAAGCTCCGGCGATGTGCAGAACCTCATCGCCGGCGACCGGCCCCTCTACGCGGCGGTGGCCCAGCAGATGGCCCGTCAGGGCGCGGCGCTGGTGGTGGAGACCGGGTACAGTCTGGACATCAAGGAGGTACGCAAGCGGGCGGTGGACGCTTTCCTGCTGCTGCCTTACTGCGACGGGCAGAACGCCGCCCCCGCCTTCGACGATCTGGGCCACGGGGCCATGGTGGTGGACTATGACCTGCAATACGGCGGCGACATGGAGGCCGCCATTCAGGAAATGAAAGCGTGGGTGACGGTACTGTGACAACGGTTTATCTTGTGCGGCATGCCGAGGCGGAGGGCAATCTCTACCGCATCGCCCACGGCCAGTATAACGGCCTGATCACCGACCGGGGCTATCAGCAGCTCCATGTGCTGAAAAAGCGGTTCGACGATGTGCATATCGACGCGGTATACAGCAGCGACCTGTTCCGGGCCCGCACCACCGCCCGCGCCATCTACGAGCCGAAGGGACTGGAGCTTCACTTGGAGCCGGCCTTCCGGGAGATCCATATGGGCTGCTGGGAGGGCCGCCCGTGGCAGGAGCTGAACACCGCCTATGAAGAGCAGATGTTTTACTTCAACCGCCAGCTGGACAAGTTCCATGTGGAGGGCAGCGAGACGGCCCAGCAAGTGCTGGATCGCTACATCCCTGCCCTGAAGCGTGTGGCGGCGGAGAACGACGGAAAGACCATCGCCGTGTTCAGCCACGGTGCGGCCATGCGGATGGTGCTGGGTACGCTGAACGGCCTGCCTCTTTCCGAGGTGGGCGAAACGCCCCACGGCGACAACACCGCCGTGTCGCTGCTGGAGATCGACGGCGACGATATCCGGGTGGTCTATATGAACGACAACAGCCATCAGGTGGAGGCGGAGCTTTCCACCTTCGCCAAGCAGACGTGGTGGCGGGACAAGCGGATGATGAGCGGCGGCCAGTACTATAAGGACATGGACGAGGCCACGGCGGCGCGCTTTGGCGTTCCGGCGGAGGGCAAGCGCATCGCCGTGTGGTTCGAGAATGAGCCGGTGGGCGCGGTGACGCTGCTGCCGGACAAGGCAAGCGACGCGGGCTGGATTGGTTATTATTACCTGGAGCCAACCATGCGGGGCCGCAATTACGGCATCCCGCCGCTGGGTCAGGCGGTGCAGTTCTATCGGGAGCAGGGCATCGACCGGCTGCGGCTGCGGTGCGTGGATGAGCAGACGAGAGGCTTTTTCGCCCATTACGGCTTTTACCCGCTGGAGGGCGACGTGATGGAGAAGTATATCGGCTATGAGCCGCGGGAGATCGTATGGTAAAGGGAACGGAATTTTTGCCGGTGAGCCGGGACGAGATGATCGACCGGGGCTGGTACTACTATGACTTTCTGGTGGTGACGGCGGACGGCTATATCGACCATCCCAGCTTCGGCAGCGCCATCATCGCCCGGCTGCTGGAGGGCGAGGGCTACCGCGTGGCGGTGCTGGCCCAGCCGGACTGGCACGACGCCGATGCCTTCCGCGCCATGGGCAAGCCCCGGTACGGCGTGCTGATCGGCGGCGGCAATCTGGACTCCATGGTGGCCCACTACACGGTGGCCAAGCGGCGGCGGACGCAGGATCTGTACAGCCCCGGCGGCAAGCTGGGTTTCCGGCCCGATCGGCCCACCATCGTCTATGCCAACCGGGCAAGGGAAGCCTTTCCCGATACCCCCATTGTCATCGGCGGATTGGAGGCGTCGCTGCGGCGGTTTGCCCACTATGACTACTGGGACGACAAGGTGCGCCGTCCCGTCCTGTTTGACGCGCCCGCCGACCTGCTGGTGTACGGCATGGGCGAGAGTGCCACGGTGGAGATCGCCCGCCGTCTGGCGGCGAAAACGCCGGTGGGCGACATCACCGACGTCCGCGGCACTGCCTGCATCGTCACTGATCCGGCGGTGTGCCGGTATCATGAGGTGACGTGTCCCTCCTTCGAGGAGGTGCAGAGCGACAAGACCGCCTATGCCCAGGCCACCAAGGTGCAGTATGACGAGCACGATCCCATCCGGGGTAAGGCCATTTTGCAGCAGTGCCAGGGCCGCTGGCTGCTGGTGAATCCGCCCCAGCGTCCCCTGAACCGGCAGGCGCTGGACAGGCTCTATGACCTGCCCTTCACCCGCGAGGTGCATCCCATGTACACCGAGGGCATTCCCGCCATTGAGGAAGTGCGGTTCTCCATCTGCCACAACCGGGGCTGCTTCGGCGGGTGCAATTTCTGCGCCCTGGCCTTCCATCAGGGACGGATGGTCACCTCACGCAGCATCGAATCGGTGCTGGCGGAGGCGGAGCTGCTGACCCACGACCCTAAGTTCAAGGGTTATATCCACGATGTGGGCGGCCCCAGTGCCAACTTCCGCCACACCTCCTGCCGCCAGCAGAAGGAGCATGGCATGTGCAAGGGCAGATCCTGCCTTGCACCGGAGCCCTGCAAGAATCTGGACGCCGACCACAGCGAGTATACGGAGCTTTTGCAGCGGATGCGGAAGATCCCCGGCATCAAGAAGGTGTTTGTCCGCAGCGGCGTGCGGTATGACTACATGTTACAGGACAAGAACAGGGACTTCTTCAAGGAGCTGGTGGACTATCACGTCAGCGGCCAGTTGAAGGTGGCGCCGGAGCACTGTGCCAGCAGTGTGCTGGACTATATGGGCAAGCCCCATTTTGATGTGTTCCTGAAATTCTGGCGGCAGTATCAGAAGCTGAACGAGTCTGATGGGCGGGAGCAGTATCTGGTGCCGTATCTCATGTCCTCTCACCCCGGCTGCACGCTGAACGACGCGGTGGAGCTGGCGGTGTTCCTCAAGCGCACCGGCCACCAGCCGGAGCAGGTGCAGGACTTCTACCCCACCCCCGGCACCATGTCCACCTGCATGTACTATACCGGCATCGACCCCCGCACCATGAAGCCGGTGTATGTGGCCCGGGATCCCCACGACAAGGCGCTGCAAAGGGCGCTGCTGCAATGGGGCCGGGGCGATAAGCGCTCGCTGGTGATCGAGGCGCTGGAGAAAACGGAGCGCACCGATCTCATCGGCTTTACGCCGGAGTGCCTCATCCGCCCGGTGAAGGGGGAGAAGTATTTCGGTTTGAAGCCGGAGGAGCGGCAGCAGCCGCCCAAGAAGAAAAAGGACGGCCGTCCGCCCAAGCCGGAGGGCACCGTCCATCGGGGTCGACGCGCCGACGGCCAGAAGGGCAAAATGTCCCCCAAGAAGAAGGCCGCCTTTGCCAAGCAGCGGGCAAAGAAAACGGGTAAATGATTATTTAATAATAAAAAGAGCCGACGTAAGTCGGCTCTTTTTACGGTTTCCATGCGTTAATTCCAGTAAAATCGAGATAAAAAGCACGCTGCGGAGAATAACAAAATGATCATTCACAATGTATGCTCCGCAGTAATTCGATCTCTTTTGCGTAACCGGGCAGTTCGTTAGGGGTCTCCAGCACCATGGGAAGGCCCTGCAAGGCGGGGTGGTTCACGATGCGGCGGAAGGTTTCCAGCCCCAGCGTCCCCTCGCCAATGCGGGCGTGGCGGTCCTTTTTCGCGCCGCAGGGGTTGAGACTGTCATTGACATGGACAGCTTTCAGGCGGTCAAGACCGATCACCCGGTCGAATGCCGTCAGCACGCCGTCCAGATCATGGATGATATCGTAGCCCGCGTCGGACACATGGCAGGTATCCAGACAGACGCCCATCTTGTCGGAAAGCTGCACCCGGTCAAGGATCTCCCGCAGCTCCTCGAACCGGCCGCCCACCTCGGTACCCTTGCCCGCCATAGTCTCCAGCAGCACCGTGGTATGGATATCCGGCGTCAGGATGGCGTTCAGCGTTTCCGCAATAAGGGAGATGCCGGTCTCGATGCCCTGTCCGGTGTGACTGCCGGGATGGAAGTTGTAGAGATTGCCGGGCAGATACTCCATGCGCTGCAAGTCGTCCGCCAGCGTCAGATGGGCGAACTCCCGGGTGCGCTCGTCCTTGGAGCAGGCGTTGATGGTGTAGGGCGCGTGGGCCACCAGCGGGCCGAAGCCCTGCTCCCGGCACAGGGCCATCAGCGCCGCCGCGTCGGCGGGGTCGATGGGCTTGGCTTTGCTGCCCCGTGGGTTGCGGGTGAAGAATTGCAGCGTGGTGGCGCCGAGAGACACCGCCGTTTCCCCCATGGCCCGCAGTCCGGCGGAAGGGGAGAGGTGACAACCGATATAGAACATAATGACTCCTTACTCCAATACGAAGGTGGCGCAGTTTGCCTGCCCGTTTTCGACGGTCAGTACCCCGTAGGTGGGGCGGCGATAGTCCCCTGCGGCGCCGGGGTTCATGGTATACAGCGTGCCGTCGTAGTCTACCAGCGGGCGGTGGGTATGGCCGAATAGCAGCACATCCGCGCCGTACTCCCGGGCGGCGTACTGGGCCGCCAGCGGCGAGGACTTCACGTTCCGGGTGTGGCCGTGCATCATCAGCACCCGCACGCCGTCGAACTCCAGCAGCCGCTCCGGCGTGTCGAAGCTGCCCCAGTCGCAGTTGCCGGGCACGGTGTCCATGGGGATATCCGGAAAGCGCTCATGGAGTGCCTGCGCGTCCCGCAGGCAGTCCCCCAGATGCAGGATGTGCCGGGGCCGGGTCAGCGCCACAGCGCGGGCCATATTGTCGATATTTCCGTGGGAATCGGAGAGAACGAGGATCTTCATAGTGGGGTTCCTTTCTGGGGAGGCGAAGTGCTGACGCATCAAAGCCTCCCCTGTGTAAGGGCACCCCAGTGCGCACACTGGGGCGTGCACAGCTGAGGTGGCGCGAAGCGCCGGAGGGGTTGTCGGTGCGTTAAGAAAATATGCCGGTGGCATATTTTTAGCATCCGATCTCGGCGGCTATGCCGCCGTAGCATCCATCTGGATTTTTACGGCATCATCTTAACCGACAATCCCCCAGTCAGCGCTTTGCGCTGACAGCCCCCTTTACACAAGGGGGCCTATATTTTGTATTATACCACCTTCGCCTTGCAAACTCAATGCATTTGCGCTATGATGAAAGAAACGAACGATCGGGAGGTATCTGCATATGGTGGGCGGCGTGACGGAACTGGATCTTCACGGCATGAATACATATCAGGCGCAGATCGCCATTGACGCGGCCCTGCGGCGCTGCGGCGGCGGGGTGTACCGCCTGCGGGTCATCCATGGCTACCGGGGCGGCACGGCCATCCGCGACATGCTGTGGACGGTATACAACAAGCGCAGTCAGGTCAAGCGTATGGTGAGCATCAGCGAGGGCGTGACGGATCTGGTGCTGCGGGAATTTTAGGAGGTTGCTATGGAGCTGAAGATCGCGCAGATCCAGATGCCCGTTACAGCGGACAGGGCGGAGAATATCCGCCGCGCCTGTGATATGGTGCGGCAGGCGGGAGACATCGACATGGCAGTGCTGCCGGAGATGTTCTGCTGCCCCTATGACAACGCCTGCTTCCGGCCCTATGGCGGGGAGGAGGGTGGCCCGGCCTGGCAGGCCCTCAGCGCTTTGGCGAAGGAGCGGGGCATCTGGCTGGTGGGCGGCACCATGCCGGAGCTGGCGGCGGGCAGGGTCTACAACACCTGCCATGTGTTCGCGCCAGACGGACAAATGGCGGCCAAGCACCGGAAGGTGCACCTGTTTGACATCGACGTGACGGGCGGCCAGCGGTTCATGGAGTCCGAGACCCTGACGGCGGGCGACAGCGTCACCACCTTCGATACCCCCTGGGGTACCGTGGGCGTATGCGTGTGCTTTGACTTCCGGTTTACCGAGCTCTCGGAGCTGATGGTGCTGGCGGGCGCGAAGCTGATCGTCGTTCCCGCTGCCTTCAACATGACCACCGGCCCCGCCCATTGGGAGCTGCTGTTCCGCCAGCGGGCGGTGGACGGCCAGTGCTATACCGTGGGCACCTCCCCGGCCCGGGATACCGCGGCGGGCTATGTGGCCTGGGGCCACTCCATCGTGTGCGACCCGTGGGGGACAGTTGTCCATCAGTGTGACGAAACGCCGCAGATCGCTGTCACCACGCTGGACATGGAACGGGTGGAGGCCGTCCGGCAGCAATTGCCCATACTCTCCGCCCGGCGCACGGATGTGTATGAGCTGCGGAGGAAATAGTTTTGCTATCGAATATGTAGATAACCGGCTGGAAGAAAAATAGAAAACATTATTGACAATGGGAGCCATTCTCCTGTATGATACCAATTGTAAGATGTCCACGGGGCGGAAACACCCCGCGGGTATTTTGCTGTGGAGAAAAGGAAAAGTACGAGAAAAGGAGAGCTTCCCCCAATATGAAAAATTCCCTTAATGAGAAAAAGCCCAACGGACTGGCGCTGATCCCCTTTGTGATCTTCATCGTCATCTACATGGGCGCAGGCATCTACTATCAGGTGAAGGGCACGGAGATGGCCTTTTACCAGTTCCCCTCCGTTACCGCCATGTTCGTGGCGGTGCTGGCGGCCTTCATCATGTTCAAGGGCACCATCAACGAAAAGTTTGAGGTGTTCGCCAAGGGCGCGGCCAACGTGGATATCCTCACCATGCTGATGATCTACATTCTGGCGGGCGCTTTCGCCAGCGTGGCGGCCAATATGGGCGGCCGGGAGTCCACCGTGAATCTGGGCCTTTCCCTGGTGCCGGTGCAGTTTCTGGCGGCGGGCCTGTTCGTGATCTCCGCCTTTATGGGCACCGCCACCGGCTCCTCCATGGGCACCGTTTCCGCCGTGATCCCCATCGCCGTGGGCATCGCGGAGAAGGGCGGATTGTCCCTGACGGTGGTGATCGGCGCGGTGGTGGGCGGCGCCATGTTCGGTGACAACCTGTCCATGATCTCCGACACCACCATCGCCGCTACCCGCAGCCAGCGCTGCGAGATGCGGGATAAGTTCCGGGTCAACTTCCTGGTGGCGCTGCCCGCCGCCCTTGTGACGCTGGTGCTGCTGCTGTTCATCGGCCGCCCCGAGGTGGTCATGCCGCTGGAGACGCTGCCCTTTGACATCGTCAAGGTGTTGCCCTATGTGCTGGTTCTGGTGCTGGCCCTGTGCGGTCTGAACGTGTTCTTCGCCCTGACCATCGGCATCTTCTCCGCCGGCATCATCGGCATCTGCGCCGGTGATATGACCATTGCCGGCTTTGCCCAGAGCGTGTGGACGGGCTTCACCAGCATGAACGAGGTGTTCTTCCTGACGCTGCTGTGCGGCGGCATGTCGGAGCTGATCGCCAAAAACGGCGGCATCGCTTGGATCATCCAGAAGCTGCGGCGGGTCATGAAGGGCAACAAGTCCGCCCAAGTGGGCATTGCCGCCATGGTGTCCCTGTGCGACTGTGCCACCGCCAACAACACCGTGGCCATCATCGTGGCGGGCGACATGGCCCGGGACGTGTCCAACGAGTACAAGGTGGATCCCCGCCGCACCGCGTCGCTGCTGGATATCTTCTCCTGCGTGTTCCAGGGCATCATCCCCTATGGCGCGCAGCTGCTCAGCGCCGCGGCCCTGACCAACGCCACTGTCACCTCCCCTGAGCTGTATACCAGCCCTGCCGGGATCGTGGGCGGCATGTGGTACTGCTGGTTCCTGGCGGCCTTCGGCCTGCTGTCCATCTTTGTGCCCTATGCTGACGGCGTGTGCCGCAAGGATCCCTGGAGCTGGGAGTACGGCTGCGCCCAGTCCGGCGTGGAGGCCCAAAAGGCGCTGCTGGCCCAGGAGCGGGACGAGAGCGAGACCTTATAAATAATGTACAAAATTGCCGTGGGTGACCACGGCAATTTTCTCACGCGAAATCTCTGTTGGAAAGACGAATGTTCGTGGGATATGTATTGCAAAAGCTTGGCAAGTGTGGTAGACTAGGCAAAAATGATACGGTATAAGGAGGCAATATCATGAAAAAGTACGCGGAAATGACGCTGCAGGAGCGTCAGGCGGAATACGCCGCCGTCAAGGCGGCCTATGAGCAGCAGAAGGCCCTGGGCCTGAAGCTGAATATGGCGCGGGGCAAGCCGGGCCGCGACCAGCTGGATTTGGTGACGGATATTTTCGGCGTTCTCATCAAGCCGGAGGACTTTGTCTCCGACGGTATCGAGACCCGCAACTATGGCGAGGTGGCCGGTATCCCCGCCGCCAAGGCGCTGTTTGCCGACATTCTGGGCTGCAAGCCGGAGCAGGTGTTCGTGGGCGGCAACGCCAGTTTGCAGCTGATGTATGACGCGGTGTCCAAGGCCTTTACCCACGGTCTGCTCCACAGCGAGAAGCCATGGTGCAAGCTGGACAAGGTGAAGTGGATCTGCCCCGCCCCCGGTTATGACCGTCATTTCAAGGTCACCCAGTCCTTCGGCGTGGAGATGATCACCGTTCCCATGACCGCCGCTGGTCCCGATATGGACATGGTGGAGGAACTGGTGAAGGATCCTGCCGTCAAGGGTATGTGGAATGTTCCCAAGTACTCCAACCCCGAGGGCGTGGTGTATTCCGATGAGACCATCCGCCGTCTGGCGGCCCTGAAGCCCGCCGCCCCCGACTTCATGCTGATGTGGGATAACGCCTACTGCATCCATGAGTTCGACTGCGACTATGTGGACTTCCCCGATATCCTCAGCCTGTGCGCCGAAAACGGCAGTGCCGACATGGTGTATGAGTTCGCCTCCACCAGCAAGGTCACCTTCCCCGGCGCGGGCGTGGGCGTGATGGCCGCCAGCGAGGCCAACATCGACTATTTCAGCAAGCTCATCAACATCCAGACCATCGGCTTTGATAAGATCAACCAGCTGCGCCATGTGAAGTATCTGAAGGATAAGGCCCATACCCTGGCCCTGATGAAGAAGCATGCCGCCATTCTGGCTCCCAAGTTCCACGCGGTGCTGGATGCGCTGGATGCCGAGATCGCCCCGCTGGGCATCGCGGACTACAAGCGTCCCGTGGGCGGCTATTTCATCAGCGTGGACGCCATGCACGGCTGCGCCAAGCGGACGCTGGCCCTCTGCAAGGAGGCGGGCGTTACCATGACCGGCGCGGGCGCCACCTTCCCCTACGGTATCGACCCCAACGACAGCAACATCCGCATTGCGCCCTCCTTCCCGCCTGTGGAGGAGCTGAAGCAGGCCATCGCCATCTTCTGCAACTGCCTGAAGCTGGCGGCGCTGGAAAAGCTGGGCGTGTAAGCCCTTATGACGCAGCAAATACGGCCACCGAAAGGTGGCCGTATTTTTACCAGAAGGAAAAGGAGACGCCGGAATGTATCGGAAAAAGAAACTGTTGGCACTGCTGCTGGCGCTGGCGATGCTGCTGTGCGCCTGCGGCGGTCATCCTGCACAGGAGCCGGAGACACCGGAAGCACCGGAGGAAGCGCCCTATGCGTTCACACTGGAATATCACCGCTGCGCGCCGCTGGTAGAGCAGCAGATCGGCAGCGATCTGGTGGCGGCGGCCCGGCAGGTGATCGGCGCCTTTCTGGCGGGGGAGACCGCGGTGATGCTGCCGGAGGGCGACTACGGCGGCAATCCCGGCAACGATCTGGGCTACGCCCTCAACAGTATGTGCCCGGCCTTCGGCGCGGTGACGGACTACGACGACAACCGCTTCGACAAGGCTACCCGCACCGTCACATGGGCCTATACCCGGACGCCGGAACAGGTACAGGAGGTGCTGACGGCGCTGGAGCGGACCACCGTCGATTGCATGAGCCTTTTGCGTCAGGGCGACGGCGAGACCGCTCGCGCTCTGCTGCTGTACCGCGCCCTGACGGAGCAGGCCGCCTACGATTATGACGTATCCGGCACCTATGACGATGATCCTGCGGCGTACCGTTTCCACACCAGCAGCTACTCGGCGCTGGTGCTCCACAGCGGCATCTGCTATTCCTTCGCGCAGGCGCTGGCCTTCCTGTATACGCAGGCAGAGCTGGACTGCGCCGCTGTGATGGGAGACAGCGAGACCGCGGGCCTTCACATGTGGCTGATGGCCGCCATCAATGGGAAATGGTACTACCTTGACCCCACATGGGACGTGGGCGGCGGCTGGTACTACTTCGGCATGACGGCGGAGGATCGTGCCACATGGGCCGGGGAGTTTACCGGTGCTGCCCTGTTGGGGCAGGATGCCGCGCAGCTGGCCGATCTGTCCGATACCCGCTTTTCCGCTGTTAACTGCCATTGGTGGACGGATATGACCATCGACCGTCAGGCGGGACAGGCGGTGTTTACCGCCGCGGAGGATGAGAAAACGGTGCTGCCGCTGAACTGACCGCAAAAAAAGAGACTGCGAAAGCAGTCTCTTTTTTGCGGTTATTCCGCCTTGTCCTCGGAAGATTCCTCGGATTCCTGCGTTTCCTCGGCGATGGTCTCGGCCTCCGCCTCGGCGGCGGGAACCTTCTCCACGACCACCTTGCCGTCACGCAGCGTCACCTTGGCGGTGTCGCCGAACTTCAGGGTGCCCTCCAGCATCTGCTCGGCCACGGCGTCCTCCACGGTGTTCTGGATGGAACGGCGCAGGGGACGTGCGCCATACTCGGCGTCGAAGCCGTCCTTGGCAAGGGCCGCTACCGCGTCCTCATCGGACTCCAGCGTGATACCCTGCTGGGCCATACGCTTGCCGGTGACGGCCAGCATACGGTGGGCGATCTTCACGATGTCCTCCTCCGTCAGCTGACGGAACACGATGGTCTCGTCGATACGGTTCAGGAACTCCGGCTTGAAGGTGCGCTTCAGCTCGGCCATCACGGCTTCTCTGATGCGGGCGAACCGGGCGGCCTCGTCGGCCTCCTTCTGCTTCTCGGTGCCGTCAAAGCCCAGCGGGGCATTCTCGGCGGCGGTGATGTTCTTGGCGCCCACGTTGGAGGTCATGACGATGACGGTGTTCTTGAAGTCCACCCTGCGGCCCTGGGAGTCGGTGACGATGCCGTCCTCCAGAATTTGCAGCAGGATGTTCCACACGTCCTCGTGAGCCTTTTCGATCTCATCGAACAGCACCACGGAATAAGGCTTGCGGCGCACCTTTTCGGTCAGCTGGCCGCCCTCCTCGTGGCCCACATAGCCGGGAGGCGAGCCTACCAGACGGGACACCGTGTGCCGCTCCATGTACTCGGACATGTCGATACGGATCATGGCGTTCTCGTCACCGAACATGGCTTCGGCCAGGGTCTTGCACAGCTCGGTTTTGCCCACGCCGGTGGGGCCCAGGAACAGGAAGGAGCCGATGGGCCGCTTGGGGTCCTTCAGGCCCACACGGCCGCGGCGGATGGCCTTGGCCACGGCGGCCACAGCCTCATCCTGCCCCACCACACGCTGGTGCAGGGTCTCCTCCAGCTTCAGCAGACGCATGCTCTCGTCCTCGGTCAGGCGGGTGACGGGGATGCCCGTCCAGCCGGCCACCACATTGGCGATGTCCTCGGCGGTGACGGTGCCGCGGTTCTGGCTCAATTTCTTGCGCCAGTTGTCCCGCTCGATCTCCACCTGATCGGTGTAGTTCTTCTCGATGTCCCGCAGCTGGGCGGCCTTTTCGTAGTCCTGCGCGGTGATGGCTTCGGACTTCTCCCGGCGCAGCGCGGCGATCTTCTCCTCCAGCGACTTCAGGTCGGGGGAGGCGCTCTCCGCCTTCATCCGCACCTGAGAGGCGGCCTCGTCCATCAGGTCGATGGCCTTATCCGGCAGGAACCGGTCGTTGATGTACCGGCGGGACAGGGACACGGCGGCGTCCAGCGCCTCATCGGTGATGGTCAGCTTGTGGTGTGCCTCATACTTATCCCGCAAGCCCTTCAGAATGGCCACGGTGTTCTCGGCGGAGGGCTCACCCACGGTGACGGGCTGGAACCGGCGCTCCAGTGCGGCGTCCTTTTCGATGTACTTGCGGTACTCGTTCAGGGTCGTCGCGCCCACCACGCGGATCTCACCACGGCCCAGAGCGGGCTTGATGATGTTGGCGGCGTCCACAGCGCCCTCGGCGGAGCCTGCGCCCACGATGGTGTGCAGCTCGTCGATGAACAGGATCACGTTGCCGTCCTTCTTCACCTCGTCCAGCGCGTTCTTGATACGCTCCTCGAACTCGCCACGGTACTTAGTGCCGGCCACCATGCCGCTGAGGTCAAGGCTCAGGAGCTTCTTGTTCAGCAGCTCCTCCGGCACGTCGGCGGCGGCGATCCGCTGGGCCAGCCCCTCGGCGATGGCGGTCTTGCCCACGCCGGGCTCACCGATCAGCACGGGGTTGTTCTTGGTACGGCGGGACAGGATCTGGATCACACGCTGGATCTCCTTGTCACGGCCGATCACGGGGTCAAGCTTGCCCTGACGGGCGGCCTCGGTCAGGTCACGGGTGAACTCCTCCAGCGTCTTGCCGGTCTTTTTGTTCTCCTTATTGGCGGTATTTGCGCCGCTGGTCACGGTGTGGGGCGAGCTTTCGCTGAGTTTCTGCTGTACGCTGGCGTACATCTTCCGGGGATCCACGCCCACGGTGCGCAGGATGCGCACGGCCATATTGCTGCCCTCACGCAGCAGACCCATCAGCAGATGCTCGGTGCCGATATATCCGGCGCCCATCCGGTGGGATTCGCCCACCGCCAGCTCGATAACGCTCTTGGCACGGGGCGTCAGGCCCTGACTGGGCGCGTCGCCGGAGGTGCCCTGTCCCACGCTGCGCTGGAGGATGCCGGTGATCATCTCGTCGGTGAGACCGTACTCGGACAGCACCCGGTGAGCGATGCCCTCCTCCTCACGCAGCAGGCCCAGCAGCAGATGCTCGCAGCCTACATAGCCATGGCCCAGATCCTGAGCCGCTTCCTGCGCCAGACGCAGGGATTCTTCCGCACGGGGAGTAAATTTATTCTCATTCATAAATGGTCACATCCTTTCGACTTGTTAAAGCCTGTCATTGCGAGGAGCGAAGCGACGCGGCAATCCGTTTTCCTTTGGTTGGCAGCCGGGGAATACGGATTCCCACGCCAGTGTGCGCACTGGCTCGGAATGACATGTGGTTTTAGCAGCCTTCTCTTTATTCGTTTCTTGCGTCTTACGCGGAGAGCTTTTTCAGCTCATCCCGCAGACGGGCCGCTTCCTCGTAGTTTTCATCGTCTACGGCGGCCTTCAGCTGATTTTCCAGCGCGTTGCGCTGACGCTCCTTCTGGAGCCGTACCTCCTCGTCCCGGCCCACCAGTCCGACGGGGGTATCGGGAGTATCCTCGATGCCTGCGGCGGCGCGGGCCGCCTCCTCCAGCGGGGCGGGGAACTCGGTCATGCGGTTGGACAGCATGCCGAAATCCTCCAGCAGCGAGAAGGGATCGAAGAAGCTGCGGCGGAAGGAACGGAAACTGCTGCTCATTCCTCTGGTATAGCCCAGCTCCGCCGCGCATTCGGGACACAGATGCACCTGTGTCACCTTGCCGTTGATATTGCTCTGATAATAGAAGGTGGCTTCTCTCTGGCCACAGCGTTCACATTTCATAAATCATAACCTCCTTTTGGAAAATCAAACCAAATGGATCAATACCTGTTTGAAAATATCGGAGCGCAGCATGTCGCGGCTGCTCCGGTCTACCCGGCGCAAGGCCCGGTCGCCGGTTCCCGCCAGCAGAGACCGGCCCGCCTCGGCGGAGATGGCCTCGCTGTCCACCAGATTCTGTACGATGGCCCGGGCGCTGGCAGCGTCCAACTCATCGCCGATGGAATTGATGACGTGCATCAGCAGCGTCTTGCGGTCTGTCCGCACCCGCGTGATGCGGATGTAGCCGTTGCCGCCCCGGCGGCTCTCCACGATGTAGCCGTGCTCCGGGGAGAAGCGGGTGGACATGACGTAGTTGATCTGGCTGGGTACGCAGTTGAACCGCTGGGCCAGATCGCTGCGCTGCAATTCCAGCACACCGTCCGTCTCCTCCAATGCCGATTGGATAAAGCTGGCGATCACATCCGAGATACCCATTTCCTCGCCCTCCTTTGTTTGACTTTGCCTTTCTTTGACCTTTGAACGTATAATACACCTGTCCGCCCATAATGTCAATAGGTAAATTTGACTTTCTTTGACTTTTTATGTAAACAATTTGTGAACGGCCCGCGCAACCTGAAGCTGCGGCAAAAAACGGAAGAAAACGGAAAATGCAAGTTGAAATTGCTGTACAAGAGGGGAGGGGGTAGGGTATAATATTATACATATGTAGGGGCGGGCGACTCTGCCCGCCCTATCGGAAACGCAGCGGTTATCGTTAGAGGGCGGATACCCCAAGGGCACTCGTTCCGCTGCGCTCCACAGCGCTCGCCGTCCGCCCCTACGCGCCGACCTTGATAGAATATTCGTAAGGGGCGGCGTCCTCGACGCCCCGCCAACACCGTATCCCCCACACCGAAAGGAGACTCCTATGAACACCAACTGGAACGATCCCAACTTTCAGGGCTTCAAGGGCCAGAGCCCCTTCCAACGGGCGGGCCATACCCCCAAGCCCCGCAAGGCCGTCGGCACGCCTGTCGGCCGCACGATACTGAACCTGGCGGTCACGCTGGTGTTCGCGGCGGTGTATTTCTACATCGTCCTGCCGCCCATCAGCCTGAAAGCGCCGGAGTTCTATGCGTTTATCCTGCTGGTCTGCGGCGTGTATGGCCTGTGTGCCATCCTGACCTCCGGCTTTCAGGGCGACGGCGCAAAGGGCTATTTCACATTTCTGAAAAAGCAGTGCCTGATCCCGCTGCTGCTGGCTGCCGCGCTGGTGGCCACGGCACTGATCGGCAGCGCCCTGGGCTGGCAGGTGTTCCGGGCCGACAGCTACCGCGGCCTGCTGACGGTGGAGACCGGCGACTTCGCCGCCGAGGTGGAGGAGATCTCCTTTGACCAGATTCCCATGCTGGATAAGGATTCCGCCGCCAAGCTGGGCAACCGCAAGCTGGGCGAGCTGGCAGACATGGTCTCCCAGTTCGAGGTGGCCGACAACTATACCCAGATCAACTATAAGGGCCGCCCCGTCCGTGTCACCACCCTGCAATACGGCGACATCATCAAGTGGCTCAATAACCGCAAGGCCGGTCTGCCCGCCTATCTCATCATCGACATGGTGACCCAGAATGTGGAGGTAGTGCGGCTGGAGGAGGGCATCCGCTACACGCCCGCCGAGCATTTCAGCCGCAATCTCTACCGCTATCTCCGCTTCCACTATCCTACCTTCATTTTTGACGAGCCTGCCTTCGAGATCGACGAGGAGGGCCGCCCCTGGTGGGTCTGTCCCCGGATCGACCGCACTATCGGCCTGTTCGGCGGCACGGACATCACCGGCGCGGTGCTGGTGAACGCCGTCACCGGTGAAACGGCATATTACACCGTGGCGGACATCCCCACTTGGGTGGATCACGTCTACACCGCCGATCTCATCATCCAGCAGTACGACTATCATGGCACCTATATCAACGGCTTCTGGAACTCTCTGTTCGGCCAGCGCGAGGTGACCGTCACCACCGAGGGCTATAACTACATCGCCATCGGAGACGATGTATATATGTATACCGGCATTACCTCCGTGGTGTCCGACGAGTCCAACGTGGGCTTCATCCTGTCCAATCAGCGCACCAAGGAGACCCGGTTCTACGCCGTGGCCGGTGCGGAGGAGTACTCCGCCATGGAATCCGCCCAGGGTCAGGTGCAGCAGATGAAGTACACCGCCACCTTCCCGCTGCTGCTGAACGTGGCGGAGCAGCCCACCTATTTCATGGCGCTGAAGGACGCGGCGGGACTGGTGAAAATGTACGCCATGGTCAATGTCAGCCAGTATCAGATCGTGGCCACCGGCGCCACCGTGGCGGAGTGCGAGACCAATTACCGCCAGATGCTGCTGAACGCCAAGCTCATCCACCCGGAGGACAGCGCCCTGCCGGAGGATCAGCTGGCGCTGACTGAGGCCCATACCGGGACTATCACCGACATCCGCAGCGCCGTCATGGACGGCAATACCCGCTACTATCTGTGCATCGACGGCGAGTGGTATACCGGGCAGGCCGTGGACACGCCGCAGCTGATCCTGCTGAACGTAGGCGATGTGGTGACAGTGCGTTGCTACGCGGCGGCCGGTGGGATCGCGCAGCCTATTTACAGCATCGAATACAGCGCAGACCAGCCCTCCGCACCAGAGAGCGCGGACGTCCCGGTTGACGCAGCATAAAATCAGAAACCGGACCCGATGGGTCCGGTTTTTCTTTTGAGAAATCCTCCTTCACACCACCTGAAACAGGAAAAACTTCAGGTAGTTCGTCTCCTCCACACCCCAGAGGATGGGATGGTCGGCGCACTGCTGCCGGGCCTCGATCTGCCGTAGCTGTACCCCGGCGTCACGGGCGGCGCTGTGGAGCATTTTGATGAACAGCTCCTCGGTGGCGAAGTGGCTGCACGAGCAGGTGGCCAGATATCCGCCCCGGGGCAGCAGCTTCATGGCCCGGTAGTTGATCTCCTTATAGCCGCTCATGGCGTTGTGGACTGTCTTGCGGCTCTTGGTAAAGGCCGGGGGATCGAGGATGATGAAATCGTATTTCCGGGGCTGCTTCTCCAGCTCCGGAAGCAGGTCGAACACGTTGGCGGCCATGCAGTCCATGATGCCGTCCAGCCCGTTGCGGCGGGCGTTCTCCACCGTGCACTGCACGGCGAACTCCGACACGTCCACGGCGGTGACGTGGGCCGCGCCGCCCCTGGCGGCGTTCAGGGCAAAGCTGCCGGTGTGGGTGAAGCAGTCCAGCACCGTCCTGCCCTTTGCCAGCCTGGCCACGGCAAGGCGGTTATACTTCTGATCCAGGAAGAAACCGGTCTTCTGGCCGTTTTCAAAGTCCACGGTGTAGACGATGCCGTTCTCCGTGATGTCCACGCAGGTCTTCTCCGGCGGCGTCTCGCCGGGCAGCAGATACCAGTCCTTGTTCTGCGCCATGCCCTCCCGCTCCCGCAGGGCTACGTCGTTGCGCTCGTAGATGCCCCGGATGTCCTGTCCGTCCTCCCGCAGCACCTTTGCCAGCAGGGGAAACAGGCGATCCTTGATGCGCTCCATGCCAAGGCTCAGGGTCTGGGTCACCAGCACGGACTCGAACCGGTCCACCGTCAGACCGGGGAACAGGTCGGCTTCACCGAAAATGACGCGGCAGCAGCGGCTGTCGGTCTCGCCCATGACGGTCTTGCGGTAGTCCCAGGCGTAGCGGACACGGCGCTCCCAGAAGGCGTCGGAAAAGTCGTCGTTGGCGTTGCGGCTGAGAAGCCGCATGCGAATCTTGGAGTGGCTGTTGTAGAAGCCGCAGCCCAGCCAGCTGCCCTTCCGGCTCACCACGTCCACTAGGGCGCCATCCTCCGGCGTGCCGTCCATGGCGGTCACTTCGCCCTCATAGACCCATGGGTGCCCTCCCGTCAGGGCAGCCTCCCCCTTGGGAGTAATGGTGATCTTGGGATAGGGACGCAGTGCTTTCATGGCGGTTCTCTCCTGTCGTGTGAATGATAATTTATTATAGCACATTCTTTTCTTCCGTGCCACATATATATGAGGGAGAAACTCAAAAAGGAGAAGTACCATGCCGAATATATATTTAAGTCCAAGCACACAAGAATATAATCCCTACATCACCGGCTCCGGCAGCGAGGAATACTGGATGAATCGCATCGCCGACGCCATGGAGCCGTATCTGCGGGCCAACACCATCCGCTTTACCCGCAACACACCGGAGATGACCGCCGCGTCCTCTATCGCCCAGGCGGCACGGGGCAGCTATGATTTCTATCTGGCCCTCCACTCCAACGCCAGCGGCGACGGCTCCAGCGAAGGCCGCCAGCGGGGCATCATCGCCTTTTATTACCCCACCAGCACCAACGGCAGGCGGGCCGCCGATATCTTCGTGGAAAATCTGAAGGAGATCTATCCCCTGCCCGCACTGGTGACGGCCCGCGCCACCACAGCCCTGGGGGAGGTGCGCCAGCCCAAGCCGCCCTCGGTGCTGTTGGAGATCGGTTATCACGACAATACCGCCGACGCGCTGTGGATACAGGAGAACGTCCAGAACATCGCGGAGAATCTCTCCCGCTCCATGACGGAGTATTTCGCCCTGCCCTTCATCTATCCCATGACGCCCCGGACGGGCACGGTGGTCACGGAGGAGAGCGCCCTGAACGTGCGGGCCTATCCGTCCCTGAACGGGCAGGTGGTGGGCAGTGTGCCCCGCGAGGCGCAGCTGACGGTGTACGGCCGGTATGACGGCTGGTACAGCATGGGCTACGGGAATCTGGCGGGCTATGTGCGGTCGGACTATGTGCGTGTATAGGCAGATTCGACAAAATGTTTTTCCCGTGCGGACAAAAATTCCACGACAGTGTGTTTTTGTGCTTGACAGTTTACTGTAATGAGGTTAGAATTATGAAGGATTATTATCAGACGATTTAGGGGACTTGTCTGATTATTTTCTGAGGACAGCCACCATCCCCATCCCCGCTTGTCCCCGGATGGAGGGCGATTGTCCGGATACACCATATTTACAGGAGGAAACCATGATCAAGATCGTATACGCGGTGTTGATGATCGTGGCGGCGTTTGGTCTTGGCATCCTCACTTGTATTCTGATCCATCGGCAGAAGCAGAAGCGCGACCAGGGCAAGATCCAGGACGCCGAGCAGGAAGCGCTGCGCATCGTCAACGAAGCCATCAAGAATGGCGAGAGTAAGAAACGCGAAGCATTGGTGGAGGCGAAGGAGGAGATCCTGCGCTCCAGAAACGAATACGAGAAGGAAGTCAAGGAACGCCGCGCCGACCTGCAGAAGCAGGAGCGCCGTTTACAGCAGAAGGAAGAGAATCTCGATCATAAGACCGAGCAGATCGAGAAGAAGGAAGAATCATTGGCCGCCAAGCACGCTGCTGCCGACCGTGAGCAGGAGGAGATCAAGCTCATCAAGCGCAGCCAGACGGAGATGCTGGAGCGTATCTCCGGCTTCACCGCCGACGAGGCCAAGCAGTACCTGATCGCACAGGTGGAGTCCGAGGTCACCCACGAGACTGCCCTGAAGATCAAGGAGATCGAAGCACGCGCCAAGGAAGAGGCCGACGCCCGCGCCCGCGAGATCGTGGCCACCGCCATCCAGCGCTGCGCCGCCGACCATGTGGCCGAGATCACCGTCAGTGTGGTACCCCTGCCCAATGACGAGATGAAGGGCCGCATCATCGGCCGCGAGGGCCGCAACATCCGCGCCATCGAGACGCTGACCGGCGCCGATCTCATTATCGACGATACCCCCGAGGCCATCACGGTGTCCTGCTTCGAGCCGGTGCGCCGCGAGGTGGCACGTCTTGCACTGGAGAAGCTCATCGCCGACGGCCGCATCCATCCCACCCACATCGAGGAGATGGTGGAGAAGGCCAAGCGGGAGGTGGATGCCGTCATCCGCTCCGAGGGCGAGCGCGCCGTGCTGGAGACCGGCGTCCGCGGTTTGCATCCCGAACTGCAGAAGCTGCTGGGCCGTCTCCATTACCGCACCAGCTATGGCCAGAACGTGCTGCAGCACTCTATTGAGGTGTCCCATATCGCCGGCATGATGGCCGCCGAGCTGGGCGCCGACGTCCATGCCGCCAAGCGCGCGGGTTTGCTGCACGATATCGGCAAGGCGCTGGATCACGAGTTTGAAGGCACCCATGTGTCTCTGGGCGTGGAGTACGCCCGGAAGTACAAGGAAAAGGAAGAGATCGTCCACGCCATCCAGGCCCATCACGGCGACGTGGAGTGCAAGACGCTGGTGGCATGTCTGGTGCAGGCTGCCGACGCCATCTCCGCCGCCCGTCCCGGCGCACGCCGTGAAAACCTTGAGAATTACATCAAGCGTTTGCAGAAGCTGGAAGAGATCACCGGCACCTATCCCGGTGTGGAAAAGAGCTATGCCATTCAGGCGGGCCGCGAGGTGCGCGTGATGGTGAAGCCCGAGCAGGTCAGCGAGGATCAGATGGTCATTCTGGCCCGCGAGCTGGCCAAGCGTATCGAGAACGAGCTGGAATACCCCGGCCAGATCAAGGTCCATGTGCTGCGTGAGACCAAGGTCGTGGAATACGCCAAGTAAACAGAAACAAAGCTGTGCGACACCCTTCCCCGGGGTGCCGCACAGTCGCATCTTGGGAGGGATATCCTATGAAACGAAAGCTTTTACCTTTGCTGCTGATGCTCTGTATGCTGCTGGCCGCCTGCGGCCAAAAGCCCTCCGGTGACCCGGTGCAGACGGATGGACAGAGCCAGCCGGGCCAGAATCAGCAGGCCCAGGATCAGACGCCGCCGGACGACGGATTTTCCACCTCCGTCGGCGGACGGGTGGAGGATCCGGAGGGGCTGGTGACAGAGGAACAGAAGCAGATGATGACCCGGCTGCTGACCGACTGGTACACCGACATCGCCCTGTTTGACCAGCCGCAGCTGGGTGCGCTGTTCTCCGATGAAAAGGACGCCGCCATGCACGAGGCGTCCATCCGTACCCTGACTGCCATCCGCCAACAGGCGCTGACCGACCTGCGGATGCGGGACGTGGACTTTGTGCTGACCGTCACCAAGGCGGAGCCATCCACCGAGGAGGACGCCGTGGAGGGGCAGATACATATCGAGGCCGACGAGACCACGGTGATGCACTTTGCCGCCACGCCCGATGTGGACAGTAAAATGTACGATGTGCCCCATATCTTCGAGCTGGTGCCCGCCGCGGACGGCGGCTGGCTGATCAAACATCATGAAGCGGATGACAATCCCTATTTCAGCCTGACCTATGAGGAGGGCGCTTCGGTGGACGGACGGCTCCAGCAGATGCTGCGGGCCATCGAGCGGCGAAGCCTGCAGCGGCAGGAGACGGTGCAGGTGACGCTGACGTGCGACCATCCCTATGACCGCGCGGCGGCGGAGCAGTACATGCGGCAGTATGACCACCAGCGGAACGACCGGTGGTACGCCTATGATGACGTGGGCGGCAACTGCATGAACTTCGGCTCGCAGGTGCTGCTGGCCGGCGGCATCCCCATGGATGAGCAGGGCGGCAGCAAGTGGTACTGGTACGGCCAGAATACGCTGGATTTGTCTTGGATCAACGTGGGCCGTTTTTACAGCTACGCACGGGAAAACCGGGGCTATGGCCTTGTGGCGGACACCGAGGCCAACTACTACACCGGCGAGGTGGGAGATATCCTGATCCTTGGCCCCAACGGCGGCCATAACCACACCACCGTTATTTCCGGCATCGTCCGCAACGGGGCGGGGGAGACGGTGGACTATCTGCTGTGCTCCAACACCACCAACTATACGGACTTCCCGGCGGGCGCGTACTATTACACCAGCCACAGGCTGATCAAGATCTACGGCTGGAACGAGAGCGCCCCTGACGGGGCGCAGTGAAAAGGGAAGAGAGAAGAGTGAAGAACTTCGGTATGCCGCCTGTGGCGGCGTGATTTGAATAGCGGCGGGGTGAGGGCACCCCGCCCTACAGAGTTCTGCCGTATTGTTTCGTAGGGCGGCCTGCCCTCAGGCCGCCGCCGTTGTGGAATAGCGTCCGGCAAACACCGTCTGCAAAATCAGGGAGCGCTCTTGCGCTCCCTCTTTTTTTGTGGCATAATAGCGGGGAATGAAGAAACCGTAAAAAGGAGGACACCATGCTGTATCACATTCTTGCCATCGGCGACGTGACCAGCGAGGACGGCCTGAAGCACCTGCGCCGCCATCTTGCGCCGCTGAAGAAGCTGAAAAGCATTGATTTTACCGTAGTCAACGGAGAGAATATCTCCGGCACCGGCCTAACCCCCGCCCAGGCGGACGAGTTGTTTGCCGCCGGGGCCGACGTGATCACCCTGGGTAACCACACCTTCGGCCGGGTGCAGATCGCCGACTATCTGGAGGATAACCGCTACATCCTGCGGCCCGCCAACTTCTCCGGCCGGATGCCGGGCCGGGGCTGCGGCGTGTACGACTGCGGTAAGCTGCGCATCGCCGTCATGACCCTGATCGGCCGGTGCGACCTGGACTGGAAGGCCGCCGACCCCTTTACCACGGCGGACAAGCTGCTGCGGGAGCTGGATGAAAAGGAGAAGCCCACCTTTACCCTGCTGGACTTCCACGCCCAGGCCACCAGTGAAAAGCTGGCGCTGGGCTACTATCTGGATGGCCGCATCAGCGCCATGTGGGGCACCCACACCCATGTACCTACCGCCGACGAGCGGGTGATGCCCAAGGGCACCGGCTACATCACCGATCTGGGCATGACCGGCGCCATCGAATCCGTGCTGGGCATCTCGCCGGAGCAGTCCATCGAGTCGTTTCTGGGGGGCCTTGCGGGACGCTACCGCTTTGCCGACGGCCCCTGTAAGGCGCAGGGCTGTATTTTCACACTGGACAGCGATACCGGACTGTGCACCGCCGTGGAGCGGGTGGACATCCGGTAAACGGAGACCGAGTATTGCGGGTCATTCCGAGCCAGTGACCGGTGTCACTGGCGTGGGAATCTGATTTTTCCGATAAAGAGGAGAAAGGATTGCCGCACCAGTCTGAGGACTGGTTCGCAATGACAGCATAGAGGAGCGGAACCGAATCAAACGGAAAAACGCGGCTGTTTTGAGGCCGCTGCGGAAATAGAAAAGGAGATCATCACCATGTCTGTTGAAAAAGTAAGAGCATATTTGGAACCCTACGGCGTGACTGACCGTATTCGTGAATTTGACGTGTCCAGCGCCACGGTGGAGTTGGCCGCGCTGGCCGTGGGCGTGGAGGGTGCCCGCATCGCCAAGACTCTCAGCTTCAAGGTGGGGGAGGATCCCATCCTGATCGTGGCCGCCGGTGACGCCAAGGTGGACAACAGCAAGTATAAGCACTTTTTCGGCGCAAAGGCCAAGATGCTGGCCGCCGAGGAGGCGGTGGAGCGCATCGGCCACGCCGTGGGCGGCGTGTGCCCCTTTGCCCTGCCCGACGATGTCAAGACCTATCTGGACGTGTCCCTGAAGCGGTTTGCCACAGTGTTCCCCGCTGTGGGCAGCGCCGCCAGCGCCATCGAGCTGACCTGCGACGAGCTGGAGCACTGCTGCGGCAAAAACTTCGTCCAATGGGTGGACGTGTGCAAGGGCTGGCAGGCCGAGGAAGCGTAAATGGTACGCATTCTGCACGCGGCGGACTTCCATCTGGACAGCGCCTTCACCGGCCTGAGCGAGCAGCGCTCCCGGCAACGCCGGCAGGAGAGCCGCGACCTGACCCGCCGCATGGTGGAGTACGCCAACGATCATGACGTGCAGCTGATGCTGCTGGCGGGCGACCTGTTCGACAGCGACAATGTGTACGGCCAGACGGCGGAGGAGCTGTCCGCCGCGCTGGCGGAGTTCCGGGGCCAGGTGATCATCGCGCCGGGCAATCATGACTGCTATACCGCCGCGTCGCCCTATGCCCGTACCCTGTGGCCGGGGAACGTCCATATTTTCACCACGCCATATGTGACCCGCATGGCCTTTCCCCAGTACGGCTGCACCGTGTACGGCGCGGCGTTTACGTCACCGGAGGTGTCGGAAAGCGCGGCGCTGGAGGGCGTGGCCGCGGGAGACGCGGGCGTGGCCATCGGTATTCTGCACGGCGAGACAGGGGTCAGGGACAGCCGCTACCGGCCCATCCCCCTGCCGCAGATTGCCGGAAGCGGACTGGACTATCTGGCCTTGGGCCATGTCCACGCCTGTTCCGGCGTGCAGACGGCGGAGGGAACGGCCTACGCCTACCCCGGCTGCCCCGAGGGACGGGGCTTTGACGAGCTGGGGGACAAGGGTTTCCTGATGGGTGAGGTGGATAAAGGCAGCGTGAAGCTGCGGTTCATCCCCTTTGCCCTGCGGCGGTATGAGATACTGACCGTGGACGTAACGGGCCGTGCGCCGCTGGAGGCGATCCGGGAGGCGCTGCCTCAGAACACGGAAGCGGATATCTACCGTATTCTGCTGACCGGCGAAACCGACGGCGGCGTGGAGATCCCCGCCGTCACGGAGGAGCTGGCGTCCCGGTTCTACGCGCTGGAGGTGCGGGACCGTACCACGGTGCAGCGGGATATCTGGGACGGCTGCGGTGAGGATTCCCTGCGGGGCCTGTTTTTGCAGAAGATGCGGGAGAAGTACGATGCCGCCTGGGACGAGACGGAGCGGCGGAAGCTCCAACAGGCGGTGCGCTTCGCGCTGGCCGCCATGGACAACCGCGACATATAAAACCGGCGGAGCCTTCCGCCAAAGGGAGAGGTTATGAAGAAGATTCTGATGATCGGCACCGGCGGCACCATTGCCAGCGAAATGACGCCGGAGGGCCTGACCCCGGAGCTGAACAGCGAGCAGCTGTTATCCTTCGTCCCCAAGGTGGGAGAGCTGTGCCAGGTGGACTGCATTCAGGTGTACAGCCTGGACAGCACCAATCTGGAGCCCCGACACTGGCTGGGGGTGGCCGATGCCATCCGCGAGAACTATGACCGCTATGACGGCTTCGTCATCAGCCACGGTACCGACACCATGGCCTATACGGCGGCGGCTCTCAGCTATCTGGTGCAGGGCAGCCCCAAGCCCATCGTGCTGACCGGTGCGCAGAAGCCCATCTGGTTCGACGGAACCGACTCCAAGCGCAACCTGACCGACGCCTTTTTCTATGCCTGCCGCGGCTGCGGCGGCGTGCAGATCGTCTTTAACGGCAAGGTCATTCTGGGCACCCGTGCCCGCAAGACCTGCTCCAAGAGCTTTCAGGCATTCTCCAGCGTCAACTACCCCGACCTGGCGGTGGTGCAGGACGACCATCTTTTGCAGTACATGTCCTGCCCGGTGGCGGAGAAGCCGACGTTTTATGACAAGCTGGACGACAATGTGGGGCTGCTGAAGCTGATCCCTGGCACAAAGCCGGAGCTGGTGGAGTTCATGACCCGGCATTATGACGGACTGATCATCGAGAGCTTCGGCGTCGGCGGATTGCCGGAGTACGGCAATCTGTACGAGATCCTCCGCGCCGCCGTGGAGCGGGGCAAGATCATCGTCATGACCACTCAGGTGCCCAACGAGGGCAGCGACCTGACGGTGTACCATGTGGGCGGCCACCTGAAGCAGACGCTGCGGCTGCTGGAAGCCTACGACATGACCACGGAGGCGGCGGTGGCCAAGCTGATGTGGATCATGGGCCAGACCCACGACTTCACGGAGGCGGAGAAGCTGTTTTACGCCCCGGTGGCACGGGATATTCTGTATAGTAATGAGTGAACAACTGGTCAAAGCCTCCCCTGTGTAAGGGGAGGTGGCAAAAAACTTTGATTTTTGACGGAGGGGTTGTCATTTTACCCGACAATCCCCCAGTCAGCTTCGCTGACAGCCCCCTTTACACAAGGGGGCCTTTTATTTTGCGCTTGGAGGTATGAATCGCAATTCGCAGGGCCACGCCTTTTTTGCATAATCCTCCCATTTTCCACCCATACTACATGGAAAACGGAGGAGGATGCCTATGGTGGATTTTGATACCCGGACGGCCCAGCTGGACGATCTGTTGGGCGTGGGACGGAATTTTGATATGGTGGGCCGCGATCTGCGGGTAGGCGGACGGAACGCCCGGCTGTGGGTGGTGAACGGCTATGCCGAGGATATGCTCATCGAGCGGATGATCGGGCGGCTGATGGCCATCGGCGATCTGAAAAAAATACCGGATCTGGAGGCGTTCCTGACGGCCTATGTTACCGTGCCGGACGCAGCGGCGGAGACGGATGTACACAGCATGGTGGTGGGGGTCTTTGCCGGAAAGACGCTGCTGGTGATCGACGGCTACGACGGCGGCGTGCTGATGGACGCCAAGGAGTACCCCACCCGCGGCGTGGAGGAGCCGGACACCAGCAAGGTGCTGCGGGGCAGCCACGACGGCTTTGTGGAGAGCATTATGGCCAACGCCGCCCTGCTGCGGCGGCGCATCCGCGACCCGGCGCTGACGCTGGAGCGCCATCAGGTGGGCGGGCGGTCCCGGACCGACGTGGCCCTGGTCTATATGAAGGGGCAGGCCAACGAGCAGCACTTGCGCCAGCTGCGGCAGAAGCTGAACAGCATCGACGTGCGCTCCATCGCCATGAGTCAGGAGTCCATCGCGGAGTGTATCGTTCCCAAGCAATGGTGGAACCCGTTTCCCAAGATCCGCTATACGGAGCGGCCGGATGTGGCCACCGCCAGCGTCATGGAGGGCAGCATCCTGCTGATGATCGACAACACGCCCTCGGTGATGCTGCTGCCTACCACCCTGTTCAGCTTTGCCGAGGAGATCAACGACTACTACTTCCCGCCGCTGATCGGCACCTATCTCCGCATCGTGCGGCTGGTGGTGCTGTTTTTGACGGTGTTCATCACGCCGTTGTGGTATCTGCTGGTGAAAAACGGCGACGTGCTGCCGGGAGAGCTGGAGTTCCTGCTGATCGAGGACGAGTATTTCGTGCCGCTGATCGTGCAGCTGCTGCTGGTGGAGTTCATCGTGGATATCCTGAAGCTGGCGTCACTGAACACGCCGGACGCCCTCAGCAATTCCTTCAGTATGCTGGGTGCGCTGATCCTGGGGGATTTCGCCGTGCAGGCCCGGTGGCTGGTGCCGGAGGTGCTGGTGTATATGGCCTTTGTGGCGGTGGCGGGCTACGCCCAGCACAGCTATGAAATGGGCTATGCCTGTAAGCTGGTGCGGATGGTGCTGCTGATCCTGATCTTTTTCTGGGACTGGTGGGGCTTTGCCGCCGGTGTGGCGGGCACGGTGGCACTGATCGTCTCCACCAAGCCGGTGGTGGGCAAGGGGTATCTCTATCCGCTGATCCCCTTCAACGGCAAGCGCCTGATGCGGATTTTGCGGAGAAGGCCTATTGATAAGGATAATACGTGAAAAAACTGACGCAAAATCTTACGATTTTGCTGCCAAAAGGATTGCGGCCGCTGCCGCTCATTGCTGCAACGGTAGGGGATGAATCGCTGTTCGCGGCGCGATGTGGGCATCGCGCCCTACGAAATTCTATCGATAGCTGGTTGTAGGGCGGGGTGCCCTCACCCCGCCGCGAAGTAGACGCGAAAGCCCCTTCTCCGTACTGATCAGCGGCAGCGGCGCTGTTGCAGAGACGATTCGATGAAGATACGGAAAAGAAAGTCCCCAGCAAACGTGTGGTATGCAGCTATGGCTTCGTACGACGTATAGCGCGCCCGGAGGTGAAGGAACCGGAGGTTCCTTCCGGTGCTTTTGCCTACTTTTGTCACTGTTGACAAAAGTAGGTCGCGCTTACAGCGCGAAGCACTCCCTCACAACGAAGAAAGACCGGCCTGAAAAGGCCGGTCTTTCTTCACAGGGAAGGGGATCAGAGCAGAGAAGAATCGTGAAATTAAAGCAGGGGCAGCTTGCGGTCGCGGCCCCAGAAGAACAGGGCCACGGTGCCGGGGCCGGTATGGCTGCCGATGGTGGTGCCGACGTAGTTGATCTCCACCTTACCGTTCAGCTTGGGGAACCTGGCCTCGATGAGATCGGCCAGCGCACGGGCGTCGTCATAGCACTCGGACTGGGAGATGAAGCATTTGCCGTCGTAATCCAGACCATTGTCGGCGTACTGCTCCATGCGGGTCAGCATTTCCTGAATGACCTTTTTCTTGGAGCGGATCTTGGCGCGGGGGATCAGATGGCCCTGCTCGTCCATGTTCAGCAGAGGGCAGATGCCCAGCACGCCGCCAATGAAGCCGGCGGTCTTGGAGATACGGCCGCCCTTTACATAGAAGCTCAGGTCGGTGGAGAAGAACCAGTGGTTCATCCGCAGCTTGTTCTCCTCGATCCACTGGTGCAGCGTGTCGATGTCCATGCCCTCGTCCCGCAGGTCGGCCAGTGTCTCCATGATGAGGCCGTAGCCGGAGGAAGCGCCCAGAGAGTCCACGATGTAGATCTTCCGGTCAGGGAACTGCTCCCGTGCGATGAGAGCGGCGCTGGTGGCGGAGTTATAGGTGCCGGACAGGCCGGAGGACAGGCAGACATGCAGAATATCCCGGCCGCTCTCCAGAATGGGGGTAAACAGATCCAGATACTGGGAGATGTTCACCTGAGAGGTGCTGGTCTCGGCGCCGTTGGCCATGGCTTGATAGAAGATGGGGAAGGGGATGGACTGGCCCAGATCGTCGGGGTATGTTTCACCGTTGAGGGTAAAGTGGAAGCAGGTGTATTGAATATCACGGGCCGCGAAATGCTCGTGGGTCAGATCGGCTGTGGAGCAGCAGGTCAGTGCGTAAGATGCCATGAGAGTTCCTCCGTTACAGTTGAAAATACAGTCCTGAAAGGACTGTGTCCAGTATACGGCAGTGTGTGGGAAAAGCCAACCTACGGCTGGAGAGAGGGCGCTCTACAAAAAATCAGGAGCAGGATCGCCCTCAGTAGAGCGATTCTACTCCTGGTAGAGTGCTGTATTTTCAACGCTTTTGGGCGCTTCGGTAGATGCGGGCCCCCAGAAACACCAGCAGCAGCGACGGGATGGCCAGCAGCCACAGCTGCCACAGGTTGCGGCTGAGAAAGGTCAGATACACGGTGCCGATGATGCTGAGCACCAGCGCGGCGATGATAAAGCGGTTCTTCCGTCCGCCGTTCCATACGGAGTTCAGCACCAGCAGCGTGATCAGCGACACCGGCACGGCGTAAACGAACACCAGCCATACCACCATGTCACAGATCCACAATATCACGAACACGAACAGCGCCACTGTCCAGATGCCCAGCACCGTCACCAGCGTGATCATGTTGGTGGTATAGGTGGCCGTATTGACAGGCTTGTTGTAGATGACCGGCTCGATCTCGTTATGGGGCTTGAGGAGATAGTCCACGTCCACGCCGAAGATGTCAGCGATCTGCATCAGCACGAACACATCGGTGGTCACGTCGCCCCGCTCCCATTTGGAGATGGATTTGTCAGAGTAATTCAGTTTTTCGCCCAGCTCCGCCTGGGTCATCCCGGCGGCCAGCCGCAGCTTGATGAGGTTGCTGGCGATGGTGGCCTTGCGTTCGTCCATAGCTGTCGTTCCTTTGGGTTATTTTTCCCTCTTATTATTCCGAAAAACAGGGTGAATGTCAAGTAAAGGATTTTTGGAATGAGGTGCGGCGGGGTGTGGTCACCCCGCCCTACGTAATTTTATCGTACCTGTCCGTAGGGCGGCCTGCCCTCAGGCCGCCGCGAAAACTACGCAGCGTCCCGCAGATCTCTGGGCAGCCATTTTTTCCGCCACAGGAAGAACAGAAACAGCAGTCCGCGGAAGCACAGCTCGATGCACATGGCGATCCACGCGCCCCGCAGGCCCCAGCGGGGGACCATGAACAGCGCCAGCGGGATCCGCAGGCCCCACATGCTGGCGAAATTCAGCACCGAACTCAGCAGGGAGTTGCCTGCGCCCTGAAACACACCGGCGGCCACGATGGAAGCACCGTACAGCGGCTCGGCCAGCACCACGATCCGCAGGACTTGCGTGCCCAGCGCCACCACCTGCCGGTCGGGACTCAGCAGGCCGATGATCCAGGGAGCCAGCACATACATCATGATGGAGGCCGCCAGCATGATGCTCATGCCCAGCAGCACCGTGACCCAGCCCAGCCGGTTCACAAGATCCTTCCGCTTTGCGCCCACGCTCTGCCCGATCAGCGTCACGGCGGCGTTCTCCACGCCGTAGCCTGGCATGTAGCACAGGGCCTCCGTGGTGACGGCGAAGGAGTTGGCGGCGATGGCAATGGTACCCAGCGGCGCGATGATGCCGGTCATGACCACCTGGGCGCTGGTCATGACCACCTGCTCGATGGCGACCGGTATGCCCAGCTTCGCGGCGCGGCACAGCTGCGCCGGTACGAAGCGGAAGGTCTCGCCCTGCCGCAGGCCCAGCACGGGGGAGCGCAGCAGGAAAATACACATGATAATAGCTATGGTGACCTCAGACAGCGCCGTTCCCAGCGCCGCGCCGGCCACGCCCAGACCCGCGCCGGGCAGCGTAAACGCGCCAAACTGCCGGGTGGGAAAGATCAGCAGCGAGTTGAAGATCACGTCCAGTCCGCACATCAGCGCCATCAGGATACTGGGCGTCCGCATATTGCCGCCCGCCTGCAGAAGTCCCGCCGCCAGCCGGTTCAACTGGACGAAGGGGAGAGACAGGGAGAAGACCAGAAAGTAGGCGGAGGCGTCGGGACACAGTGAGGCGTCGGCCCGCAGCCAGTGAGGCAGTCCGCCGGAGACCGCCGCACCGCCGGCCGCCAGCAGCAGACCGAAGCCGATACCGGCCAGCAGGGCCTGCTTGACCAGGTTGCGGGCATCCTTTTCCTCGCCCGCACCGATGCGCTGGGCCGCGATCACGGAAAAGCCCACCACCAGCGCCCGGCACAGGCCGCCCATCAGCCATGTGCTGGAGGCCACCAGGCCGATGGAGGCGGAGGCTTCTTTACCCAGATGGCCCACCATGGCGGCGTCGATGTACTGCATGACGATGGAGGAGATCTGGGCCAGGATCGCCGGAACGCTCAATTGCAGCGTCAGCGTGATCTGCTGGCGCAGCGTCAGCTGTTCGCCCAGCCGCATGGCGGCCAGCAGGTCCTTTTTCGGCATGGGATCCCCTCCTTATTATGAAATACAATTTGTTTCATTATAGGATATTTTTGCCGAAACGTCAAGTAAACCGGCGGGGTATCACAGCGCGGCACGCGCTGTGATACCCCTGTGTGTTTTTTCCGCTACCGGATCAGTCCGCGGCTGGCGGCGTACTCCTCGTTGATCTGGGAGAGCTCCTTCTTGCCGTCGATATACGGCTGATAGATGGTCTCCACCCGGCCGCCGCCGGAGTTGCCGCAGCCGTTGCAGCCGTCACAGCTGCCGCCGCAGGCGCTCAGCGCCCGGCGGACGATCTCCTCCCGCTCCTCGCGGGTGGTGTCGCGGATCAGCAAAGACCGCATGTTGCCTTCCTCCTGTTATCCCGTCATTTTCAGCATGTTTTCCATAAAGATGCCATAGCCCCGTGTGGGGTCGTCGATGAGGACGTGGGTCACAGCGCCCACCAGCTTGCCGTTCTGCAAAATGGGGGAGCCGCTCATCCCCTGTACAATACCGCCGGTGGCCGACAGCAGCTGGGGATCCGTGACCTTCAGCAGCAGGTTGCGGGTATCCTGTCCGCTGCCGTACAGCCGCAGGATCTCCACCTGATACTCCTTCGTCTCGCTGCCGCTGACGGTGGAGAGTATGGTGGCCGGGCCGCACTTCACCTCGCTGGCCGCCGCCACGGGAATGGCCTGCGCGGCGTCAATGAATCCGGCGTCCGCCACCTTGCCGAAGATGCCGCCGTTGGTGTTGGCCGTCAGGGTGCCCACGTCACGCTGCACCGTGAAGTCACCCTTCAGCTCGCCGGGGTCGCCCCGCTGTCCCTTCTTTACCGCTTTTACGGTGGTCTCCATGATGGAGCCGCCGCTGAGACTCATCAGCTGCGCCGTGTCCACATCGGTGATGCCGTGGCCCAGCGCACCGTAGCTGGCGGTCTGGGGATCGTAATAGGTCAGCGTGCCGATGCCCGCCATGCTGTCACGGATCCACGCGCCCAGCCGGTAAACGCCGTCACTTCCGCACTGGGGCGTGTCCGTGAAGGTGACCAGCCGTTCGCCGCGCCGCACCTGCATGGACACCGGCATGCTGCCATTTTTTTGCAGCAGCGCCTGCAGCTGCTCTGTGGACTGCACCCGTGTGTCGTTGACCTTCAGCAGAAGGTCACCTACCTTCAGGGTGCCGCTGCCCTCCAGAGACACCACCAGCGCGCCGTCGGCAAACAGCTTGATGCCCACCGCCTTGCCCAGCGGGATCAGGGTGCGCTCTCCTTCCACCGCCCACGCGGGAGAGATAAGGGAAAGCGCCAGCAGACAGGAGCACAGAAGGGAAAACCATCGTTTTTTTCGCGTCTCATACAAAATGATCACCCTTTCGCGGCAAAACGCTTGCCGCGTCTTGCCTGATTTGTCACCGGTGACTGCGTTATTTTTTGCGGAAATTGTCCCATCATGTCCGTTAAAAACAGGCAGCACTGACAACGCTAAAAATGGAATTTTTTCCAGCATGAGCGGCATGAAAAAGCAAATTGACAAAGTGTTGTCAAATCAGTATAATGGAATATCATACATAATATGGACTATTACGTTTACATGCCACAAGGAGGCACAATGGATATTTTTGAAAAATGCTACGCGCCGTCGCTGGCCGGTGAGCTGAAGGAAAAGGGCGTGTATCCCTACTTTCACGCTTTGCAGTCCCGGCAGGATGTGGAGGTCACCATGGAGGGCAAGCGCCGTATCATGCTGGGCTCCAACAACTATCTGGGCCTGACCATCCAGCCGGAGGTGGTGGAGGCGGGCATCAAGGCGCTGGAGCAATACGGCACCGGATGCTCCGGCTCCCGGTTCCTCAACGGCACGCTGGAGCTGCATCTGGAGTTGGAGGCGGAACTGGCTAAGTTCCTGCGCAAGCCTGGCGTGGTCACCTTCGGCACCGGCTTCCAGTCCAACGTGGGCATCATCTCCGCGCTGGTGGATCGCCACGACTATGTGATCTGCGACAAGGAGAATCACGCCAGCATCTACGCCGGATGCCAGATGAGCTACGGCAAAATGCTGCGCTACCGCCACAGCGACATGGAGGAGTTGGAGCGCATTCTGCAGAAGATCGACGACAAAAACGGCGTGCTGATCGTCACCGACGGCGTGTTCTCCATGGGCGGCGACATCGCCAAGCTGCCGGAGATCTGCGCGCTGGCCAAAAAGTACGGCGCCCGCGTCATGGTGGACGACGCCCACGGTTTGGGCGTGCTGGGCGAGGGCGGCCGCGGCACCGCCAGCTATTTCGGGCTGGAGGATCAGGTGGACGTCTATATGGGCACCTTCTCCAAGTCGCTGGCGTCTCTGGGCGGCTATATGGCGGCCTCCGCCGAGGTGGCGGAGTTTGTGCGCCACGCCTCCCGCCCCTTTATTTTCTCCGCCTCCATCCCGCCCGCCAACTGCGCCACGGCGCTGGCGGCTCTGCAGTATCTGGAAGCCCATCCTGAACTGCCGGAGCGTCTGCGTGACCTGAGCCTGTACGCCCGCAAGGGTTTCACCAACCGGGGCATCAAGATCCGGGAGAGCGCCCTGGAGGCGCCGACCCCCATCATCCCCCTGTATACCTATGAGACCTACTGGACGCTGGAAGCGGCGGCGGAGATCTACGACCGGGGCGTGTATGTGAACCCCACGCTGCCGCCCGCCACGCCGGAGGGCGAGGCGCTGCTGCGCACCAGCTACATGGCCACCCACACCGAGGCGCTGCTGGACGAGGCTATGGATATCATTTCGGATGTGATGGTGAAGCGCCATGGATAAAAAAGTTGCGATCGTCACCGGAGGCACCTCCGGTATCGGCCGCGCCACGGCGCTGGCCTTACAGTCGGACGGCTACACCGTCTATGAGCTGAGCCGCCGCGCCGAGGGCATGGCGGATGTGCGCCACATCGTGGCGGACATCACCAAGGAGGAGACGCTGCGCGCCGCCGTGGATCAGGTGATGGCGGCGGAGGGCCGCATCGATCTGGTGGTCAACAACGCGGGCTTCGGCATCTCCGGGGCCATCGAGTTCACCGCCACCGAGGAGGCCCAGTGCCTGTTTGACGCCAATTTCTTCGGTATGGTGCGGATGAACCGCTGCGTGGTGCCCATCATGCGGCAGCAGGGCAGCGGACGGATCATCAATCTCAGCAGTGTGGCCGCGCCGGTGCCGATCCCGTTTCAGGCCTATTACAGCGCCGGTAAGGCCGCGGTCAACGACTATACCATGGCGCTGGCCAACGAGCTGCGGCCCTTCGGCGTCAGCGTGTGCGCCGTGCAGCCCGGCGATATCAAGACCGGCTTCACCGCCGCCCGGGAAAAGGTCATTGACGGCGACGACGTGTATCAGGGCCGCATCAGCCGCTCCGTCCAGCGGATGGAGCACGACGAGCAGACCGGCATGGATCCGGCGAAAGCGGGCCGGTTCATCGCCAACGTGGCCGCCAAGGGCAGCGTCAAGCCCATTTACACCATCGGCGCCAGCTATAAGTTTTTCGTGTTTCTGGTGCGTATCCTGCCCGGCCGTTTGCTGAACTGGATGATCGGGCTGTTGTATGCCAAATAAATCGGATATCCTGCCTTTCGGAGCGCCGGAGGGCAGGATATTTTATTTTGCGCAAAATACCTCTTGACATGCTGATTTATGCATGATAAACTCAAAACAACAAGACGGTTTATCGCGGATAAACTGGAAAGGGGAGAGCGATATGGGAACGATGGAGCTGGGCGAGGTGCAGCTGAGGTTCGCGGAGCTGGTGTGGCATTACGCGCCGCTGCCCTCCGGCGAGTTGGTGAAGATCTGCCAGAGGGAGCTGAACTGGAAGAAGCCCACCACCTATACGGTGCTGCGGAAGCTGTGCGAAAAGGGACTTTTCAAAAATGAGGACGGGCTGGTGTCTGTGGTGATGAGCCAGGAGGAATTCTACGCCGCCCGGTCGGAGCAGTTCGTGGAGGAGAGCTTTGACGGGTCGCTGCCCGCCTTCATCACGGCCTTTACCTCCCGCAAGAAGCTGTCGGCGGCGGAGGTGGAGGAGATCCAGCAGATGATCGACACATTCCGGAAGGAGGGCTGAGCATGGATGGCTTGCGTCAATTGTTTATCGACTCATTGAATCTGGCGGTGGCGGCCAGCTGGCTGATCGTGGTGATCCTGCTGCTGCGGCCCTTGCTGAAGAAGATGGCCCCCAAGTGGGTGCTGTGCGCCCTGTGGGCGCTGGTGGCGGTGCGGCTGGTGTGCCCGGTGATGCTGCACTCCGACGTGTCGGTCTACCGGCTGGCGGGTGACGCCGTGCAGTCCAGCGGACAGGTGACGTATTTCGAGGATACGGGCTTCTGCGGCGACGTCCGCTACCGGCCTGCCACGCTGCTGCCCGGCGTATCGGCGGCCCTGACCGCGGCCGCGCCCATCAGCAGCACAGCGGACGATGCCGCGCCGGAGACTTTCGTGGATACGGCGGCACGGCCCTCGATGCCATCCCGTTCCATTGACATGAACCTGCTGTCCATTGCGTGGGCTGTGGGCATCTATATCATGGTGATGGCTGCGCTGGCGGGCTATCTGAGCCTGCGGAGCACGGTGGCGGCATCCATCCCGCTGGAGGGCAATGTGTACCTGTGCGACAACATCAAGTCGCCCTTCATTCTGGGCGTGTTCCGGCCCCGTATCTACCTGACCTCCGGCATGGACGAGGCGGCCCGGGACTGCGTGCTGCGGCACGAGAGAGCCCACCTGCGGCGGTGGGATCATGTGTGGAAGCCTCTGGGCTTTGGGCTGCTGGCGGTGTACTGGTATAATCCGCTGGTGTGGCTGGCGTATATCCTGTTCTGCCGGGATATGGAGCTGGCCTGCGACGAGCGGGTGATCCGGGACATGGCGGCGGAGGAACGGGCCGCCTACTCTCAGGCGCTGCTAGATTGCAGTCAGGGCCGCCGTTGGGTGGCCGCCTGCCCCCTGGCCTTTGGCGAGGTGGGGGTCAAGACCCGGGTAAAGGCGGTGCTGTGGTATAAAAAGCCCGGCTTCTGGGTGTCGGTGGCGGCGGTGCTGGTGTGCATCGCGGTGGCGGTGTGCTTCCTGACCAACCCCAAGGGGGCGGCGAACGAGGAGCCCGACCTGTCTTTTGCAAACTACCAGAACGTGGCGACGCTGGCCTATCAGATGGGCGCTGTGACCGTGACCCAAGCCGACGGCACCGTTACCGCCATATCCGGCCCGGTGTTGGGCAAGCTGCTGGCAAATGCCGACTGGACGTATCAGGCGGCGGGCGAACCGAACGACGGCTCGGACAATACATATTATCTGAAGGTGCAGGTGGACGACAACACGGTGGTCCGTTTTTACGACGGAGTACCCATGGAGGGTGTGAAGATCACCGCCGGTGATGAGATCCGCTGGTACTACATGGGTGAAATGCACAATATTGATGTGCTTCAGGCGCTGACGCAGACCGACTATCTGCTGCGGGAATTGGCGGAGCAGGCGGATGGACTGGATACCTTCGATATGAGCTGGGTGGAGGGCGATATACTGTACCCGGACGACGACATCCCCGGTCCGGTGCTGTCCCGCTTCCTGCGGTCGCTGGATTGGCAGCCTATGGAGGATATAACAACCGAGATATTCAATCGGTCGGGCTATCAGGAAGTGGCTCAGTTGGTGCTGGGCGACAGCACAATGCATTTTTACGGTCTGCCGGATGGGGCGGACGAGGTCGTTGTGATCCACAGCGGCGGTACAGACTACTTCTACACCGTTTTGAACGGCTTCCGCGGTTGGCTGACGGGCGACGGCCGCTATCTGGGCCAGACAGACCAACAACCGGAGACCTATACCTTCGGTTCCTATGAGCAGGACGGCGACGCCGCCAACGGCAAGGAGCCCATCCAGTGGCTGGTGCTGGATCGTGACGGCGACAAGGTGCTGCTGCTCAGCAAGTACGCCCTGGACTATCAGTCCTTCATGCCATTCTACGAACCGGTGACGGGGCCCTTCACTTGGGAGAACAGCTCCCTCCGCCGGTGGCTCAACAGCACGTTCCTCAACGCCGCGTTTAACAGCAGCGAGCGGCAGCGGCTGCTGACCACCACGGTCATCACCTCGCCCGGCAGTCTCCATCGGGAGAACGGCCCCGTCACCACCGAGGATCGGGTGTTCCTGCTGAGCAATACGGAGGTGTATGCCTACTTTGCCAATGAGGCTGCCACCGCCGCCGAATATACCGCCTATGCCCTGTCAGAGAATCCCTGGGCCGGAAATGCTACTGCACCCGGCGCGGTGGATTGGTGGCTGCGTACCACCGACGGCTACGACCATCCCGACAGCGTTCGCCCCAGCGGCCGTGTGGGCGAGGGAACGCGCGCCTATGAGGGCGAATATGTCCGCCCCGCCATCTGGGTCACCATGCCGGAAGGATAAACCTATGTCATTCCGGGGAGGGCGAAGCCCTGACGTGGGAATCCGCACCTTACTGCGACAGAGAAAACGGTTTCTGGAAAAGAAGCCGTTTTTTCTCTTGACAAGACAGACTACATGGTGTAGTCTAAAAGAAAGACTACACCATGTAGTCGCATAAGGAGGGATGCAGGATGACGGAATTGCAGATGGGTGTGGTGGAATCGAAGTTCGCCGATATCATCTGGCGCACCGCGCCGGTCACGTCCTCCCAGTTGGTGAAGCTGGGGGAGGCGGAGCTGGGCTGGAAGCGCACCACCGTACACACGGTGCTGCGGCGGCTGTGTGACAAGGGACTGTTTCAGAACGACGGTGGCCTTGTAACGGTGAAAATGAGCCGGGAGGACTTTTACGCCCGCCAGAGCCGCCAGTATGTGGCCGACAGCTTTCACGGGTCGCTGCCCGCATTTATCGCGGCCTTTACCCAGGGCCGGAAGCTGACGGAGGAGGAACGGGATGAGATCCGCCGCATGATCGACGAAGCAGGGGAGGGCTGACCATGAACGAGGTCTTTGTGAAGCTGGCCAATATGAGCGTGGCCGCCGGATGGCTGATCCTGGTGGTGCTGGTGCTGCGGCTGGCGTTGAAAAAAGCGCCCCGGTGGATCACCTGCCTGCTGTGGGCGCTGGTGGCGGTGCGGCTGGTCTGCCCTGTCAGCCTGCAGTCGCCGGTGTCGGCCTATCAGGTGGCCACTCCGGCCGCCGTGCAGGATTCCGGCGGGGTGGAGTATTTCCAGTATGTTCACGCCAGCGGCGACAAGCCTTCTATCCAGCTGGATGTGGAGACCATCCGTCCGGCGGAGATCACCCCGGCGCAGCAGGAGACGGCGGCGGACACGGCCCATACCGTCACCCGCTATCTGCCGCCATATGTGACCATCTGGCTGGCGGTGGGCGGCGCGCTGCTGCTGTATGGCCTTGCCAGCACGCTGCGCCTGCGGTATCGTGTGCGGGAGGGCATGCGCCTGCGGGAGAATATCTGGCTGTGCGACGCGGTGACGTCGCCCTTCCTGCTGGGCATCCTGCGGCCCCGCATCTATCTGCCCAGCGGCATGGACGAGGGGCAGATGGACTATGTGCTGGCCCATGAGCATGCCCATCTCCAGCGGGGCGACCATATCTGGAAGCCGCTGGGCTATCTGCTGCTGGCGGTCCACTGGTTCAACCCGCTGGTATGGGTGGCCTACTGGCTGTTCTGCCGGGATATCGAGACCGCCTGCGACGAGCGGGTGGTGCGCAGCCTGAGCGTTGAGGACAAGAAAGCCTATTCCAATGCGCTGCTGTCGTGCAGTCAGGGCCGCCGCATGGTGCTGGCCTGCCCGGTGGCCTTTGGCGAAGAGGGGGTAAAGGGCCGTATCAAGGCGGTCCTGAACTATAAAAAGCCCGCGTTCTGGGTGATCGCCGCGGCGGTCATCGCCTGCATCGTGGTGGCGGTCTGCTTCCTGACCGACCCTGTGGGCAAGACCGGACGGGGTACATTGACCTTTGTGGCGAAGGACAGCGTCGCCTGCGACTGGCGGGCGGACTTCACCGTGGAGACAAAGGACGCGGCGCTGGACGCCAATATCTATGCCGAGGTGTGGCGCGACGGCCAGTGCCGCACTACACAGCTTTGGCAGATGAGCCGCTATACCAATGAACTGAGCGTGCAGATGGTGCAGCCCGAGCGTAATTTGCAGACGCTGCCCATGTTCCAGCTGTGGGTGTTCAGCGATGTATACGGGGCCTATGGCGAGCTGTCGGACGGCCTGAAGGAAATGCCGAAGGATACCACTGTTGCCGCCTATACCGACGGCGAGAAGCGGCAGGTGGCGGCGGGGGATGACATCGTGCTGATGGCCATGGCCGCGGACTTCGGCGGCGGCCTGCCCCAGTTCGACTGCCGCAAGCTGGAGAAGCAGCCCTCTATTGCCCGGGACGCCGACTATATGATCGTGGTGCGGGCGGCCTTTGCCGCCAGCGACACCACGCCCGACGAGAACATTCTGGGCCAGGATACCGACAGTGCCCACGAGTACCTGCTGCCCTCCATGGAGTGGCCGATTAAGGTGGATATCGTGGGAGTCGAGGATCCCGGCAGCGTGACCCAGGACTTTGACAGATTTATCCGGGATAACCGGTGGGTCATGCATCCTGCCGGGGAGGCGGCGGAGCCGGAGCTGCACGGCTCGTATATCGTGCTTTACGGCCTTTACGCCGATAAACTGTATATCGACTCCGCCGCGGATCATATGCTGTGGGTGACGCAGAAGCCGGGAATGGCGTCCGCCTATACCAGCAGTATGACCGGCAGCGAGATGGTGAAGGCCCTGAGCGGCTGGGCATGGCAGATGAAGAAGGATATTGCCCGATCCGGGGAGACCATCCCGGATGCGGCGACCTTCTATGAACGGTTTCCGGACGGCGGCTTCCGCTGGGATATGTATGACGATGATAAGATGGCGCTGATAGACCTGCTGCGGCGCGACGTGCAGAGCGGTGATCTGACGGAGGAGCGGTGCCGTACCCTGCTGCTGAACACCGCGAAGCTGGACGGCGCTTATGCCGAGGGCTACGCCGCGGTGCTGACGGAGGCCTATCGGAAGGACGAGGCGGCCTATATGCAGGCATGGCGCGGCCTGACCTATCAGCAGCAGTCTGCCGTACCGGCGGATCTGGACGACGTACTGCCCCAGGCTCTGGACGTCCGCTGGTCCTATGACAGCAGCGCCCTGTCCTGCCCCTATATGACCGTCAATGGCGGCGGCACCGTGTTCTATATGGAGATCCCCGACCAGCTGGCGGCCCGCATCGAGCAGCGTGTGGTGGAGAACGTGACCCTGGGCGGCTTTGAGACGCCTGCCGACACCCACGGCTGGGGCAGCGACATTGTCTCCTGGACGGCGGAAAGCCCGGAGGTGCATCTGCGGTTCAGCCGGGAGGATTACAAAGATTTTTACAGCCTGTGTCGGGGCGATGGCGGCGTGTGGGGTCTCAGCACCAGCGACAATGTGGTGCAGGCGGATGCCGAGGTACGGGAGCTGCTGGCCATGATCCGGAGCCTGACCGGCTGGGAGACAAAGAACGGGCGGGAAGCCCTCTCCGGCCTGACGTCGGCGGAGCTGATCTACAACGGTGAGACGCTGTATACCGTCAGCGACGCCGACCATATGGCGCGGCTTGAGAACCTGCTGCAAAATGGAACGCAGTGCAGCTATGCCGCCAAAACGCCGCCGGAATGTGTCCAGCTGCGCCTGACGCGCAGCGACGGCACGACCTTCTCAGTGCTGGCGGCGCCGGATACACCCCACATCTACCTGCCGCCCTTCTACTACTACCGCTATAACGACTATGAATCCACCGGCACTCAGCCGCTGCTGGATGCACTGGGGTTGAGCGCGTGGCCCGATGAGGTGATGAGCGGGGACTGCGGCCCATGGCTGACGGCGCTGCAAAACGAGCTGACCCCCATGCCCCAGACGGGACAGAGCGGCGGCGCGTCCCTGGCCTTCCCCCTGACGGAGCAGGCGGTGACGGACGCGGTCAACGCCGTGGGCCTGCCCCTGACCGTTGCGGCCGACGAGACCCAATCCTATGCCGAGGGTCATATCGTGTATACCCTCCGCAACGGCGGGGAAGACATCTATCCGTGGTGCGCTGTCAGCAGCAGTGTCTATGACGGTGGCAAGCGGTATTTGCAGGTGATATATCTGCAAGCGGAAGGCGAGGATACCTCCTTCCGCTGCGAGGACTGGCAGAAGCCCATCACACTGGCCGGTATGCTCTGGGGCGGCTTTGACGACGATGGTCAGCTCTACCGGCAGCTGTCCGCCCTGCCGCTCCCGGAGGATGCCACCAGCACCGGCTTCACTTGGCGGACCGATGTTAAGGGCGGCTTCTGCACCGTGGGCTACAGCGTCTCAGAGGTCCAGGGCGAGCCGATCCGGAAAAGTATCACCATTGGCTTCTATACCTCCGAGCAGGAGTACCTCCAGATGCGGAAGGAAGCCATGCAGCAGCGGGAGAAAACCATCATTGCCGCGCAGGAGCAGCTGAACGGAAATTGAGAGAAGGCGGGGGAGACCCCGCCTTCCGCGAAGGGATTGCGATGATATGTCGAATGACGACCGGAAAGGAGAAGCCTATGAAAACCAAGACTGCCCTATGCCTGACGATCCTGGTGATGCTGGTGTGCGCCATGAATATGACCATGGTCTGGCAGCTGACCCACATCAGGGAGAGCAGGACCGTGGAGTTGACGGCCACGGCGGCAAATGCTGATCAGGGTGCCGGAACTGTCTGCGTTACAAAGCCGACCGGCACACTGTATGTGCCGGATGTGCTGAGGGACAGTATTTCTCCGGCGACCATGGCATCCCTGGTAGGCCAAAAGGTGTATTTCCGCATGACGAATTCTGTGGCGCGGTCGTTTTCCGAAGATGGGATGGGGGCCATCGTGGCCCTGCGCACCGACACGCAGGACATTTTCACGCTGGACGACTATAACCGTGCCATGCAGGCGGATAATGCCCAGGGCTGGCCGGTATGGTTCATGATCGAAGGCGCCCTTCTGGCGCTGTTGCTCTATTTTGCGTGGAAGCTGCGGAAGGAGAAAACGGCCGCCGGGTAATTTTTGTACCCCACAAAGCCTCCCTCGTCAGAGGGAGGCTTTGACGTCGTATGTCCCGCCGCAATTTTACAAAAATTTTGCCGAAAAATGCCTTGACAATAAGTGAATAAACGTTTATTATCAAAGCATGAGAACGATAGATACAGAAAAACGGGATAAAGTGGTGCAGACCGTCCTCCAGATCACCATGGAGGAGGGGCTTGCCGCATTGTCCTTTGACAAGCTGGCGAAGCGGGCCGGCATCAGCACCGGTACCCCCTACGTGTACTATAAGGACAAGACCGACATGCTCTCCCGCATCTACGCCCAGGTGTGGGCCGGCTTGCAGGAGGGCTTGCAGCAGGCCATCGACATAGGTCGTACCCCCGGTGAGAAGCTGTTTTTCGGTCTGCGCCAGTTGGCTGAGACCTTCCTGGCCCACCCGAAGGAGGCGCACTTTTTCCTTTCGGTGCTGAACGCGCCGGAGTTCGTCACGCAGGAGGTGCTGCGGGAGAACTGCCTGCCCTCGCCGTCGCTGATGGCGGTGTATCAGGAGACCATTGCCCGGCGGTTGATGAAGACCGATAACATCGCCTACATCAATGCCATGCTGTTCGGGCCGCTGTTCCTGATCATGCAGCAGCACCGCCAGAGCGGGACGCCTGCTGTCATGAGCGAGGTGGAGCGTGTGCTGGATCTTTCGGTGTCCGCCGTGCTGAAGATCCGATGAATACAGGGTTTCCGATGATAATAAAATGATCATTCAGAAAAAAATAACAGCAGGAGCGGGAGTGACCTCCCGCTCCTGCTGTTATTCTTCGCTGCATTCGCCGTTGATACAGACCTGCTTCACCGTCTGGTCAAGACCGGTGGCGGCCAGACCACTGACAATGCCCACCGCGGCGGCCGAGATCACGTCCCCGGCAGGAAAGTCCGGCATGACGAACAGACCGGCGATGCCCAGCACCGCGCCGGTGGCGGCGCAGATAATGGGGATCCACTTGTTTCTGAGGGGCGAGGCCTTTACCAGAAGGCCCACCACATAGGCGATGGCCGTGATGGCGGCCACGCCCGCGATCCCAAGATCCATGGAGTTTCCTCCTCTCCGGCAGGCCAGCCATGATGCGCCTGCCTATCACATTATATGAATAATGACTGCGATATGCGGCTGCCTGATGGGAGCGATCAGCGGACGAAATGGATTTGTGCAATGTCTACGAATCCGGGTGGGAAAATTCGGGAGAGATTGGAGAAGAAAAGGCTTGCATTTTGTCACAGGTGCCGCTATAATAGTCAAGAAAATTTTGAGAGGGGGAACGCGCCATGACCATCGTATGCAAGACCAAGTACAAAGCCGTTCCCGCTATTTTTGTTTCTATTATTGATATCGTTTTTTGACCGATGTTTTTCATCGGTCTTTTTTTTCGGCCTGCGGCCGCGAGGAATGTTTGGTAAATAAATTCACATACGAGACAAACGAAAGAGAGGAATCACGCCAATGAAGAAAGAGCTGGGCCATGTGGCCATCTATGACGCCAGAGAGCTGGGCGTTCCCCGTATGCTGCTGCTGGGTCTGCAGCACCTGTTCGCCATGTTCGGCGCAACCGTGCTGGTGCCCATTCTGGTCACCAACTACGGCCTGCCCCTGTCCATCCAGACTACCCTGCTGTTCGCGGGCCTGGGCACGCTGCTGTTCCACCTGTGCACCAAGTTCAAGGTTCCCGCTTTCCTGGGTTCCTCCTTTGCCTTCCTGGGCGGCTTCCAAGCCGTTGCAGAACTGGACGCCGGTAAGTTCGCCAATATGACCGGCGAGGAAAAGCTGCCCTACGCCTTGGGCGGCGTGGTGGTGGCAGGCCTGCTGTATCTGGTGCTGGCCCTGCTGTTCAAGCTGGTGGGCGCCAAGAAGGTCATGCGCTTCTTCCCGCCCATCGTCACCGGCCCCATCATCATCCTGATCGGTCTGAACCTGTCCGGCACCGCCATCAGCAACGCTTCCACCAACTGGTGGCTGGCCCTGGTGGCCATCGCCACCATCATCGTGGCCAATATCTGGGGTAAGGGCATGGTCAAGATCATCCCCATCCTGCTGGGTGTGGTGGTCAGCTACATCGTGGCCCTGATCACCGGCCAGGTGGTCTTTACCGAGGTGCACGATGCTGAACTGCTGGGCCTCCAGCAGTTCGTGATCGCCAAGTTTGACATCACCTCCATCCTTGTCATGGCCCCCATCGCCATCGCCGCCATGATGGAGCACATCGGCGATATCTCCGCCATCTCATCCACCACCGGTAAGAACTTTATCGAGGACCCCGGCCTGCACCGCACCCTGCTGGGCGACGGTCTGGCTACCGCCATGGCCGGTATGTTTGGCGGCCCTGCCAACACCACTTACGGTGAGAACACCGGCGTGCTGGCCCTCAGCAGGGTCTACGATCCCCGTGTCATCCGTCTGGCCGCCATCTACGCCATCATCCTGAGCTTCTCCCCCAAGTTTGACGCGCTGGTCAACTCCATCCCCACCGCCATCGTGGGCGGCGTCAGCTTCGTCCTCTACGGTATGATCTCCGCCGTGGGCGTCCGCAACGTGGTGGAGAACAAGGTGGATCTGACCAAGTCCCGCAACCTGATCATCGCCGCGGTGATCTTCGTCAGCGGTCTGGGCTTCAGCTCCACCGGCGGTATCACCTTCACCGTTGGTAGCGCCGACATCACCCTGACCGGCCTGGCCATCGCCGCTCTGGCGGGCGTGATCCTGAACGCCATCCTGCCCGGCAACGACTACGAATTCGGCACCAGCGTCGAGGGCGACAAGTCCGCCGACCTGGGCAGCTATTAAGAGACAAAATAAAAGCCAGGCTCCGAGAGGAGCCTGGTTTTTTTATTTTGTCTCAGTGAAAAGTGAAAAGAGAAGAGTGAAGAGTTGTGGTATGCCGCTGAAGCGGCATGATCAAAATTATTTATCTTCTTCCGCTGCTGTCTCTTTTTCGGCCGTCTCCTCCGCACGCTTCTCCGTGCGGCTGTACATGACGGTCATGTCATAGATCTTTTTCGCCAGTTCGTCGTTGGCCTCGCCGGGCAGCAGACGCCACTGCCAGTTGCCGCCCAGGATGCCGGGCGTGTTCATGCGGTGGTACTGTCCCAGGCCCAGATAGTCCTGCATCTGGGCTACGAACAGGTCGGCCACGCTGCTCTGTCCGCCCCGGAGGATGCCCCAATGGAAGCCCTCCTCATCGTTCAGACCCAGATAGCGCTTGGCGTAGGCGATATCCGCCGGCGCGGCCTCATGCCGCCACAGCTCCACCGGGCTGTTGTCATGGGTGCCGGTATAGCACACGCAGTGCCGGGGATAGGTGTGGGGCAGATAATTGCTGGTGTCGCGGGAGTCGAAGGCGAACTCCAGCACCTTCATGCCGGGCCAGCCGGAATCGTGCAGCAGCTGCTGTACCGAAGGCGTGGGATACCCCAGATCCTCGGCGATGAACTCCAGATGGGGGAACCAGCCGGTCAGGGCACTGACCAGCGACATGCCGGGGCCCTGGCACCACTTGCCGTTGCGGGCGGTCTCTTCGCCGTAGGGCACCGCCCAATAGGTGTCCAGCCCGCGGAAATGGTCGATGCGGATCACGTCGTACAGCTTGCCAGCGCCGTCGATGCGGCGGATCCACCAGCCGTAGCCGTCCGCCTGCATGGCGTCCCAGCGGTACAGGGGCGTGCCCCACAGCTGGCCGTCCGCGCTGAAATAGTCAGGCGGTACGCCGCTGACGGCGGTGGGGATGCACTGGTCGTCCAGCTGGAAGAACTGAGGCTCTGCCCACACGTCGGCGCTGTCCATGGGGACATAGATGGGCAGGTCGCCGATCACCTGAATGTCCTGCTTGTGCAGGTACTCCCGCAGCGCCGTCCACTGCCGGAAGAACAGAAACTGGATATAGATGAACAGCTCCACATCCTCCCGCAGCTCTGTGCGGTATTTCTCCAGCACCTCCGGCGTTTTCCGCAGGCGCAGCGCCTGGTCGGGCCATTCCGTCCAGGACTTCATGCCGAAGTGACGCTTGCAGGCCATGTAGAGGGCGTAGTCCTCCAGCCAGCGGCCGTTTTCCTCACGGAAGGCGGCTACGGCTCCGGCGTCACGCTGCCAGCCCCGCTTTTTGGCCAGCGCCAGCACCTTGAAGCGGCTCTCGTAGATCTTGCCGTAGTCCACATAGCGGGGCTCGGTGCCCCACTGGCACTTGGTGATCTCGCTCTTTTTCAGCAGGCCGTCGGCCGCCAGCATGTCCAGATCGATGAAGTAGGGATTTCCGGCAAAGGTGGAAAAGCTCTGATAGGGGGAGTCACCGTAGCTGGTGGGACCAAGGGGCAGCATCTGCCAATAGTGCTGCCCGGCGGCATGGAGGAAATCGGCAAATTCATAGGCTGCCTTGCCCAGCGTGCCGATGCCATAGGGGGACGGCAGGGAGGAGACAGCAAGTAAAATACCACTGGAACGTTTCATAGTAATGATCTTTCCCTCGTTTTGATGATGATAGTGTGATACAGGGCGGGACAGGAACTGTCCCGCCCTGCGGATCGATGAATTTTTTTGGCAATGAAATCGTCAGATTTCATGCCAGTTGCTTTATCCCTTCACAGCACCGGCAGCCACACCCTTGATGATATGCTTCTGGCAGCAGAGATAGAAGATGATGACCGGCAGAATGCTCAGCAGGATCAGCGCCATGGTAGCGCCCATATCCACCTGACCGTAGCTCCCCTTCAGATACTGGATAACAATGGGGATGGTGCGGTATTCGTTCAGATCCAGCACCAGATAGGGCAGCAGGAAGTCGTTCCACACCCACATGATCTCCAGCACGCCCACGGAAATGAAGGTGGGCTTCAGCATAGGCAGCACCACAAGGAAGAAGGTGCGCAGCGGGCCGCAGCCGTCAATGGCGGCCGCCTCCTCGATCTCCAGCGGGATAGTCTTGACGAAGCCGGAGAACATGAACACGGCCAGTCCCGCGCCAAAGCCCAGATAGACCACCGGGATCGTCCAGGGCGTATCCAGGTGCAGCTTATTGGCCGTGCGGGACAGGGTGAACATCACCATCTGGAACGGCACCACCATGGAGAACACGCACAGGTAGTATACGATCTTGCTGAACAGGCTCCCCACGCGCGCCACATACCAGGCGGCCATAGAGGTGCACAGCAGGATCAGTCCCGAGGACACCACAGTGATAAACAGGCTGAAGAATACAGCCTTGATAAAGGGATAGCTGCCGAAGGTCATGCCCTTGACGTAGTTCTGCAGTCCCATAAAGGTGTCGGAGTTGGGCAGGGCAAAGGTCTCCGTGTTGACGGCGGCGTTTGTCTTGAAGGAGTTGATCAGCACGATCAGGATGGGCAGCACGTAGATGACGCAGATCACGGTGAATACCACTGTCAGCGCCATCTTGCGGCGATCCTCCCGGGTTTTCAGACCTTTTTTCATCACTGCTGTACCTCCTTTTTACGGGTGGAGCGCAGCTGGATCAAGCCGATGGCCGCCACCAGAATGAAGAACAGAACCGCCTTGGCCTGCGCCGTGCCGCGGTTGTTGCCGCTGGAGGAATAGAAGGAGTTGTAGATGTTCAGCGCCAGCATCTCCGTGGTTTTGATGACGCTGCCGTCCGCTTGTTGCAGGAAAGGACGCCCCTCCGTCAGCGCCAGGTTCTGGTCAAACAGCTTGAAGCCGTTGGTCAGGGTCAGGAAGATGCAGATGGTGAAGGAGCTCATCATGTTGGGAATGGTGACCTTCCACAGTGTCTGCCAGCGGGTGGCACCGTCGATGCGGGCGGCCTCCAGCATATCCTCCGGCACAGCCTGCAGTCCGGCGATGTAGATGATCATCATGTAGCCCACCTGCTGCCAGCAGATCAGGATGATCAGTCCCCAGAAGCCGTATTTGCTGTTGAGCACCACAGAGCTGTTGTACTTCACCAGAATGCCGTCGAAGATCATGGACCAGATGTAGCCCAGCACGATGCCGCCGATCAGGTTAGGCATAAAGAACACGGTGCGGAACAGGTTGGAGCCTTTGATGTTCTGGGTCAGCGCATAGGCCACCGCAAAGGCCAGCGTGTTGATAAGCAGCACCGACACAAAGGCGAACAGCGCCGTGAACCAGAAGGCGTGCAGGAAGCTGCTGTCGGAGAAGGCTTTCACATAATTGTCAAAACCCACCCACGACCACTGGCTGATGAGCTTGAACTTACAGAAGGACAAAAACGCGCCCTGCAGGAAGGGCCACAGAAACCCGATGCAAAAGGCGGCGAAGGTGGGCAGCAGAAACAGCCACACCATCCGTTGAATAGGCCGGCGGATCAGACGGCTGTTCAGTGCCGCCGTATCCCGTTTTCGTTGAAATCGCTTCATTTGACCACTCCTGTTCTCCATCATATCGTTATGGCGAAAGCTCTTGGCCGAAGGCCCTTCGGCCGACAGCTTTCGTCACACCCTGTGTGTCAAAGAGAGAAACAGGGGGCGGGCGAAAAGCCCGCCCCCTGTTTTATGCAGTTTCCGGAGATACGTTAGGCGTTCTCGTTGGCGTACTGGGTAGCCCAGCCTTCCACGAAAGCGGTCTTGACGTCGTCCCAGCTGCCGTTGTCAGCGGTGTACTTGCTCAGAGCATCCACCACGGCGGCACGCCAATCGTTCACAGCGGGCGTATAGTTGAAGGCCCAGGTGACAGGATAGCAGCCGTTGGCAACGTACTCGTTGGCCAGAGCGCTGAACGGATTGGAGGGAGCCTTGGAGGACTTGAAGGGGCAAGCGCCGAACTGCTCGGACATCATGGTGGTGCCCTCGTCAGAGGTAACGACCCACTTCAGGAAGTCCAGAGTAGCCTGGATGTCCTCGGGCTTGGCGTTCTTGTTGACGGACCAGTAGTTCTCGGTACCGGTGCACAGGCCGGCCTTCTCCTCGCCTTCCACGCCGCAGTAGATGGGGATCATGGTCAGATCATCGGGGTTCATGGCGAACTTGTCAGCAGCGGTCAGGTTGCTGTACTCCCAGGTGCCGTTCTGATAGAACACAGCCTTGCCCTCGCCGAACTCAGCCTCAGCCTGATCGCCGGTAGCGGTCAGCAGGGCGGCGCCGGTGGTGGCGGAGTCAGTGATGTACAGATCCCAAACGTTCTTGTAGTTGTCCAGATAAGTACCCTTGATGGTGGCGGGCTTGGAGCTCACGCTGTCGTCACGGAACTCATAGAACAGAGGCATATTGGCCAGGTGGCCGGAGAAGCGCCAGGAGGAGCTGCCGTCCAGACCGGCGGAGGTGAAGGCGTCGAAGCCCAGCTCGGAAGCACGGGCGTGAATGTCGTCAGCAACGGCCTTCAGGGTCTCAAAGTTGGTGATTTCGTCCACGGAGTGACCGGCCTGCTCCAGCAGAGCCTTGTTGACGATGATGCCGTAGGTCTCCAGGCAGTAGGCGATGGAGATGACCTCACCGTTGGCGTTCTTCAGAGCGTAGTCCTTGGAAGCCAGCTCGTTGTACACGTCGGTGCTGCTCAGATCGTAGCAGAAATCACCCCAGGTAGCCACGCCGCCCTCGTTGCACTGGAACAGGGTGGGAGCGGCATCCTTGTCCATCTCGGACACCAGCATGGTCTCGTACTCGCCGGAGGCGGCGGTCACGACCTTGACAGGCACGCCGGTCTGCTCGGTGTAGGTCTTGGCCAGAGCCTGCCAGGCATCCTCGGCCTCAGGCTTGAAGTTCAGGTAGTACACGCTGCCGGTGGCAGTGGTGTCACCATCGCCGTTGCCCTGTGCGTCATTGTTTCCGCCGCCGCAGGCGACCAGAGACAAAGCCATCACAAGAGCAAGAATCAGTGCAAGAAACTTCTTCATGTTGATGATCTCCTTCAATTCAATATTTATTTTCACAGTATGTACTGCAAAAAACGATTTCATGCTTCCCATGGGAAGCAGAAAAAGCGATATCGCTTTTTCTATGACCGGTTCTGTTTTATACCAACTTTTTCACGCTGCCGCCGATCCGCAGCACCGTGGGCAGCACCTCATGGCAATTGCCCGCGCGGCCCTCGATCATGTCCAGCAGGATCTCCATGCTGCGCTGGCCCATCTTCTCCATAGGCTGGCACAGTGTGGTCAGCGGCGGGTCGATGTAGTCCGAGACCTCGATGCCGTCAATGGCAATCACCGAGCAGTCGTCCGGCACGGTGCGTCCGTGCTCCCGCAGAGCACGCATGGCGCCGATGGCCATGTTGTCGGAGATGGCGAACACGGCGGTAAAGTCCATGCCGCTGTCCAGCGCGCGGTTCATGGCCTGATAAGCGCCCTGAATATTAAAGGTATCCGTGCAGATCACCAGGGAATCATCCGGCGTGATGCCCGCGTCGGTCAGAGCTTTTTGATAGCCCTCGTACCGCAGTTGGCTGATGGAATGATCGTCTGGACGGGTAATGAGGGCGGCGATGCACCGGTGGCCGTTATCGATCAGGTAACGGGTGGCACGGCTGGCGTTATCTATGTCAGCGATGGACACGGAGGAGTAGTCGGCATGCTCCAGTGTGCCGTAGTGGTTGCCGAAGGAGCAGCACACAAAGGGTACGTTCAGCAGCGCCAGATCGGCGGCGGTATAGTCAAACCGTCCGCCCAGCAGCACCAGACCCAGCAGCCGCTTCTCCCGCTCCATCATGGCGGCCCGCTTCAGCTCGTCGTCACAGGAGCCGATCTGCTGCATCACCATGGTATAGCCATTGGCGGTAATGCCTGCCTCTATTGCGTGGATGATGTCGGTATAGAAGGGGTTGGAAATGCCGCGCACCACCAGACCGATGGCGTCGGACTTGGTTTTTACCAGATCCCGGGCGGAATTGTTGGGGATGTAATTGGTGCTTTCGATCACGTCCAGCACCCGCTGCCGACTCTCGTCGCTGACGTCAGGCCGGTTATTCAGTACACGGGAGACCGTGGTGATGCTGACGCCGCTCATGCGGGCAATATCCTTGATCGTCACGTTACTTCCTCCCGTCCTGTAGAGCCAAAATGAAACGTGCTCGGTAGCGTTACCGGAAACGTTTTCGACCCTAGCAGAATCCATATTAGCAACTTTCACATGATGTGTCAATGAGGTTTTTGAATTTTCGTTGGTTATGACAGTTTTTTGATTCGCCTTTGTTGATTTTGCCGAAGGAAAGAGAACGAAAATCGGAGGACAGGATGTCCTGTCCTCCGTTGGGAGAAGATATGTACTTGTGGTCGGCGGCGCGGTCATACGTTGAGCGGCTTGCCGTTCAGGGCTGCGTAGGCCAGCCGTTCGCCCTCATAGCGCAGCTTCATGGAGAAGAAGGGGGTATCCGGGTCGTGGATGAGATCCAGAAACAGCTTGTCGCCAGCCCACAGGGGCAGCTGCATCAGCTTGTCCTTGTGGATCCATTCCAGCACGCCCTCGTTACATTCGATCAGCTCACCTGTCCAGCCGGTGGCGGTAAACACATGCATGTATTCCGTCTCCCACTGGTCGGACACAAAGGTGACCAGCCCCCGGTACTGATACTCCGTCAGTGTCAGCCCGGTCTCCTCCAGCGTCTCCCGCAGCACACATTCCTCCGGGCTTTCGTCGGCCTCGAACTTGCCGCCTACGCCGACCCATTTGTCATGGTTCAGATCGTTTTTCTTCTTGATCCGATGCAGCATCAGATAGTTGCCCTGCGGATCCTCAATATAGCAAAGAGTAGAATTATACATGGAGATTTATCCTTTCGCGGCGCTTGATTTTTTTATCACTATACCATATCTTTTGCAATTTGTATAGTGCTGTGGTATACTGGTCAGGAAAGAAGGTGAGCGCATGACCTATGGGATCGTCCGTTCCCGCCGCCGCACCGTGGCGCTGGAGGTGACCCGGGAGGGCAGGGTGCTGGTGCGCGCGCCGCTGCGGATGCCCCAGGGCGAGATCGAGTGTTTCGTGGCGTCCCACGCCGCATGGCTGGAAAAGGCGCAGGCCAAGGTCGCCGCCCGTCAGGCCGCCCATCCGCCCCTGTCAGAGCAGAAGACCGCCGCGCTGCGGCAGCTGGCAAAAGAGGTGCTGCCGGACAAGGTGGCTCACTACGCCGCCATTATGGGGGTGACGCCCGCATCGGTGAAGATCACATCCGCCCGCACCCGCTTCGGCAGCTGCTCCGGGAAGAACGGCATCTGCTTCTCCCTGTACCTGATGCAGTACCCGGAGGCGGCCATCGACTATGTGGTGGTTCATGAGCTGGCCCATATCCGCCACCATGACCACAGCCCGGCCTTCTATGCCGAGGTTGCCAGGGTGCTGCCGGATTATAAGGCGCGGATGAAGCTGCTGAAAACGTAAAATATGGGGCAGGATATTTCGATCCTGCCCCATATTTTATACCAGCTTTTCAAAGTAGCGGAACGTTTCATCATCGTGGGTGTGGCGCATACAGGAGGACAGCATCCGCTCCGACGCGGCATTCTCCATATAGCACTTGGCCACCACGCGGGTCAGCCCCAGATGGTACAGCGCCCAGTCCGCCACGGCGGCAAACGCCTCGGTGCCGTAGCCGTGTCCGGCGAATTCCGGCGCGATGCGGCAGCCCTGCTCCATGGTGCCCCGCCAGTTGCCGTTGTACAGCACCACCTCGCCGATGCACCGGCCCTCCAGCCGGACGGCGAAGTTGATGGCGATGCGGTTTTCAAAGTCCTGCCGGGTCACATCCAGGAAATAGTTCTCCGTCAGTTCACCCTTCAGGTCGTCGCGGTAGTCGTAGCCCCACCAGCGGTTGCGGTCATCGTCCAGACACAGGGCGTTATAGGCGGCCTTGTCGGCGTCGGTAAAGGGGGAGAGGGTCAGCCGCTCCGTGGCCAGCTCCGGGATGTGCCGCAGGGCGTCCAGCTCGCAGCCCACCTCGAACCGCATCTTGCCGCCCAGCTCGGCGGGCAGGTATTGCAGCTTGGAGGTGCGCAGTCCCCGATCCCGGCCGTCGTCCTCCCGGTTGATCCAGCGGCAGTCGCCGCCGTAGTAGGCGGCGAATTTCTGCACCATGGCGGGATAGACGCCCGCATGGGAGTACAGAGCCTTTTCAATGTGGCATATCAGCGTTTCGCCGCACTTTTCTGCCAGCGCGATGGCCAGCAGACGGCCCTCCCACAGGATGCCGCCCGCCCGGAACAGCCCCTTGTCCAGATGGGTGAACATCTCCTGTGACAGCGTCAGCTCCCGCTTGGCCTCCGGACTTTGCTTCTGGAACTCCCGGTCGTAATCGGCCCAGAAGGCCGCCAGCAGGTCGGCGTTCTCCGCCGTCAGAGGGATGAATTCCGCGCCGGGGTGCTCCTTGTTGAATTTGTTGATGTGGTTGCGCTGCCCGCTGTAATGGCGGCCCGCAAACTGCGCCAGATCCTCCGCGTGGTAGAGGTAGTCTTTCCACACCCGCTCGTTGGTGATGGTGACGCGGGGCCACCGCAGGGCCAGCTTGCCCGCCTCGGACTCCGGCACCACAGAGAAAATGGGCCGCACGCCCTTCTGGCGGCAGTGATCCTCCACCGTGGCCAGGGCGGCGTCCACGTCGCCCTCCGGACCGGGGATGGGGTAGTCAAACTGGGTCACGCCGTCGATGCAGTTGCGGATGATGAGGCACCCGTCGGTGAAAGCGTACTCCGAGTGGAGGTGGCCCCGCCACATGTATTTGACGCCGGCGCTGTATTCGCACAGGCGGTAGGTACAGCTTTCGTAGTAAGGCCGCAGGATCGTCATGGCATCTGCGGTCACGGGGGTGAAGTTCAGCATAGGGAAGTCTCCTGTTGGGTGTATTGTTGTTTTGTGGGTGGGTGCGGTGCGATACCGGCGCAGCGGCATGTGGTCATGCCGCCCTACGCAATGAATGACACCGGACTTTGTAGGGCGGGGTGACCTCACCCCGCCGCCATATAATGCGCTCACTTACAAGCGATCCACCATCTCGGCGGTGAACTGCAAAAACTTTTTCGCAATGGGCCGCAGGTCCTTACGGGGCAGCGTGGCCACGCCCAGCTCCCGCACGGCGGGCGGATCCAGCGGCAGGGCCAGCACATCGTCGGAGCGCCCCTTCAGCACAAGGCGGCTGAGGATGCTGACGCCCAGACCGTGTTCCACCATGGAGATAATGACCGTGTCGCTGACCTGTGTGTCCCGGATGATAGGCGTCACACCGCAGCGGTCCAGCGCCCGCATGATGTCCAGATGGAAGCCCAGCGACGGCATCAGGAACTCCTGTCCATCCAGCCGCCGCACGTCCAGACTGGCCGCGCCTCCGGTATCAAAATCCCGGGGCAGGATCACCAGCAGGGGATCGGGCTTCAGCGGCGTCCAGTCCAGCGTGCTGTTCTCCTGGCGGCTGGCAAAGGCCATATCCACCTTGCCCTCTTTCACCCAGCGGTATACCTCCTCCACCGAGCCCATCTGCACATCCACGCCGACGCCGCTGTTGACCCGGCGGAACTGCTCGATCAGTTCCGGCAGCCAGTGCATGGCGATGCTGGCATAGGATGCCACGCGTAGGGTGTCCTCCTGATGGGAGTTTACCAGCGCAATCTCCCGCTCCAGCGCCTGATTGGCGGCAAGGCATTGCTGCACCATCGGCAGGATCCGCTGTCCCGCGGGCGTCAGGCGGACGCCCCGGCGGTCGCGTACCAGAACGGGAAAGCCGATCTCCCGCTCAAGGCTGTTCATCATATGGGTCAGGCCGGACTGGGTATAGCCCAGCAGCTCCGCCGCCCGGGTGAAGCTGCCCTGCTCCGCGGCCGCCGCCAGCGCCTCCAGCTTTTTGCTGTCCACACAGATCACGTCCTTTTCCATAGATTATCACAGATTTTACCATGAGACTGCTGCAAATGCAACCATTAAATATGACATTTCTTCATATAAAGATGAAGAAATGTCGCTTTACAAATCTTGCAACATTGTGTATTTTATATACAGTAATTCTCCACATATTACTTTTCCTTTCTATCCTCAAATCCCTTTTGATGGCTGCACGGTTCTCCCCGTGCAGCCATCGCCCTATTCCATCGTGGAGGATCCAAAAGACAAAAAACGGACAGCATTGCTGTCCGTTTTTTATATGCGGAATTATGACGAAAAGGCCGTTTGCCGATTTACAGAAGTTTATTGCAGCGCCTTTGTCCGGTCATAGGCGGCAAGAACGGCGTCAATGGCGGCGGCGCGGAAGCCATGCTCCTCCAGCGCGCGGACACCGGCAATGGTGGTGCCGCCGGGAGAGCAGACGGCGTCCTTCAGCGCGGCGGTGTGGTCACCGCTTTCCAGTGCCAGCTTTGCCGCGCCCAGCAGCATCTGTGCGGCGTAGCGCTGGGCCTTGGCCCGGGGCAGACCCGCGTAGACGCCGCCGTCGGCCAGCGCCTCCAGAAACAGGTACGCGAATGCGCCGCCGCAGCCGGCCACGGCGCTGCCCGCGTCCATCAGCTTTTCCTCCAGCTCTTCCAGCAGGCCGGAGCAGTGCAGCAGGGAGATAAAGCCCTCCCGCTGGGCCTCCGTCACATTATCGGAGCAGCAGTACAGCGTCACGCCCTCGCCCACGGATACGGCGGTATTGGGCATGATGCGGATCACCGGATAGTCGCCGCCGGCCATTTCGCGGATGCGTGCCACCGTCAGGCCCGCCGCCATGCTCAGCAGCACAAAGGGAGTGGTGCGTTCCTTCAGGGCCGGTGCGATCTCGGAGAGCATCCCGGCCATCATCTGGGGTTTGACACCCAGCAGGATATAGTCACACTCGCGGGCGACAGTCAGGTTGTCCGCCACGGAGGCGCCGATCTCGTCAGCCAGCTTTGCGGCTTTCTCCGGGGTGCGGTTGGCCAGCACGATGCTGCTGCGCACCTCCACCGTTTTGGCGGCGGCCCGGGCCAGTGCACCGCCCATGTTGCCGGTGCCAATGAATCCATACGTCATAAAAAAGCTCCTTCCCGATCTGAAGATCATTGTTTTACATAAAGCGGCACAGAAGGATCGGCAGCAATATGGCCGGTACCATATTCAGGATCCGCAGCTTGGTGACGCCCAGCAGATTCAGGCTGATGCCCACGATCAGCAGCGAGCCCACAAAGGTGATCTCATTGACCACGGCCTCACCCAGAAAGGGGGCCACCAGCGAGGCCAGAAGCGCCATGGAACCCTCGGCCACAAGGACCGTTACGCCGGAGAGCGCCACGCCAAGCCCCATGGTGGAGGCAAAGACCAACGCCCCCACACCGTCGATGACGGCCTTGGAGATCAGGATGCTGTGCTGATGCTGCAGGCCGCTTTCCAACGCGCCCATGACGGCCAGCGCACCGACGGCAAATACCAGCGAGCCGATGACGAAGCCCTCGGTGATGGGGCTGCCGTTGCATTTCTTTTGCAGCGCGTCGCCCAGCTTGTTGACGGCGGCGTCGATGTTCAGCAGCTCACCGATGATGGTGCCGACGACCATGGAGATGATCGGGATCAGCGCGTTGGCGCTTTTCAGCAGTCCCGGCGCGGCGATGCCGATGGTCATCAGGGACAGCGCGGTCATAACGGAGCCGCGCAGGCGCTCCGGCAGCAGCTTTCCGGCAAACATGCCGATCAGGCCCGCCCACAACGATAGCGCCGGCATTGACAAGAGAACCCAGCAGGATCATGGGATCAATCCTCCTTCATTCAGTAAGTCCTGTACCACCGTGCCCGCCATCAGCAGGCCCGCCACGGAGGGTACCCACGATACGCTGGCGGGGACGCTGCGCCGTCCGGGCGGCGGCGTCTCCAGCTGCTGCGTCTCGCCGGGCTGCTCGGGGCTGAACACCACCTTCAGATGGTGGATGTCCCGGGCCCGCAGCTCCTTGCGCATGACGCGGGCCAGGGGGCAGCCGGAGGTTTTGGCGATGTCGGTGATGGTCAGCAGCTCCGGGTGCAGCTTGTTGCCGGTGCCCAGCGCCGTCAGGATGGGGATGCGGCGCTGCCTGGCCTGCTCGATCAGATCCAGCTTGCAGCTGACCAGGTCGATGGCGTCCACGATGTAGTCGTACCGGGCGGCAAAGAAATCCTCCCGGTGAGCGGCGTCATACAGCCCCACGATGGGATGCACCACCGTGTCCGGGCAGATGTCCCGGCAGCGGGCGGCGGCGGCCTCCGCCTTCGGTATGCCGATGGTGGAGTGCAGGGCGTACAGCTGGCGGTTGATGTTGCTGACGGATACGGTGTCACTGTCGATCAGCGTCAGCTCGCCCACACCGGCGCGGCACAGGGCCTCGGTCACATAACTGCCCACGCCGCCCAGACCGAATACCGCCACATGGCTGCGGCGCAGCTTTTCCAGCGCGTCGCCGCCAAGGAGCATTTCAGCTCTTAAAAATTCTTCATGCATAGGAGTCCCTCAAATACAGGAAAGGACCGGCGTTGCGCCGGTCCTTTTTGTGTTGGATCGCAGATGGCTCAGAAGCCGACATACTGCATGCCGGAACCTTCGGTCACAGACTCGGCAGCGGTCTGCTCGGCCAGCCATGCGGTGTAGGCGTCGCTCTTCAGCTGGTCGGCGGTCAGAACCTTCCAGTAGGGATCACCGAAGCTGTCCAGATACATGACGTGGCTGCCGTAGGTGCTGTCGATGACACCGGCGTCACCCACCTTGCGGCCATCGGCGAAGCACCAGTCCAGGAACTCCTGCACGAAGCTGGTGGACTTGCTGATGCCCTCGTACAGGCCGCCGTTGGAGGCGCTGCCGGTATCGCCGGACAGCTCGGTGGCCATCTGGGCGAACAGTTCAGCGGTAGCGCCGCCGTCCTGCCATTCCTTCAGGGCCTTTTCGGCGTCCTTGTGAGCGATATCCTTCAGGTTGGCCAGATCGGCCTCGTAGGTCTCGGAGGTTTTGTCCAGATCGGAATCGTCCACCTCGAAGAGAATGTGGCGGACATTGACAACATTATAATCCTGACGGCTGCGGCTGTGGAACAGCACCAGCAGGATGCTGGAATCCGCGGTAATGGTGGTGGTATCGCCATCCACGCGGGCGGTGTCGAACACCCAGTTCACCAGCTCGGTATCCGCGTAAGTGGCATTCTCCTGATGAGCGTAAGTGGCGATATCCTCATAGGAGGCGGCAATGTCCTCCAGAGACTCACCGGCGGCAAAACGGGCCTGCGCGTCAGCCAGAGCGTCATCAGCGGCCTTCTGGGCGGCGGCGGTTTCTTCCTCGGTGGGTTCCACGGTGTTGCCGTCAGCGTCCTTGGTGCTGTCGGCGGTGGACTTGAAGGAGATATACTCATAGTCCGCCATATCGAAAGCATTGGGATCGGCATCGTAGCAGGCCTGCAGCTCCGCGTCGGTGTAGGACAGGCCGGCGATGTAATCCTGCGTGTAGTGGGAAGCCAACTCCTGCATCTCAAAGACTTCCTTGAAGGTGTCCAGCGTCATGTTGGAGCCATAGAGCAGCTTGATATAGGCGGAAAGCGTGCGGCCATTCTGCTTGGCATAGGTGCTGATCTGATCCAGGGTATCATCCAGCTCGGCCTGCATGTCCTCGTTGAAGGTCACGCCCTCGGCCTTGGCCTTTTCACTCAGCAGATAGGCCTGCGTCAGATTTTCCTTGGCAGCGTCCTTCAGATACTGATCCCAGGTGATGTCACCCTCGTCGGTGACGCCCAGCAGCATCTTCGCCATGGCGTTGAGGTTCTGCTCCTTCATGGAGGTGCTGGTGCTCAGGCCGATATAGCTGCTGTACTGGGAGTTGGCGATGGAGTTCAGCGTGGTGTAATAGAAGTAATCCACCTGCGCGGGGGTAAAGTCCTTGCCGTCCACCGTCAGGGCGGTGCTGCCGCGCTGGAAGATGCCGGAGTTATAGAGCAGTACCACAGCGGCCACGATCACGAACAAGACGGCAATGCCGCCGTAAAGGAGCTTGTTCTTTTTCCGCTCTTTGGCCTCTTTGGCCTCGCGCTCTACGCGGGGATCCACATGACCCTGAGCGGCCAGCTCCTGACGGTTTTTCTTTTCTCTGGATGCACTCATTTGTTTTCAGTCCTCTCAAGTGATAGGCGCAATACGCCCTTGGTCGTAAAATACCTGCCTATTATACAGTAGATTTGCCAAATGTGCAAGTATTATATTTTGGCAGGGAGGAAAAGGGCGGAAAAGGCGCAGAAGCGGTAGAAGGCTTCGCAGAATTCGCCGCCCGCAGGCGGCGAACCAGTTGAATCGTTTTTCGCCGCGGCGTGTACGTGGCGAAAAACACTTTGCGCGGAGAGAGTGTTCACCCGCACACCTTGTGTGCGGGTGAATGCGGTTCGGAGCGAATCTCAGCTTAATCAAAAGAGGGCGATAAGCCCTCTTTTGATTAAAAATAGAGAGAAGCAGCCTTTCGGCTGCTTCTCAATTGCATCGGGCCAAGTTATAACCTGCACCGTTTCCTAGCAGGTGGGTTGTCTCCAGCTTGCTTTACTGCTTCCATCTTCCAGCCGCAGACAGCAGCCGGGAGGCCTGCAAACCACATGCTGATCCGACATCCCCTATAACAAGATGTGAGGATAAAAAAGACCCGCATACATCGTATATGGGGCGAAACGCGTCATACAACACGCTCACCTTGGGCATAGTATACCACGCGGAAGGAAAAAAGAAAAGAGAAATTTGCTATTTTTTTCAGGAATCTTCTTCCTCGTCTGCCAGCAGCTGTTCCATGAACAGGTCATAGACCCGGTCAAGCTCCTCGTCGCTGTCCAGTGTGGACAGCTGCTCCTCGCCGTCCACCATAATGGACTTGAGGATCACCAGTCCCAGATCCTCCTCGTCGGCCTCGTCCTCCTCCACAGCGGGGAAGAAGGCCATGTAGGTCTGGCCGTCCAGCTCCAGCGCGTCGATATACTCCAATTCAAACTCGTTGCCGTCCTCATCGGTCAGGGTGATGAAATTCGGGCCGAAATCTTCGCTCATGAGTGTTGCCTCCTTGTATCATAGGTAATTGGTATTGTACCCTATCTTCCGCCGAAATGCAAGACGTCCCGACATGAGTTTTTTGTATCAGGATACAGAAAAGCTGCGTGAAAAAGAGAATATGAAAACAATTTGGTTGATTTTTGGCAGGAAATTGTCAAAAGAAGAGGTTTTTAATATTTGACAGATGTGGTACAATACTAAAATAGCATAAAACTGGGCAAGTATGTGTACCCGGCGGAAGAGCGAAAACGCCGCGCCGGCCATACATCTGAAATACAACAAAGAAAAGGAGGTGCCCTGTTATGAGTGACAACAAAAAGAAGCGCAGCGGCCTGTTCGGCCGCCCACAGCAGAGCGCCGGTCACAGACAGGAAGAAACGTATCAGGAGCCGCAGCGTGCGCCGCGTCCGAAAAAGAAGGGAAAGGCAGGGTTTATCATCGGCACGATCCTGCTGGTGATGGTGCTGACCCTCGCCATCTTCACCGGCATTTTCATGACATGGATCAACACATCCCTGAAGGGAAAGGTAGAGGTCTATGTGGACGAGCTGGAGACCAAGGTTTCCACGGAGCTGTACTATCTGGACGCCAAGACCGACGAGTGGGTCATGTATCAGACCCTGTATAGCGACGGCGAGAACCGTATCTGGGTCGACCTTGACAACATCCCCAAGTACATGCAGGATGCCGCCATCGCCATTGAGGACAAGCGCTTTGAAAGCCATAACGGCGTGGACTTCAGGGGCACGGTGCGCGCTATCCTCAGCACTTTGACGGGCCGGGGCGTGCAGGGCGGTTCCACCATCACCCAGCAGCTCATCAAGAACGTGACCGGCGACAACGAGAGCACCGTCAAGCGTAAGGTGGTGGAGATATACCGCGCGCTGGAGCTGGAGAAGCGCTATGACAAGGATCAGATCCTTGAAGCGTATCTGAACCGTATCTGTCTGGGCCAGTCCTGCTACGGCGTAGAGGCTGCGGCCCGCACCTATTTCGGCAAGAGCGTCAGCGAGCTGTCTCTGGCCCAGTGCGCCAGCCTGATCGGCATTACCAACAACCCCAGCCAGTACGGCCCCTTTGAAGGCGAGTGGAGCCGGGAGGAGAACCGCAAGCGTGAGGTGCTGATCCTTGACGCCCTGCTGGATCAGGGAAAGATCTCGCAGGAGGAGTATGACGCCGCCAAGGCGGAGGAGGTCGTCTTTACCAACGGTTACAGCAATACCGGCAACTACTACGGCGAGGCCGTGGTGGATACCACCGAAGAACCGAAGGAAGAGGCCACGCAGGCAGTGTCCCAGTACAAGGCCCGCAATTCCTATTTCACCGACGCGCTGATCGACGATGTGATCGAGGCGCTGATGGATGAGTTCGGCTATGACCACAGTACTGCGGAAAACGCCCTGTTCAGCAAGGGCTATAAGATCTACACCACGCAGAATTACGAGTATCAGAAAATCGCCGAGAGCGTGTTCGAGGATCTCAGCAATACCCCCTATACCCGTACCAAGAGCACCGGCGAGACGGAGCAGCTGCAGGGCGCCATTACCATCATTGATCCCTATACCGGCTATGTGGTGGCCATGGTGGGCGGCACCGGCCCCAAGACGGCGGATCGCGGCTGGAACTGGGCTACCTCCGTGCGGCCCTGCGGTTCTGCCGCCAAGCCCATCAGCACCTATGCTCCGGCCTTGGATCAGGGCGTTATCACCGGCGCGTCCACGCTGGATGACTACCCTGTGCTGGAGCTGAACGACAGCCCCTATCCCAAGAACGACAACGGCCGCTTCCAAGGTCTTGTCACGGTGCGCCGCGCACTGGTGCAGTCTCTGAATACCTGCGCCGTGCGTGCCAATATGATGCTGGGCACCGGCAATTCCTATAATTTCATGACCGGCCGTCTGGGCTTCACCACCCTGACCCAGTCCGACAGTGAGCAGGTGGGTGCTATGGCGCTGGGCGGCTATGCCAACGGCGTCACCACCGAGGAAATGGCGGCGGCTTACGGCGCCTTCGTCAACGAGGGCATCTATACCCGTCCCCGTACCTTCACCCGTGTGGAGGACAGCAACGGCAATGTGATTTTGGAGAATGAGATTCAGTCCAATGTGGCCATGAAGGCCAGCACCGCCGCGCTGATGAACAGCTTCCTTCATGACGTGGTCAACGGCGGCACCGGCTCCTCCGCCAATTTCAGCGGCATGACGCTGGCCGGTAAGACCGGTACCACCAACGATCAGAAGGACCGCTACTTCGTAGGTTACAGCCCCTACTATGTGGGCGCCTGCTGGGTAGGCTACGAGAGCAACAGCCGTGTGTCCTCCGGCGGCGTCAATCCGGCGGCGGCCCTGTGGAAGCAGGTCATGTCCCGCATCCATGAGGGTCTGGAGAACAAGAGCTTCTTCTCCTGCAGCGATCTGGTGCAGGTGACGGTCTGCGCCGACAGCGGCATGCTGGCCACCAACCTGTGCGAGGCGGATCCCCGCGGCAGCCGTGTCCGCACGGAATGGGTGGCGGTGGACAACCAGCCCCAGGAGATGTGTACCATGCACGACGGCAGCAGCATACTGAATTACCGCCGTGACTACTTCGCCAAATTCCCCGAGGTGGTGGCGGAGGACAGCGCCTACGTTATGTGGGGCAACGCCATCGGCGGTGACGAGAACTCCGTGCCGCCGGGATGGAACGACGGAACGGTGGACGATGGGACCGCGGACAGCGGCACACCGGGCAGGACGCCGGATGACGGCGGCCTTTCCCCGGATGATCTGCTGGGCGGCCTTGGCGCACTGGCAGACGCCGTGCGGGATCGGCTTGCCGGATAGCAAAGACTTTTATGGTTCAGCGCTCCGCGGCATTTGGCCACAGAGCGCTGAACTTCACAGAGCATGGCGGAAGGAGGGATCATATGCGCGCACCGCAGATCAGCTGCAGCTTTTCCGGTCACCGGCCTGAGAAGCTGCCCTGGGGCGACAACGAGCGGGACGAGCGCTGCCTGACGCTGAAGGCTTCCATCCGCGAGATGGTGGAGAAGGCCTACGCCGACGGCTATCGCCACTTCATCTGCGGTATGGCCCGCGGCTGTGATACCTACTTCTGCGAAGAGGTGCTGCGCCTGCGTGACCGGGTGCAGGACATCACCGTGGAGGCGGCCATCCCCTGCCTGAGCCAATGCGACGGCTGGACGCGGGAGCAGCAGGAGCGCTATCGGGATCTGACGGCGCTGTGCAACTACCGCACGGTGGTGCAGGAGAAGTATGACCCCGGCTGCATGCACCGGCGCAACCGCTATATGGTGGATCACAGCCAGCTGCTGCTGGCTGTCCACGACGGAAGCACCGGCGGCACACGGTATACCATTGAATACGCGCTGCGGAACCGGAAGGATGTATTGATCCTGCCGGTGCCGCGGTGATCAGAAAAGGAGACACGATCATGACTTATACGTTTACGCCCCGCGGCGTCTGTTCCCGCCGCATGACGGTGGAACTGGAGGACGGCATCATCAAGGATGTGAAGGTGGAGGGCGGCTGCAGCGGCAATCTGCAGGGTATTTCCCGTCTGGTGAAGGGCATGAAGGCCACCGACGCCATTGAGCGGATGAAGGGCATTTCCTGCGGCGGCAAGCCCACGTCCTGTCCCGACCAGCTGGCCAAGGGGCTGGAGGAAGCGCTGAAAAAAGCGGAATAAGCAAAAGAGGAATGGCATCTTTGATGTCATTCCTCTTTTTCCATATGGAATAATGTCCAGGGATACGCCTCCGGCGGGGGACAGGTCACGTCCACCGGCTTGCCGGTAACAGGGTGGGTGAAGGCCAGATGATACGACCACAGCGCGGCGGAGCAGTCCGCCTTGCTGCCGTAGCGGATATCCCCCAGTAAAGGCAGTCCCCGGTGGGAAAACTGCACCCGGATCTGGTGGGTGCGTCCCGTATGGAGCCGGACCTTCACCAGCGTCAGAGCGTCAGTCTTGTCCAGCACCGTATAGTCCAGCGTGGCCTCCCGGACGCCCTTGCGCATCCGCTGCACCACATAGCTCTTGTTATGGGCGGCGTCGCGGAACAGGAGATCGGTCAGGGTATCGGCGTCCTTCTCCGGATGGCCACGCAGCACCGCCAGATATTCCTTGGTGATCTCGCGGGCGGCCACGGCGGCGGTCAGCTTTCCGGTGATCTCCTTGCGGCGGGAGAATACCATCACGCCGCCGGTGACGCGATCCAGCCGGTGTACGGTGGCGATATAGTCCTTTTCTCCCTGCGTCCGGTAATGCTCCCGCAGCAGCGCCGGCATACAGGCGGCTTTGGGATCGTCCTCTGACAGCACACCCACCGGCTTTACCGCCACCACCAGGTATTTATCCTCGTAAAGAATGGTCATAGGCGCTTACCGGAAGCGGCGGCCGCGATAGCTGCGGTGGCGCATCCGCTTGCTGCGGGCACTGCCATAGCGGCGGCGGCGCATGAAGGTCTTGCCGAACAGGAAGATCAGCACCACCAGGATCACCAGTACCACCAGCAGGATCTTGACGATGGTGCGGGAGAAGAACTCCTTCAGGGCGTGCTTGACGATGAGGAAGCGGCTGGCGTTTACATCGGCCACCGCCAGCAGGGGGACGGTGGCGTATTCCACACCGCCATAGCTGAGGGTGATGGAGCCAAGCTCCTGCCCCGCCGTTACCGGCGCGTCCACCACGTCGCTGTTCAGGGTGACGGTGCGCTCAAGGGATTCCGGTTCCAGATCGCTGGGCAGCACCGCCTCGGCGGTGTAGGCCGGGTGTACGGCCACCTGCGCGGTCTCCTTGCTGAGGGCCACCGGCACCTCCTGGATCATCTCATCCTTTGTCAGCACCGTTTTGGTGGTGAAGTTATCAAAGCCCCAGTCAAACAGGCGGCTGGTCTCGGTAAAGCTGCCTACCTTCGTGTCGCCGTCCTCGGTTTTCATCAGCTCCGCGCCCAGTACCACGGAGATCAGCTGGCGATCCGCCCGGACGGCGGAGGATACCAGACAATAGCCCGCCGCGTCGGTGGAGCCGGTCTTGATGCCCTGCGCGCCGCTGTAAAGATATCCGGTGGCCCGCCAGTTGGAGATCAGATAGTTGGTGCTGTGCAGCTCACGGGCCTCGCTCTTGTTGGTGGCGGGCACATCATAGGCCTTCGTGTTGACGATGGTCATGAATTCATCGTACTTCATGGCCTCTTTGGTGAACAGATAGATATCCCAGGCGGTGGAATAGTGCTCGTTATCCGGCAGACCGGAGGTGTTGACGAAATGGGTGTTTTCGCAGCCCAGCTCCTGGGCCCGCTGGTTCATGTCCGCCACGAAGGCGGTGACGCTGCCGCTGACGGCTTCGCCCAGAATGTTGCCTACCTCGTTGGCGGAGACCACCAGCAGACAGTACAGCAGCTGCTCCACCGTCAGCGTCTCGCCGGCCACGATGTCGGCGGTGCTGGCGTCATCCGGTAATCCCGCCACGCTGTTGGCGCTGGCGGTGATGGGGTCGCTGAGCCGCAGCTCGCCCCGGTCGATGGCCTCGAATACCAGCAGCGCCGTCATCACCTTGGTGATACTGGCCGGGTACTGCTTGGTATGGGCGTCCTGATCCAGCAGCACCGTCCCGGTGGTGCCGTCCACCAGCAGGGCGGAACGGGCCTGGATCTGGATATCCTCCACGCCATAGGCGGTCACGGGAAGAAGCTGGGTCAGCAGCAGGACCAGCAGCAGAAAAACGGTGCAAAAACGGCGGAATTTCATAATGACTTTTTCTCCATATGTGCTATAATGAGATGAGTAGCGTATGCAAAAACGCGGGACGGCATCGCACCCGCGGATAGTATCCAACTATTTATTATAAACGAGATATTCCTGCCCGTCAACGGGGAGGGGGCTGGCAATTGTAAACATTTTTTCAGGAGGTGACGCCATGAAGATATTGGTGGTGGATGACGAAAAGCTGTTGGTGAAGGGCATCACATTCAATCTGGCCAACGAGGGCTATGAGGTCACGGCCGCCTATGACGGCGAAGCCGCCGTGGAGCTGGCAAAAAAGGAGAATTTCGATCTGATCATTCTGGATCTGATGATGCCGGTGCTGTCAGGCACCGAGGCCTGCATGAAGATCCGGGAATTTTCCGACGTGCCCATCATCATGCTGACGGCCCGCAGCGAGGATGCCGACAAGCTGATGGGCTTTGCCTGCGGGGCGGACGATTATGTGACCAAGCCCTTCAATATTCTGGAGCTGAAGGCCCGCATCCGGGCGCTTCTGAAGCGCAGCGCCGGCCGGACGGAGATGAACCGGACGCTGCTGACGGTGGGCGACCTGAGTCTGGACACCCAGCAGCGGGTGGCCATCCGGGACGGTAAGACCATCGACCTGACCGCCAAGGAGTACGACCTGCTGGAGCTGCTGATGAAGAATCCCCGGCGGGTATACAGCCGGGAGAGCCTGATGGATCTGGTGTGGGGCTATTCCTACGCCGGGGATTACCGCACGGTGGACGTCCATGTGCGCCGCCTGCGGGAGAAGCTGGAGCGCGTACCGGCCGAGCCGGTATATATCATGACCAAGTGGGGAGTGGGTTACTATTTTCAGGGGGAAAACCAGCCTACAATTTAAATTCGGCGTCAGCTACATTCTGGTGATCGCCGCGGTGCTGGTGCTGCTGAACACCTATCCGCTGCTGCAATCTCAGGACATGGTGTTCAAGTCCAAGGAGACCTCCATGAAAAGCGCCGTGAAGATCATCGAGGCGTCGCTGGGCGGCCTGAAGCAGCTGGACGAGGAGAATGTGACCCGCGCCCTCAGCTCCGTGCGGGAGACGGGCGCGTCCCGCGTGCTGGTGACCGATACGGCGGGCCGCATCCTGTACGACACCCGCGAGGAAAACGGCGCGGTGGGCCTGTACGCCTTCTATACGGAGATCGTCCAGGCGCTGGAGGGCAACGACGCCTTTTACAGCTACTACGATTCTACCGCGTTCCTCAGCCGCATGGCCTCGCCGGTGGTATATCACAACCAGATCGTGGGCGCGGTATACGCCTATGAGTATGATACGGAGCAGGCGGACATTCTGAAAAGCTTCCAGTCCAACCTGATGAAAATCTCCGTGCTGATCGCGCTGGGCGTTATCCTGCTGTCGATCCTGCTGAGCCGGGTGCTGACTGCCCAGATCACCGATCTGCTGTCGGCCATCCGCAAGGTGCGGGAGGGCGCGTACAGCCACCGCGCCGCCGTAAAGGGCAGCGACGAGATTGGCCAGATCGCGGCGGAGTTCAACAGCCTGACGGACCGGCTGCAAACTACCGAGGATGCCCGCCGCCGGTTCGTTTCCGACGCCAGCCACGAGCTGAAAACGCCGCTGGCCGGTATCCGGCTGCTGACGGATTCCATTTTGCAGACCGGCGACATAGACCCCGATACCACCCGCGAGTTCGTGGGCGACATCGGCCGGGAGGCGGAGCGCCTGACCCGCATCACGGAGAATCTGCTGCGGCTGACGCGGCTGGACAGCGGCGCGGTGCAGCCGGTGGCGCCGGTGAAGGTGGCCCCGGTATTGGAGCGGGTGGCCCGTATGCTGGCCATTCTGGCCCGGGAGAAGAACGTGACGCTGACCTATGAGGCGGCGGAGAATACGGTGGCGCTGGCCACGGAGGACGACGTGCACCAGATCCTCTATAACCTGATGGACAACGGCATCAAATACTCCGGCACCGACGGCTTTGTCCATGCCGCCGCCCGGGTGGAGGATGACTGGGTGGTAATGACGGTGGAGGATAACGGTATCGGCATCCCGGAGGATGATCTGCCCCATATTTTCGAGCGGTTCTACCGGGTGGACAAGATGCGTTCACGGGCCATCGGCGGTACGGGACTGGGCCTGTCCATCGTGAAGGATACGGTGGAGAGCCGGGGCGGCCGCATCACCGCGGCGGCCCGGGAGAGCGGCGGTACGGTGTTCACCGTCCGGCTGCCCCGTGCGCAGGAAGGCGGTGAGACGGAATGAGGAAGCTTCGGATGCTGATGGCGCTGGCGCTGAGCCTGTGCCTGCTGGCGGGCTGCGCCGCCGTGAAGAGCACCGGGGAAAGGGATGGCTTTCGCCTGTACTACGCCGCAGCGCTGGATACCCACCGGGGCGGCGACGCCATCGACCATGTGATCGTGGATTGGGATACGCTGCCGGAGGGCGACAAAGCGGCGCGGGCGGAGGCGGTGCTGGCCCTGCTGATGGGCGAGTGTCAGGAAAAGGGGTTCAGAACGCCCATTCCCTCCGGAACGACGCTGCGCTCTGTGGACATGAAGGGCGGCACCGCGTGGGTGGACTTTGCCGGAAGCTACGGCCAGCTCAGCGGCATGGCCCTGACCATTGCCGACTACTGCGTGACGCTGTCCCTGACCCAGTTGGAGGGCGTCTATGCCGTGCATATCACCGTCAACGGGCAGGAACTGGCCTATCGTGACAGCAATATGTTCCTGGCGGGCGATGTGCTGCTGACCTCCATGGACGACGTGGTGCGGACGCTGACGGCACAGCTGTATTTCCCCGACGAAAGCGGGACGCTGACGGCGGAGGAACGGCTGCTGACCCAGTATGAGGGCCAGTCGGCGGCGGATGTGGTGCTTGCGGCGCTGGCGGACGGCCCATCTCAGGAGGGCTTGCAGCCGCTGCTGCCGGAGGACTTCACCGGTCTGACCGTCCGGGTGGAGGATGGCGTGTGCCAGCTGAACCTGCCGTCCGAGATGATTGCGGCCATGGGTGCGGATGCCGCAGGTGAGATGGAGCAGGGTGTCGCGGCCTCGCTGCTGTCCCTGGAGGGCGTATCCGCCGTACAGATCTACACCGACGGTGTGTATGTGGATGTATATGAATAAGGAAGAGGCTCTGACCGATGGTCAGAGCCTCTTTTGACGCAAAGTGCCTGGGGAGGATATTCTCAGAAAATCACATTGTCCAGCTCCATGGTGGCGTAGCCGTTCAGGGTCATATCGCCCCGGACACCGGACATGTACTCATAGTAGCCCTGGGCGCCGATCATGGCGCCGTTATCGCCGCACCATTTCAGCGGCGGGAGATACAGCTTCACGCCACGTTTTTCGCACAGCCTTTGCAGGTCGGCGCGGATGATGGAGTTGGCGGCCACGCCGCCTGCCGCCACCAGTACGGTGCGGCCCGTCTGCTCCAGCGCCAGCGCCGCACGCTCTGTCAGCTCATCGCTGACGGCCTGTGTGAAGTCACGGGCCAGCGCGGGCTCGTCCAGCGGTTCGCCCTTCTGCTGGGCGTTGTGGGCCAGATTCACCACGGCGGTTTTCAGCCCGGAAAAGCTCATGTCCAGCGGCGCGCCGTCCACATGGGCGCGGGGCAGGGTATAGACGCTGCCTGCCGACTGCTGGGCCAGCTGATCCATGGGCTTGCCGCCGGGGTAGGGGAGACCCAGCACGCGGGCGGCCTTGTCGAAGCACTCGCCCGCCGCATCGTCACGGGTAGCGCCCAGCACCTTCATGTCGGTGTAGTCCGCCACATCCACGATCAGCGTGTTGCCGCCGGAGATGGCCAGCGCCAGAAACGGTGGCTCCAGCTCCGGAAAGGCCAGATAGTTGGCCGCGATGTGGCCCCGCACATGGTGCACCGGCACCAGCGGCACGCCCAGCGCCCACGCGGCGGACTTGGCGAAGCTGACGCCCACCAGCACCGCGCCGATGAGACCCGGCGCATAGGTGACGGCCACCGCGTCGATGTCCTGCTTCGTCAGTCCCGCGTCACGGAGAGCCTGATCCGTCAGACCGGCAATGGCCTCCACATGCTTGCGGGAGGCGATCTCCGGCACCACGCCGCCATACAGGGCGTGCATGTCCGCCTGAGAGAGAATGGCGTCGGCCAGCACCTTGCGGCCATCCTGCACCACCGCCACGGCGGTCTCGTCGCAGGAGGATTCAAAAGCCAGTATGTTCATGGGTTCGCCTCCTCAAAATCCCGCGTCAGAATGAGGGCGTCCTCCTTCGGCAGGTCATAGTAGTTGCGCCGCCGTCCCCGCTCCGTAAAGCCGAAGGACTGGTAGAGGGCGATGGCTGCGGCGTTGCTGGGCCGTACCTCCAGCGTCAGGAACGCCAGATGCTGCCCTGCGGCGAAGTCGCAGAACACCTTCAAAAGCTTGGCGGCGATGCCCTGGCGGCGGTATTCCGGGAAAACCGCCACGTTGGTGATGTAGCCCTCGTCCGCTGCCACCAGCAGCCCGGCATAGCCCACCACCTTGCCGGTCACGGCGTCCAGCGCCGTCAGAAAGGCGGCGCACTGGTTCTCCAGCTCCTCGGCCAGCATATTCCGCGACCACGGGCGGGAGAAGCACACCCGCTCCAGCGCCGCGATCTCGTCCAGATGATCGGCATTCATGGGCACGATCTTTACCTGTATCTTTTCCATCATTCGCTCCTTATCCCTTGGCGTCCAGCCAGTTTTTGCCGCTGTGTGCCTCGGCGGTCAGGGGGACGGCCAGCGCCGCCACCTGCTCCATCTCCTGCCGCAGCAGCTTTTCCACCGTTTCCCGCTCTGCCTTCGGGCATTCCACGATCAGCTCGTCGTGTACCTGCATGATGAGCAGGGCCTGCAAATTTTCGCGCCGCAGGCGGTCATAGACCCGGAGCATGGCCAGCTTCATGATGTCCGCCGCCGTGCCCTGAATGGGCATGTTCAGCGCCACACGCTCACCGAAGGAGCGCTGGACGAAATTGGCCGATCTCAGCTCCGGCAGCGCCCGGCGGCGGTGGTACAGCGTCTCCACATAGCCCTGCGCCTTGGCCGTTTCCACGATGCCGGTCATGTACTGCTTCACGCCGGGGTAGGTGGCGAAGTAGCGCTCCATATAGTCCTTGGCCTCCGCCACCGTCACATGGATGTCCTGACTGAGAGAGAAGGCGGACATACCGTACACGATGCCGAAGTTCACCGCCTTGGCGCGGGAGCGCATCTGGTGGGTGACCTCGGTCTCCGGCACATGGAACACCCTGGCCGCCGTAACGGTGTGGAAATCCTCGCCGGACAGGAAGGCGTGCTGCATGGCTTCATCGCCTGCCATGTGGGCCAGCAGCCGCAACTCGATCTGGGAGTAGTCCGCGTCCACCAGCACATTGCCCTCCTCCGCCACGAACAGGCGGCGAATTTCGCTGCCCAGCTCGGTGCGGGTGGGGATGTTCTGCAGGTTCGGCTCCGTGGAGCTGAGACGGCCCGTGGCCGTCACCGTCATCTGGAAGCTGGTGCGCACCCGCCCGTCGGGGGACACCGCCCGCAGCAGACCGTCGGCATAGGTGGATTTCAGCTTTGTGTACTGCCGATATTCCAGCACCTTGTCCACGATGGGCGCCTCATACCGCAGCTTTTCCAGCACTTCGGCGTTGGTGGACCAGCCGGTTTTCGTTTTCTTGCCGTGGGGCAGCTGCAATTTGTCAAAGAGGATGATCCCCAGCTGTCTGGGGGAGTTGATGTTGAATTTCTCGCCCGCCATGTCGTAGATGGACTGCTCCAGCGCCACGATGCGCTGCTGCAGATCCTCACCGAACCGGGCCAGCGCCGCGCCGTCGATGCGGAAGCCTGCCAGTTCCATCTCCGCCAGCACCCGGCACAGGGGCAGCTCCATCTCATGGAGCAGCGCCGTCATGCCCAGTTCCTCCAGCTTGGACGGCAGCACCTCATACAGCGCCGCCACGGCGCTGGTATAGCTGCACAGGGCGGCCTCCTCCGCAGCGGTGTCGCTGAGCGGAGAGAAGGCGTCCTTTGCCAGATGGGCCGGGGCGGGCAGCTCCGCGCCGCAGTAGGCCACGAACAGCCGCTGGAGGTCATACCCTCCGGCGGTGGCGTCCAGCAGATAGCCCGCCAGCGCCGTGTCGAAGAGAAAGCCCTCGGCGGGGAGGCCCCGCTCCAGCAGGGCGCGGGTCAGATCCTTCACGCTGTGGGCCACCTTGGGGATATCGGCGGAGAACAGGCCCCGCAGCAGGGCGTCCCAGTCGCCGTCGAACCGGTCAGTCCGCAGAATGACCGTCAGGCCGTGATGGTCGTCGAGCTCGCACGCCACCGCCAGCGCCCGCAGGTCATCCAGACCGTACACCGCCACATGGGGCACAGCGCGCCACTGGACAAGGAGCCGCGCCGCGTCTTCGTCGGTCTGGGGGACCTCGATCATAACGGTATAGTTCTCATCATGGGCAGCGGCGGCAGGCTCCGGCGTGGGAGCGGCGGGGGTCAGGCCGTATTTCCGGATGAGCTTGGTGAATTCCAGCTTTACAAACAGGTCGTAAAGCTCCGGCTTGTAGGGCTGGCGCAGGGCGTCCTCCGGGTCGAATTCCAGCGGCGCGTCGGTGACGATGGTGGCCAGCCAGTAGCTGCGGCGGGCGGATTCCTCGCCCTCGGCCAGCTTCCGCAGGGCGGCGGGCTTGGCCTCCACCTCCGGCATGGCGGCGTACAGCGCGTTGATGCTGCCGTAGCGCTGCACCAGCGCCGTGGCGGTCTTTTCACCGATGCCCGGCACGCCGGGGATGTTGTCGCTGCTGTCACCCATCAGGGCCTTCAGGTCGATCATATGGATGGGGTCAAAGCCGTACTGCTCACGGAACAGGGCGGGGGTCATATCGGTGGTGGAGGTCTGCCCCATGCGGGAGGTCACCAGCTTCACCCGCGTGCGGTCAGTGATGAGCTGTAGGCTGTCCCGGTCGCCGGTGACGATGACGCACTCCCAGCCCCGCTTTTCACACCGGCGGGAGATGGTGCCCAGCAGGTCGTCGGCCTCATAGCCCACCATCTCGTAGCAGGGGATGGACATGGCGCACAGCACCTGCTTCATCACCGGCATCTGCTGGGCAAGCTCGTCGGGCATGCCCTTGCGGGTGGCCTTATAGTTGGCGTCCGCTTCGTGGCGGAAGGTAGGCTCCCGCCGGTCAAAGGCCACGCACAGCGCCTCCGGCTGTTCCTCGTCGATGAACCGCTGGAGCATGTTCAAAAAGCCGAAAATGGCGTTGGTATACAGCCCGTCCCGTGTGGTCAGGGGCTTCACGCCGTAAAAGGCGCGGTTGATGATGCTGTTGCCGTCAAGAACCATCAGTTTCATGGTCGGCCTCCTTGTGGGGTCAATTTTCACATAATATTTTATTATAGTCCATTTCCCAGAAAAACACAACCTCCGTACTTGACAGTTTTCGCTTTTGTGATAGTATGATATGGATTTACACCTATTTAACACGGGAGACACTATGGACAAGCTTGCCAGACAAGTGAATATCCATCATGCCGTGATGCAGGGCAGCTATTTTGCCGGATTCTCCGCCATCTGGGGCTTCGGGCCGGTGCTGCTGCTGTACTGGGGCCTGAGCAACAGTGCGCTGGGCGTGGTCACGTCGCTGGCGCTGCTGCTGCCGCTGCTGATCCAGCCGGTGCTGGCGTCGTTGTCGGACGCCGATCCCCGGTGGACCAGCCGCCGTCTGGCGCTGGGCCTTTCGCTGCTGACGCTGGCGGCGGCGCTGGCCATCATGCTGCTACCGGAGCAGAAAACGGTGCTGCTGGTCAGCTATGCCGTCATCGGCGTGACGCTGGTGTGTACGTCGCCGTTTTTCAACAGCATGGTGATGGCCTATCACCTGCGGGGCGTCAATGTGAACTACGGTCTTGGCCGGGGCACCGGTTCCGCTACCTACGCCATCGTGGCGCTGGTGATGGGCTTTGTGCTGGAACGGCGCTCGCCCACGGTGATCCTGCCGGTGCTGCTGGCGACGCTGGCGCTCCAGATCGTGTCCATCTGGAGCTTCCGCTATCCGCTGCCGGAGCTGCCCCGAACGGAGGAGGCCGCGCCGCCGCAGGTGCTGAGTCTGCCGAAGCTGCTGCGGAAATATCCGGCGTTCACGGTGCTGCTGGTGGGCTGCGCACTGCTGCAGGGCGGCCACAACGCCTGTAACACCTACATGATCCACATTGCCGACAAGGTGGGTGCGGGCGAGGGCTTGATGGGCGTCATTCTGGCGGTTTCGGCATTTACGGAGCTGCCCGCCATGGCGCTGTTTCACCGGATGCACCGGCGCTTGAGCCTGCGGACGCTGTTCCGCATCTGCGCCGCCACCTTTGTGCTGAAGGACCTGCTGTTCTGGGTGGCCCGGTCGCCGGTGCTGCTGTACATCGCGGCGGTGATACAGTTCTTTGAGTTCGGCATTTTCCTGCCGGCCTGCGTCTACTATGTGGCGGAGCGGCTGGACAGTGCCAATCAAGCCAAGGGTCAGGGCCTGATCCATGTGTGTTCCAACGGCCTTGGCCCGGCGGTGATGACCGCCATCGGCGGCCGGCTGATCGACAGCGCGGGCATCAATACCATGCTGATGGTTACCACAGCGGCGGGCTTTGCGGGTTTTCTGGTGGTGCTGGCCGCCACCTCGCGGTATCTGGATAAAGGAGATCAAGGAAAATGATCGGTTCATTTTTAACGGTAGGACAGCAGGTGCTGATCCTGTTTGCTCTGATGGCGGTGGGCTTCGTACTGGGCAAGGCGAAGCTGATGGATGACCGCGGCAGCCTTGCCATGACGAATCTGGTGATGTACGCGGTGTCGCCCGCCATGATGGTGGTGGCCTTCCAGCGGGAGAAGAACGCGGCGGATCTGCATAACTTTCTGGTGTGCCTGCTGCTGGCGGTGGCGGTCCATGCCGTCAGTATCCTGCTGGCAAAGATATGCCTGCGGGGGAAGGACGCCACCTGCGGCATCCTGCAATTCGGTACGGTGTTTTCCAACTGCGGCTTTATGGGCTATCCGCTGATGCTGGCGCTGCTGGGCAGCATCGGCGTGTTCTACGGCTCGGCCTATGTGGTGGTGTTCACGGTGCTCAGCTGGACGGCGGGCATCTATATGATTACCCACGACGCCGGTAATCTGCAGGTGAAGCATATCCTGCTGAATCCCGGCGTGCTCAGCGTGGTGGTGGCCATGGTGCTGTATCTGCTGGCGGTGCGTCTGCCGGAGATCGTCATGACGCCGCTGAACTATCTGGCCAACATGAATACGCCCCTGCCTACCATCGTGGTGGGCTATCAGCTGAGCCACGCCAATTTCAGCACCGCCTTCAGCGACCGTCGCTCGTGGCTGGCGCTGGCGCTGCGTCTGGCGGTGGTGCCGCTGGTGACCATCGGGCTTTGCTGGGTCTTCCGGGTGGACAGCGCCGTGGCGCTGGTGACGGTGATCGCAGCCAGTACACCGCCCGCCGCGCTTTTGAGCATGTTTGCCCAGAAATTCGGCGGCGATACGAAGCTGGCCTCCAGCGTGGTATCGGTGTTTACTGCCCTTTCCGTGCTGACCATCCCGCCGGTGGTGGGCTTGGCGCAGTATCTGATGGGATAAAAAATTCTACATAAAATAGAAATTTTTTATGACGGCAAAGCTGCTTGGAAATTCAATTATGTAAACAAAAACGGGTGTGCTGAAAATGCGCAAACCAGATTTGCGGGTTTTCCAGAAAGAGGGAAAACCCGCAAATACCGTTGAAAACACTTGCTGTGCATAAGTGTGGAAAAAGGTGTGGAAAGTGTGGATAACTCCTTGTAGAAATTATGCTGTTGTAAATTATGTAAACTTGCTGTAAAGGAGTAGAGCCTGTCGAAAAACGTTGAAAAAGTACAGCGAATGGGAGATATAAGGGAGAGTTGCCATATTTTGCACCGTTGGTGATTTTGCCGAAGCTGGAAGAAGCAAGAAGAAGAAATTTGAGATTTGCCGGAAAAAATGCAGGAACCGGGAAATGATTACATTATGTATTTCCCGACGAAAGAACCGCCCGAAGCCGCAAAATAGGAGTTGACGCGGCGCGGGAACTATGGTAAAATATATCTCGGCTTTTGAGAGCCGGACTGTATTGTGATGCTTGTGTGGCTCAGCTGGCAGAGCAGCTCACTCGTAATGAGCAGGTCGCCGGTTCGAATCCGGCCACAAGCTCCAAAAAGAAAAAACCGCCGCAGGGCGGTTTTTTCTTTTTGCCGAGCTTGACCGGAGTCGAAGTTTATGCCCCCCTTGTGGGGTAAATCCAGCCACAGGACGGAAAAAAGAGCGGTGCCTGTTGGCGCCGCTCTTTCGCAGAAGTGATTTGCAGACAAGGCTGCCGTGGCAGACGGCTGCTTTGTGCGGCCTCACACCATGCGGCAGGCTTCGCAGTCGTCGCAGTCGGGGAACTTGCTCTTGTCGTAGGGGATATTGTTGCGGTCATAGTAGTCCTTGACGGCGGACTTGATGGATTCCTCCGCCAGCACCGAGCAGTGCAGCTTATGGGCGGGCAGACCGCCCAGGGCGTCCACCACCTGCTTGTTGGTGACGGCCAGCGCCTCGTCGATGGTTTTGCCCTTGATCAGCTCGGTGGCCATGGAGCTGGAGGCGATGGCGCTGCCGCAGCCGAAGGTCTCGAACTTCACGTCCTCGATGACGTTGCCGTTGATCTTCAGGTACATCTTCATGATGTCGCCGCACTTGGCGTTGCCTACATCGCCCACGCCGTCGGCGTTGGGGATCTCGCCTACGTTCCGGGGATGCATGAAGTGATCCATTACCGTATCAGTATAAAGAGCCATGATATGATCCTCCTTATCGTATTTTATCAAAGAATAAACTGCCGCTTGCCGGAAAGCAGTTCCTTCCACACGGGGGACATGCTCCGCAGATAGGCCACCACCTCGGGAATGACCTGAAGCATGTAATCCACTTCCTCTTCGGTGTTCCATTCGCACAGGCTCAGACGCAGGGAGCCGTGGGCCACCTCGTGGGGACGGCCGATGGCCAGCAGCACATGGCTGGGATCCAGCGAGCCGCTGGTGCAGGCGCTGCCGGAGCTGGCGCAGATGCCCTTGGCGTCCAGCAGCAACAGCAGGCTCTCGCCCTCGATGCCCTCAAAGCAGAAGTTCACGTTGCCGGGCAAACGGTGAACGGTGTCGCCGTTGACGGCGGAGTGGGGGATCTTGGACAGGCCGGCGATCAGCTTGTCCCGCAGGGCGGACACTTTGGCGGCGTTCTCGTCGATGTGGGCGCAGGCCTCTTGCAGCGCGGCGGCCATGGACACGATGCCGGGGATATTCTCCGTACCGGCCCGCTTGCCCCGCTCCTGAGCGCCGCCCTCGATGATGTTGGTCAGAGGGATACCCTGACGGGCATACAGCAGGCCCACGCCCTTGGGGCCGTGGAACTTGTGGGCGGACAGGGACAGCATGTCGATGTTCTGGGCCTTCACGTCGATGTGAAGGTGGCCCGCCGCCTGCACGGCGTCGGTGTGGAACAGGACGCCCTTCTCTTTGCACACGGCGCCGATCTCCGGGATGGGCAGGACGGAGCCGATCTCGTTGTTGGCGTACATGATGGTGACCAGACAGGTATCCTCCCGGATGGCGTCGGCCACCTGCTGTGCAGTGACGGTGCCGGTGGGGCCCACGTCCAGCAGCTGTACCTCAAAGCCCTCTTTTTCCAGCTTTTTCAGGGTGTGCAAGATGGCGTGATGCTCGAAGGCGGTGGAGATGATGTGCTTTTTGCCCTTCCGCTCACCGATACGGGCGGCGGAGACGAGGGCCTGATTGTCGGCCTCGCTGCCGCCGGAGGTGAAGGTGATCTCGCGGGGCTGACAGCCCAGACATGCGGCCACGGTCTGGCGGGCGTTCATCAGAGCCTCCGCCGCCTGCTGCCCGATCGTGTGCAGGCTGGAGGGGTTCCCGAAATAGGTTTCCATATAGGGCAGCATCGCGTCGATGGCCGTGCGGCTCATTTTGGTGGTGGCCGCGTTATCTGCATAGATCTGCATGGCGTTCCTCCTGAATGTGTATCATTTGGCAGGTGGTTGCTTCTCTTTTTGCCCACCTGTCTTATAGGTTGATTTGATGATAGCATGATTTACCCACTATGTCAATAGGCAATTTCTCAAAATGTAAAACCTCCGGAACCATACAGTCCCGGAGGCTCTGTTGTCATCATCAATGCGCCGTTTCTCCCGCGGTCACGCGGAACAGCGCGGCGACAGTCTTTCCCTTGAAGAACGCCGCGGCGGTGGGGTATCGGGCCGTGACGGCGGCATCATCGCGCTCGTTATAGACCTCCACGCCCGCCGCCGTGACCCGCAGCGCTGCTGTGTGCAGGCCCCGTGCTTCCTTCAGCAGCGACAGGGCGGTGTAGCTGCATACATACACACCGGGGACAAGTGCGCCTTTTTTGCAGGGGGTGCAGTCCACACCGTGGGCGGCGAAATACTCCGGCAGACGGCGGGGATCCGTCCCCAGCGCACCGCCCAGCAGCGGCAGACCGTTATCCTCGAACTCGCCGATCACATCCGTCAGCTCCTGCCATCGCTCCAGCAGGCACATGGCGTTATAGGCGGCAATGACCTCGCCGCCGTTATAGCGCAGCGGATAGCCGCCGTAGGTCAGACCGGAAAGCGACGGGTCGCCCTGGGCCGCGACAGACGGACAGGCACAGTCGGCTTCGGGTCGCAGGTGCCACGCCCGTTCGGCAGGAAGAAACACTGTCTCCACCGGCACGGCGAAGCACCGGGCGATGCGCAGTGCCACCTCCAGCGACGGCACGGAGCGCCCCTTTTCAATGGCAATGATGGACTGGCGGGAGATGCCGACGGCCTTGGCCAGCTCCTCCTGCCGCATATTCTGTTCCCTCCGCAGCTGGGCCACCCGATTCTGCATGCCGCTCACTCCGTTTCATAGTAAAGATCCACCGGCTCGCCGCTGCCACGGTAATAGAGCCGTCCGTTTTCGGCATAGTAGGTCTCGTTCCGCGCATCGCAGGTCACGACCCATTTCTGCCGGATAATGTAGTTCTCCCCGGTGCTGTAGTAGCCCACGGGGGCAAGCTCGCCGATGTTTTCCATCCCGGACACATAGCGCCCCAGATGCAGCCGCACCGTCAGCGTCAGCTCCGTGACATTCGTCTGAGGCAGGAAGCCCACCCGCTCCGCACCCCGGAAGGTCTCCGGCAGCGCCACGCCCCAGCCGTAGGGCAGCTTTTTGAAAGCGGTGCCGTAGATGAGTCCGCCCAACGACGTGACTCTTGCGCCGTTCACACGGTCGGGGATGGTGTAATCCACGGTATCGCTCTCGCCGTCCCATACGCAGACGCCTGCGAAAGCCCGCAGACGGTCGGCACGGAGATAGTACCTGACGCCGTCCTGCTCCACCATGGCGCTTTCGTGATAGTCCCGGCCCGCCATGAGCCATACCAGCGCCAGCAGGAGCACCGCCGCCGCAACCCATTTTATCCAGCGTTTCATGTGGCACCTCCTCAAAAAGTAAAGTTTACTTGACTTTATGATGCCACAGCCTCACGAAAATGTCAAGTGTGTTTTACATTTTTGCATGAAAAAAGGTTCCCCGCCGCGGCGGGGAACCGTCTGCTTACATGTAATGATATTTCTTCCGCTTGCCCAGCAGGAAGGCCAGGCCCACGCCAAAGGCGCAGATCTCCGCCGCCACACCGGCCCACCAGATACCGTCCAGCTCCCAGATCATGGGCAGCAGCAGAACGGCGGACAGCTTGAACACGAAGGTGCGCAGGAAGGAGATGATGGCCGACACCATGCCGTCGTTCAGCGCCGTGAAGAAGGAGGAGTTGAAGATATTGAACCCCACCAGCGCAAAGGCCACCGTGGAGATGCGGAAGGCATGCACCGTCATCTGACAGAGTACATCATCATACCCCACAAACAGCCTTGCCATGGGAACGGCCAGCGCCTGGGCCGCGCCTACCATTAGAAGGCCGCCCACACCCATCAGCAGCACACTCTTTTTCAGCAGGTTTTTCAGCTCAACCTGGTTGCCCGCGCCGAAGTGATAGCTGATGATGGGCGCACAGCCGATGGCGTAGCCGATGAACACGGCGGCAAAGATGAACTCCACATACATCAGCACGCCGTAGGCCGCCACGCCGTTCTGACCCGACAGCCGCAGCAGTTGAAAATTGTACAGCATGCCCACCACGGAAGCCGTCACGTTGCTGACCAGCTCCGACGCGCCGTTGCCGCTGGCCTGCAAGATGGGACGCAGTTCCAGCTTTGTTTTCGTCAGGTGCAGAAGACTGGAATTGGGCCGCAGGAAGTACACCAGCGGCAGCACGCCGCCCACCACCTGACTGATGCCGGTGGCGATGGCCGCGCCGGCCACGCCCCAGCCGAACACCGCCATGAACAGCGCGTCCAGCACCATATTGGTAACGCCTGCCGCCACCGTGACCCACAGGCCCAGTTTGGGCTTTTCCGCCGCGATCAGGAAGCTCTGGAACACGTTCTGCAGCATAAAGGCGGTGTTGAAAGCCAGCACGATACGGCCATACAGCACGCAGTCCGCCAGCATCTCCTCATCTGCGCCCAGGAAAATGGAGATGGGCTCCATGTAGATCACGCCCACGGTGGAGATGATCACGCCACAGATGAGGGTAACAACGATCATCATGGTGAAGTACCGGTTGGCCCGGTGCTTGTCCCCCTCGCCCATGGTCTTGGCCACCAGAGCGCTGCCGCCGGTGCCGAACATGAATCCGATGCCGCCGAAGATCATGATGAAGGGCATCACCAGGTTCACCGCCGCGAAGGGGGTCTTGCCCACAAAGTTGGACACGAACAGGCCGTCCACCACACCATAGATGGAGGTGAACACCATCATGATGATGGACGGCAGCACGAACCGCAGCAGCATTTTATAGGTAAAGTGATCGGATAACTGTATTTTCATGGTTTACTCCTTGTCTTGTTCCACAGCGCGGGGCAGGTATTGCCGCAGAGCGGTATTATAGCGGCGGCACAGGGACAGAAATTGTGTCCGCTCTGCTTCCGTCAGCGTGTCCATGGCCGCCGTCTCCGCCGCCATCACCGGATCCACGGTGCGGCGGACCAGCGCCTCGCCCCGTTCCGTCAGCACCAGATACTTGCTGCGGCGGTCGCGGCCCTCCGTCAGCCGGAGGAAGCCCTCCCCGATCAGCTTTTTCAGAGCGGAATGCACCGTCTGCTTGGGCTGATATACGGCGGCGCACACGCCGCTCTGGGTCATGGGACGCTCCGCCTCCCGCAGGGCGTACAGCACCCAGAAGGCGCAGTCCGACAGTCCGAAGCCGCGGGCCGCCGCCCGGTACAGGTCGTCCTGCTCCTTATAAAGCTCGTTATATGCCGCCAACGCGCCGCGCTGCTCCATTTGTGTCTCCTCCGTTTGTCTGAAATCGGACTTTCACAGTATAGTCCGATTTCGGACATTTGTCAAGAGGGTCTTATAAAAATAACGGGCCGTTTTCGGCCCGTTATTTTTATTCAGAACGACACCGTCAGCAGCATCTTGAAGCGCTCCTGTCCATAGACGGCGTGGGGCACGTCCTTGGGCATCACCAGCGTCTCGCCCTCGGTCAGCACGAATACGTCGCCGCCCACGGTAAAGCGTCCGACGCCCTCCAGCACCGTCACCATGGCGTCGCCGCCGCTGGCGTGGGTGGAGATCTCCTCGTCCCGATCGAAGGAAAACACGGTGACGCTCATCAGCTCGTTCTGCACCAGCGTCTTGCTGACCACCTGGCCCTCCTGATAGGCCACCAGATCCTTCAGCAGCAACTTTTCCTTCTTGGCAATATTCTTATACATGGTCGTACCTCCTGTTGTTCTTCCTATTTTCTGCCGCTCCGCCCGCGCTTATCCCGCTTGTCCACCGTTACGGTAAACATAATGGGCAGGTCGATATGCAGCGGCGGCAGGCGCAGATGTTTGACATACCTGTTGTAGAAATCCGGAAAGCTCATGGGCTCCGGCGCGGAGGAATTGGGGAAGGCGTAGCGCCCGTCCCCGCACCGGCGCACCAGCACATAGTGGCGGGAGCGGCCGGTATGGTACCACAGGATACCGGCCTCGGCGTCCTTTAAATTCCGATAGCGCAGGCCGGTGACCTTCATGCCGAAGCGGTACACGCCACGGCAGACATGGCCGATGGTGGTGCCCATCACACCCCGCAGGAACACCCGCTCATGGAAAAACTGCCAGACCTCCGTCTCCGTGACCGGCTGGGCGAAGTAGCGGGCGGCGTTATATACCGCCATGAAGCCGCAGCCCTGCTTTGCCACCGTGCGGCAGCCGTAGGGGATATCGGTCATCAGGCTCTGGCGGATCAGATAGCCGTCCTCGTCACGGCAGCGGGCGGGAATATCCATGGCGGTGCCTCCTTGCTTTTTCTGTATCATACCATCTTTCCGGGAAAAGGGCAAGGCGCGGCGTTGCGATTTCCCCGGCAATATGATAGAATGGGCAAAAACACAGGAGGTCTGAACATGAAGCTTTCCTTCTATTTGGGCAGCGCCCCGCAGGCGGGCTGCGCCTGTTACGCGGACACCGCGCGGCGCGGCGGTATTCCGGCAACACCGCCGGTATATGCCGGCCATCCCCACGAGACGGCGGCGCTGACCGCGTGCTATCATCAGGTGCTGGACGCGGCCCTCTCCGGCGGCTACGGCAGCGTGGCCATCCCCACGCTGGGCGCGGAGGGCGGCTGGCCGCCCCAGTTCGCCGTTCCAGCGGCGCTGGTGGCGGTGGAGAACTGGAACAAGGTCCATCCGGACATACATCTGGCGGTAACGCTGTGCGCGCCGGATCAGCGCACCTATGAACTGTATGAGGAGTTCGCCGTCACGGAGAAGGACGTACCCATTCCCGGGAATGTGGTGGGCTTCTTTCACGAATACGGCCCCAACGGCTGGTTCAGTAACTGGTATCCGGCGGTGTTCACCGTGGACGGCGTGACGTACCTCAACGCGGAGCAGTACCTGATGCATCAGAAGGCCCTGTGCTGCGGCGATACCGCCACCGCCGCCAGAGTGATGGAGGATCCCGATCCCAAGACGGTGAAACTGCTGGGCCGGGCCATCACCCCCTATGACGACGCCAAGTGGGCGGCGGTGCGGCAGGAGGTCATCTACCGGGGTCTGCTGGCCAAGTTCGGCCAAAATAGCGGCCTGAAGCACCAGCTGCTGGCCACCGGAGACGCACTTATTGCCGAGTGCTCTCCCAACGACCGCATCTGGGGCATCGGCATCCCGCTGGACGATCCCCGCCATCAGGATCCCGCCCAGTGGCAGGGCGAGAGCATCCTGGGCAAGGCCCTCATGCGGGTGCGGGAGACCCTGCGGCAGGAACATGCGTAAAAACAGCCCGTGGAGCGCTGCTCCACGGGCTGTTTTGCTATGCATAGATAAATATTGTCCCCCGTCCCACCCTGCCAGGGAAATCGACGCCATGGTCGTAACGATGCATTGTATTGATGCGCGTGTGCGGTATGCGGCGCGTGCGTCATACAGTGGGGAATCGAACCCCGGAGCTGCGCCCGCTCCATCCATACTGCGAGGACTCATTCTCAGCCTCAGAGATAGCGCCCGCCTTTTCCCGGCTCCTTGATGCACTTATTGCAGCTCTGTTGTCCAGTTCAGGGACTGGATGGTCTCCTCCAGCAGCCGCAGGTCGCGGGACATATCGTCCACCTGCTTCTGCATCCGGGACACCCTCACAGTGCTGACGATCTTGATCTCGGTACGCAGGCCCCGGGGCACCACGTCGCTGGCGTTCTGTAAAAACTCCCGGTAGAGGCCCAGCTTCATTTTCAGGCAGTCCCGCCGGGCCAGCAGGGCCGTCAGGCTCTCGCCCGTTTCGCTGCGGGCGGCGGTGTTGGTCAGGTTGATGCGGCAGATCAGCTCCTCCAATTGGGCGCTCAGGCTTTCCAGCTCGGCAAGCAGCTCCTTCGGCTCCTCGGCGGGCTGCTCGCCCTCCTGCACCTTGGCATTGTTCATCAGCCGGGAACCCAACTGGGCTATGCGGCGTTGGAGGTCGGCCCGCTGGGCCAGTGCGTTGGCAAGCTTCATGATATCACTCCTTGATGGTATAGCCCTGGTCAGCCAGATACTGGTACAGCTGGTGGATATGCTCGTGATTGCGGGTCTCCACCACCATGCGGACGCGGCAGGAGCCCACGCCTACCTTCATGCTGCTGCGCTCGTGGTACACCTCCAGCACGTTGACGCCTTCGTGAGACAGCGCCGCCAGATAGGTGGCCAGGGCGTTGGGCTGGTCGGGCAGCACGGTGGAGAAGCTGGCGATACGCCCCTCCGCCGTCAGGCCGTGCTTGATGATGCGCTCCAGCATGGTCACATCCACGTTGCCGCCGGACAGCAGGGCGCACACGGTCTTGCCCTTCACATCCAGCTTGCCGGACATGACGGCCGCCACGCTGACGGCGCCTGCACCCTCGGTGATGAGCTTCTGTTTTTCCAGAATGGTCAGGATGGCGGCGGCGATCTCGCTTTCGCTGACGGTGACCACCTTGTCCACATACTGACGGCACATGTCGAAGGTCAGCTCACCGGCGGTCTTGACCTGAATACCGTCGGCCATGGTGCCCACCTTGGGCAGGGTGATGATCTTATTCTGCCGCAGGGCCTCATACATGCTGGCCGCGCCCTCGGCCTGCACGCCGATGACCTGACAGGAGGGCTTCAGCTCCTTGACGGCCTTTGCCACGCCGGATACCAGTCCGCCGCCGCCGATGGCGGTGATGATCATGTCCACATCCGGCAGCTGCTCCAGGATCTCCAGACCGATGGTACCCTGACCGGCCATGATGCTGTAATCGTCAAAGGGGTGGATGAAGGTGTAGCCCTTCTCATCCCGCAGCCGGATGGCCTCGGCATAGGCGTCGTCATACACGCCGGGGACCAGCACCACCTCCGCGCCGTAGCTGCGGGTGGCCTCGATTTTGGACAGGGGCGCGCCCTGAGGGATGCAGATCACCGCGTGGATGCCCATGTCGCGGGCGGCAAACGCCACGCCCTGGGCATGGTTTCCGGCGGAGCAGGCAATAACGCCCCTCGCCTTTTCCTCGTCAGACAGCGTGGCAATCTTGTAATACGCGCCGCGCAGCTTGAACGCGCCGGTCTTTTGCAGGCAGTCGGCCTTCAGGAACAGGCGGCACTCGTCGGTGATGCCGGTGCTGGGGATCACAGGGGTCTTGTTGATGACGCCGGACAGTACGCGCTGGGCGTCGTGCAGCATTGCCATAGTCAGCATAGCAGTTCCTCCTTCACAATTGTGCGCGGGACGTATACATTATTGAGTTTTCTGTACTTTTATAGTAGCACAGCCTTCCTGCGATTGCAATCGCTTTTTCGGAAATTTGACAAATCGGGAAGTTTTGTCTATAATATATATTTGGTTAAGTATTCGGTGATGGAACCAGACGTGCCTCTGGTAAACATCCGTGCGGCGGCATGACCACATGCCGCCGCACAAGCGAAGAAAACATTCCGGTTAATGGCGGCGGGGTGTGGTCACCCCGCCCTACAAAACATTGTATCAAGCCTGTAACTACAAACAAACATAAAAAGGAGAAACCCACACATATGGAGCAATACAAACGCCGCCGGGGCGACCGGCGGGATGGCCGGCTGCTGCGGGAGCTGGATTCCCTGCACTTCATCACCGGCATCATCTACCCCAACCGCTGCGATAACGAGGCCTATATCTCCCAGCGCATCGACCTGACGGCCATCAACGCATACCTCGCCAAGAAGAACGAGACGGAGACGGACTTCCCCTATACCATGTTCCACCTGATCGTGACGGCTCTTCTCAAGACCATCACCCTGCGGCCCAAGCTGAACCGCTTCATCGTCAACAGCAACTTCTATCAGCGCAACGAGGTGTCCGCCGCCTTCGTGGTGAAGAAGCAGTTCTCCGACAAGGGCGCCGAGGCGCTGGCCTTCCTCCACAGCAAGGAGGATTTCACCGTGGAGGACGTGCACGAATACATCCGCTCCCAGGTGCAGGCCTGCCGGGGCGAGAAGGCCGACTCCTCCACCGAGAACATGGATATCCTCAACAAGCTGCCCCGGTGGCTGGGCAAGACTGCCGTCAAGTTCATTATGTGGCTGGATAAGCACGGCTGGGTGCCCAAGGACATGGTGGCCACCGACCCCTATTACAGCTCCGTTACCCTGTCCAACCTGGGCTCCATCAAGCTCAAGTGCGGCTATCACCACCTGACCAACTGGGGCACTTGCTCCCTGTTCTGCATCATCGGTGAGAAGAAGCTGTCTCCCATCTACGATGCCCAGGGCAATGTCACCATGCATGAAACGCTGGATCTGGGCCTGACCATCGACGAGCGGCTGGCCGACGGCTATTACTATTCCAAGTCCGTCAAGCTGCTGAAATACCTGCTGGAGAACCCCGAGGAGCTGGAGAAGCCTTTGAAGGAGGAAGTACAATATGAGTGAAGTCAAGACCCCGTGGAAGGACTATATGGGCGACGTACCCATGCATCTGGACTATTTCCAGGGCAGCATGTTTGACGCCGTGGCCCACATGGCCGAGCTGTATCCCAACAACATCGCCTTCGATTTCATGGGCAAGTCCACCACCTACCGCAAGATGGTGCAGGAGATCGAAAAGTGCGCCAAGAGTCTGAAAACTCTGGGCGTGCGGCCCGGCGACAAGGTCACCATCGCCATGCCCAACTGCCCCCAGGCCATCTATATGTTCTATGCCGTGAATCTGGTGGGCGGCATCGCCAACATGATCCACCCCCTGTCGGCGGAAAAGGAGATCGAGTTCTATCTCAACGAGTCCCAGTCCACCACCGCCATCACGCTGGATCAGTTCTATGACAAGTTCGAGCATATCCGTCAGAACACCGGCATCATCAACATCATCATCGCCTCGGTGAAGGACGCGCTGAGCCGCACCATCCGGGCAGGCTATATGCTGACCGAGGGCCGCAAGATCCAGAAGATCCCCGATGACGCGCCTGTTATCCGCTGGAAGGAATTCATGGACATGTCCCGGTTCTGCTTCTACAAGAACTTCCGGGTGGAGCGGGGCTACAATGACCCCGCCGTGATCCTGTACTCCGGCGGCACCACCGGCACCACCAAGGGCATCGTGCTGACCAACGGCAACTTCAACGCCCTCAGCCAGCAGATCATCGCCACCAATCCCATGTTCCGGCCCGGCGACCGGATGCTGGCCGCCATGCCCCTGTTCCACGGCTTCGGCCTGGGCGTGTGCGTCCACTCCATGCTGGCTCAGGGCGGCCGCTGCATCCTGATCCCCCGCTTCACCGCCAAGAGCTATGCCAAGCAGATCGTCAAGTACAAGTGCAACTTCATCGCCGGTGTGCCCACGCTGTATGAGGCGCTGCTGCGCCTGCCCAGCATGGACAACGCCGATCTCAGCAGCCTGAAGGGCGTGTTCTCTGGCGGTGACAGCCTGTCCATTGAGCTGAAGAAGAAGTTCGACAAGTTCCTGTACGACCATCACGCCGTCATTCAGGTGCGGGAGGGCTACGGCACCACCGAGACCGTCACCGCCTGCTGCCTGACGCCTACCCATATTTATAAGGAGGGCTCCATCGGCCTGCCCTTCCCCGACACCTATATCAAGATCGTCAAGCCCGGCACCGATGAGGAGCTGCCCTACGGCGAAGAGGGAGAGATCCTGCTGGCCGGTCCCACTGTCATGAAGGAGTACATGAATCACCCCGAAGAGACGGCCAAGACCCTCCGCAAGCACGACGACGGCCTGACGTGGGTCTATACCGGCGATCTGGGCGTCATGGACGATCAGGGCTTCATCTACTTCCGGGGCCGCGCCAAGCGCATGATCATCTCCTCCGGCTACAACGTGTATCCCGGCCAGATCGAGAACATTCTGGACGCCAACGAGATGGTGCAGATGAGCTGCGTCATTGGTGTGCCTGATGCCTACAAGATGCAGAAGGTGAAGGCATTCGTCATGCTGAAGCCCGGCGTGGAGGCCAACGAGGGCACCCGTGACGCCCTGCTGGGCTATTGCCGCAAGCATGTGGCCAAGTACGCCATGCCCTACGACATCGAGTTCCGGGATGAGCTGCCCAAGACGCTGGTGGGCAAGGTGGCCTACCGCGTTCTGGAGGAAGAGGAGCTCAAAAAGATCGCCAGAGAAAACGAGAGCGCGGCAGAGTAAACCGTAAAAAAACACCCGCATGCACGGCATGCGGGTGTTTTTTTATCCGAAATACTTTTCACGGAAGGGGACACTTTCCACCTGGAAGCTACGGCCCCGGAGATAGTTCAGTATCCCCGCGTCGGTTGGAAAGTCAAAGGTCAGCTTATAGGAGTACAGCGCCTGCCGCGTCTCGCCGTAGCGGCGGTTCACGTCGCCCCGGCCATACTTGCCGTCACCCAGCAGGGGACAGCCCATGTGGGCGAAGGTGGCGCGGATCTGATGGGTGCGGCCGGTCTTCAGCCCCACCTCCACCAGCGCCAGCTCGCCCCGGCGCTCCAGCGTCTCATAGGTGGTGATGGCAGTCTTGCCGCCGGGGACGGGCTTTGTGCGGACGGAGACCTCTTTCTTCTTCTCATCCTTCACCAGAAAGACCTCCACCCGGCCCCTGGGCGGCTGCGGCGCGCCCACCGTGATGCAGAGATAGCGCTTATCCATCTCCCGGCTGCGAATCTTTTCGTTGATGATCCGCAGCGTCTCGGCGTTCTTGGCGGCAATGACGATGCCGCCGGTGTTGCGGTCAATACGGTTGCACAGGGCGGGGGTGAAGGCGTTCTCCCACTTGGGGTTCCACTCCCGTTTCTGGTAGAGGTACGCCTGAATGTGGTTGATGAGGGTGTTGACCTTCTCCGTCTCATCGGCGTGTACCACCAGTCCCGGCCGCTTGTCCAGCAGCATCAGGTTCTCGTCCTCGTACACGATGGTGAGGCTGGGCTTGAACAGCGTCAGGAACATGTTGTCCTCGCGGGGCTTGTCAAAGAACTCGTCGTTGATGTATAATTGCAGCACGTCGCCCTCCCGGAGCCGCTGATCCCGCTGCGCCCGCGCGCCGTTGCACTTGATGCGTTTGAGCCGGATGTACTTTTGCAGCAGGGCGGAGGGCAGCAGCGGCAGGGACTTTGCCACAAAGCGGTCAAGCCGCTGTCCCGCGTCATTTTTTCCGATGGTCAGCTCCCGCATGGGCGCACCTCCCCAAAAGAATGGTCTGCCTTATTGTACCCAAGGGCGGCACAAATGTCAAAGGGAATTCACCGGAAGAAAAATATGGTGAAAAATGCCGCCTTTTTTGCAAAAAAGGTTTGACAACCCTTGTTTTTCACGCTATAATACTATCCGTGTCATTGCGAGGTGTACTATGCTTTTGAACGTAAACAAGCTGCTGCATACGCCGGATGCGGCGCAGGATTTCTCTTTCGAGATGGATCTGAGCGATTTGGAATTCGGCGGCAGCTACCCCGTGTCCCAGCCGGTCACTGTGGAAGGCCGGATCAGGAACAAGGCCGGCGTCCTGCTGTGTACGCTCGAGGCGAGTACGACGCTCCACTGCATCTGTGACCGCTGTGCGGAACCCTTTACCGAGGATAAGACCGTTGCATACCAGTGTGTGCTGGCAGAGGAACGGCAGTCCGACGACGATGAGGAGATCGTGCTGCTGGAAAATGATGAGGTGGACTTGGGCGAAGTGGCTCGCACTGCGTTTATCCTTGAGATGGACACGAAAACTCTCTGCTCTCCCGATTGTAAGGGCCTGTGTCCCGGCTGCGGCGTCAACCTCAATCACGAGGCGTGCCGCTGCAAGAAGGCGGTGGATCCGCGGCTTGCGAAGCTGGCCCAGCTCCTGGAGGATCGGTAAGCGGAGACCTGATTATTATACTACTGCTCACGGCAGTTAAAAGACCAAGGAGGTGTCAACATGGCAGTCCCTAAGGGAAAAGTATCGAAGCAAAGACGCAATAAGAGACGCAGCTCCGTTTGGAAGCTGGCGACTCCCGGTCTGGTGGCATGCCCCAAGTGTGGTGCGCTGCATCTGCCTCACAGAATGTGCCCGGAGTGCGGTGTCTACAATGGCCGTCAGGTCAAGGAGATCAAGTCCGTGGCCGCTGGCAAGTAAGCCGTCGACGTGTGTCCTTGTTAGGAGGGAAGATTTTTCTTCCCTCCTTACTTTTTTGCGCTTCCCTCCAATTTTTCATGACATGCATCGAAATCATGCGTTTTACTTTTCTCCCTGCATCGGATATACTGTCAAAAGACGGTATAAAATTTGGTTTTTATCTTGCGTTACAGGGGGAAAATGGCTATAATATTATGGTTATCATGCCACCTTATGCCGTTTTACAGGAGAGAGCGCCGTTATGAGTACCGTTATCACATCCATCGATCCCCATTCCCCGGCGGAAAAGGCCGGGATCACCGTGGGCGAACAGCTGCTGGAGATCAACGGCCACCACATTGTGGATGTGCTGGACTACCGGTTTTACGGCTATGATCCTGTGGCGGTGCTGCGGCTTATGAAGGACGGGCAGGAGCGGACGGTCACCATCCGCAAGGAGGAGGGCCGCGATCTGGGGCTGAACTTCCCCACCTATCTGATGGACGAGATGCACCGCTGCGCCAACCACTGCCTGTTCTGCTTTGTGGATCAGATGCCGCCCAACATGCGGCCGTCCCTCTACATCAAGGACGACGACGAGCGGCTCAGCTTCCTGCTGGGCAACTATACCACCCTGACCAACCTCAGTGAGCGGGAGGCCCAGCGGATCATCGACCTGCACATCAGCCCCATCAACGTGTCCGTTCATGCCACCGACCCACAGCTCCACTGCACGCTGCTGGGCAACAAGAACGCGGAGCGGTCGCTGGAATACATCCGGCGCTTCTGCCAGGCAGGCATCGTCATGAACGGCCAGATCGTGGTATGCCCCGGCTGGAACGACGGCGATCAGCTGCGCCGCACCCTGCGGGACCTGACGGATTGGCAGTTTTCCAGCTGCTCGCTGGTGCCGGTAGGCATCACCAAGTACCGCAAGGGTCTTGCCAAGCTCCGCCCGGTGGAAAAGGACTGCGCCCGGGAGATCATCGCCATTGCCGAGGAGTTCGGGCAGGAGAACCTGCGGCGCTACGGCACCCGGCGCTTCTTCTGCGCCGACGAGCTGTTCCTGCGGGCAGAGCTGCCTCTGCCGGAGGAGGAGTATTACGAGGGCTACCGCCAGATCGAGAACGGCGTGGGCATGCTGCGGTCGCTGGAGCAGGAATTTTTGTCCGCCATGAAAATGGAGGAGCCGGACGCCGCGCCCAGCCCCTTCACCATCGCCACCGGCGTGGCCGCCGCGCCCTTCATGCAGATGCTGGTGGATAAGGCCAGGGCTTACTTCCCCAGGCTGGACGCGGAGGTGATCGCCGTGGAAAACGATTTCTTCGGCCACACCATCGACGTGACGGGCCTTCTGACGGGGCAGGACATCGCAAAGCAGCTGCAAGGCCGGGTGAAGGGCCGGCGTGTGCTGCTGACGGTGCATATGCTGCGCCACGGCGAGACCGTATTTTTGGATGATTATACAGTGGAGCGGCTGTCCCACGAGCTGGGCAGCCCCGTCCAGATCGTGGACGATGACGGCGGCGCCCTGCTGGACGCCATGCTGGAAGCCATTATCGGATAAAAGGAGGGAAAAACTATGGCAAAACCTTTGATCGCCATCGTGGGCCGCCCCAACGTGGGCAAGTCCATGCTGTTCAATAAGCTGATCGGCAAGCGCCTGAGCATCGTGGAGGATACCCCCGGCGTCACCCGCGACCGCATTTACGGCGAAAGCGAGTGGCTGGGCCATAAGTTCCGCCTGGTGGACACCGGCGGCATCGAGCCCAGCACCGACAACCAGATTCTGTCCTTCATGCGGGAGCAGGCCCAGATCGCCATCGACAACGCCACGGTGATCGTGTTCGTCACCGACATCAAGACCGGCATGACCGCCGCCGATCAGGAGGTGGCCGGGATGCTGCAGCGCAGCAAGAAGCCCATTGTGCTGGCCGTCAACAAAATGGACGCCACCGGTACGGTGGATCCGGATTTCTATGAGTTCTACAACCTGGGACTGGGCGATCCCATCGCCGTGTCCGCTGTTCACGGCCACGGCACCGGCGACCTGCTGGACGAGTGCCTGAAGTACTTCCCGCCTGAGGAGGACGAGGACGACGAGTCCGACGTCATTCAGGTGGCCATCATCGGCAAGCCCAACGTGGGCAAGTCCAGCCTGACCAACCGTATCCTGGGCGAGCAGCGGGTCATCGTCAGCAACGTGGCGGGCACCACCCGCGACGCCATCGACAGCTATTTCGAGAACGCTCAGGGCAAATACAACTTCATCGACACCGCCGGTATGCGGAAAAAGTCCAAGGTGGACGACAATATCGAAAAATACAGCGTCCTGCGGGCCACCATGGCCATCGAGCGCAGCGACGTGTGCCTCATCATGATCGACGCCAACGACGGCGTTACCGAGCAGGACACCAAGGTGGCCGGTCTGGCCCACGAGGCGGGCAAGGCCTGCATCATCGTGGTGAACAAGTGGGACGCCGTGGAGAAGGACGACAAGACCATGGATCGCATGCGGGAGGATATCCGCCGGGATCTCAGCTTCATGACCTACGCGCCCATCGTGTTCATCTCCGCCCTGACGGGCCAGCGGGTGGGACGGCTCTTCGAGCTGATCAACTACGTCAACGATCAGGCCTCCATGCGCATCACCACCGGCATGCTGAACAGCGTGCTGGCCGATGCCCAGACCCGCGTGCAGCCGCCTACGGACAAGGGCCGCCGCCTGAAGATCTATTACATGACCCAGGTGGGCATCAAGCCGCCCCATTTCGTGGTGTTCTGCAACGACAAGAAGCTGTTCCACTTCTCCTACCGCCGGTATCTGGAGAACCAGATCCGCAGCGTGTTCGGACTGGAGGGTACCCCCGTTATCATGACCATCCGCCAGAAGGGAGAGGATGAGGGATGAAGCTCATTTTCGTCATCATCGGCATAGCGGCCGTTGTGCTGCTGCTGGGCTATCTGCTGGGCTGCTTCAACGGCTCGGTGATGGTGTCCCATTTCGTCATCAAGGACGATGTGCGTGCCCACGGCAGCGGCAACGCGGGCCTGACCAACTTTTACCGCACCTACGGCGCGAAATACGCCCTTGGCGTCATCGCGCTGGACATGGGCAAGACCGTTGTGGCGGGCCTGATCGGCGGGTTTTTGATGGATTTCGCCGCAGGTGACTGGACGCTGGGGCTGCTGCTGGCCGGTGTGGGCTGTGAGCTGGGCCACATGTTCCCCGCCTTTTACGGCTTCAAGGGCGGCAAGGGCATCCTGTGCGGCGGCACGCTGGCGTGGATGCTGGGCTGGAAGGTGGGCCTTGTGGCCTGGGGCCTGTTCGCGGCGCTGTGGCTGCTGAGCAAGTATGTGTCCCTGGGCTCTGTGGCGGCGGGCGTCAGCCTGACGGTGTCCGTGTTCCTGTTCTACGGCCACAACTGGCTGTATACGGCGCTGGCATTCGTCATTTCCGTGCTGGTGGTCTGGTGCCACCGGGAGAACATCGACCGTCTGCTCCATGGCACGGAGCGGAAGTTCAAATGGCACTCCGGCCCGCCGAAGGAGTAAAGGAAAGAGACAGATTCAAAGCCTCCCTCTGTGAGGGAGGTGGCTCGGCGCAAGCCGAGACGGAGGGAGAGAATAAAAGCTCAGATTCTCTCCCCCAGTCAGCTTCGCTGACAGCCCCCTCTCAGAGGGGGCCTTGGGTATGCACCCCCATATTCCCCCATACATACAGAAAGGAAAGCTTCCATGAAACACAATCAAGTACGCCAGGTGCTGTTTCCCATTCTGGCCGCCCTCATCTGGGGCACCGCTTTTGTGGCGCAGGATCTGTGCGCCGACGCCATCGACACCTTTACCTTCAACGCCATCCGCTCCTATATCGCGGTGGTGGCGCTGCTGGTGCTGATCGTCATTTTTGACGCCGTCAACAAGAACAAGCCCAGCCTGACCGCCATCCAGCGCAAGGCCGCCAACTGCCAGATGTGGTTCGGCGGTATCTGCTGCGGTACGGCGCTGGCGGTGGCCTCCAACTTCCAGCAGGCGGGTCTTGCCGCCGGTACAGACGCCGGTAAGGCGGGCTTCATCACCGCCCTGTATGTGGTGCTGGTGCCGGTGTTCGGCCTGTTCTTCAAGCGGAAGGTCAATCTGGCCACATGGATCGCCGTGGTGCTGTCGGTGATCGCGCTGTATCTGCTGTGCATCAAGGGTGACTTCTCTCTGGCTCCCGGCGATCTGCTGGTGCTGGTGTGCGCCCTGTGCTTCGCCATTCACATTCTGGTGATCGACCACTTTACCGCCACTGTGGACGGCCTGAAGCTTAGCTGCGTGCAGTTCTTTGTGGCAGCGGTGTGGGCCACCATTGCCAAGGTGGTGTGCGTGATCCTGGGCATGAACGGCACCGGCGACGTGTCTGCGGCAACCTCCATCTTCGCCGCGCCTGACTGGAACGCCATTCTGGGCTGCGCGCTGCCCATTCTGTATGTGGGTATCTTCTCCTCCGGCGTGGGCTATACCCTGCAAATTCTGGCCCAGAAGGACTCCAACCCCACGGTGGTCACCATCCTGCTGAGTCTGGAGAGCGTGTTTGCCGTGATCGCGGGCGCCATCATCCTGCACCAGCAGATGAGCGTGCGGGAGTACGTCGGCTGTGTCATCATGTTTGCCGCCGTCGTTCTGGCCCAGATCCAGTTCCCCGAAAAGAAGAAGGCATAAATCCGCAAATACAAGCAAAAAAAGATGACCGGTCAAACCGGTCATCTTTTTTTCGTTCTCAGAAGAAGCTGACCTGACTGGTCTCCGCCATACCGGCAAAGGTACCCAGTGCCTTCAGCTGCTCGATATGGGTCTTACTGAGCTTGTTGCAGGTGGTGGAGAACTCCTCGATGGAGATGAAATCCTTGCCCTTGCGCTGCTCCACCGTGGCCAGGGCCGCCGCCTCGCCCAGACCGTGTACCGACACGAAGGGTGGCAGCAGGCCGTTCTCCGTGATGATGAAGTGGGTAGCGTCGGACTTGTAGATGTCGATGGTGTCAAAGTGGAAGCCCCGGAGATAGAACTCGTAGCACACCTCCAGCGTCACCATCAGATCCTGTTCCACGTTGGTGGCGTCCTTGTTGTTTTCGATCTCCCGGATCTTCCGCTTCACCGCGTCCAGTCCAGCGCAGCAGTACTCCGCGTCGAAGGCCTTGGCCCGGATGGAGAAGAAGGTGGCATAGAAGGCCAGCGGCTTATGCACCTTGAACCACGCGATGCGGAAGGCCATCGTTACATAAGCAACGGCGTGGGCCTTGGGGAACAGATAGCCGATCTTGGCCAAAGACTCGATGTACCAGTCCGGCACATTGTGCTCCCGCATGGCCTCCTCCCAGCCGTCCTCAAAACCCTTTTTCTTCACTTTGCCCTTACGGACGGCCTCCATGATCTTGAAGCTCATCTTGGGGTCAAGGCCCATGGAGATCAGATACAGCATGATATCGTCACGGCAGCCCACCGTCTCCAGGACGGTGGCTGTACCGCTGACGATCAGCTCGCGGGCGTTGCCCAGCCACACGTCGGTGCCGTGGGAGAAGCCGGACAGACGCACCAGCGTGTTGAAGTTGGTGGGCTGGGTGTCCACCAGCATCTGGCGGGTAAAGTGGGTATTGAATTCCGGGATGGCCACGGCGCCGGTAGGGCCGAGGATCTCGTCATTCTCATATCCCAGCACCCTGGAGGAGATGAAGATGGACATGGTGTCCGGATCGTCCAGCGGGATCTGGCGGGCGTTGACGCCGGTGAGATCCTCCATGTACTTGATCATGGTGGGGTCATCGTGTCCCAGCATGTCCAGCTTCAGCAGGTTATCCTCCATGCAGTGGTATTCAAAATGGGTGGTGACGGTGTCGCTGCCCGCGTCGTCGGCAGGGTGCTGCACGGCGGTGAAATCCTCCACGTCCATGTCGTCAGGCACCACCACCAGACCGCCGGGGTGCTGGCCCGTGGTGCGGCGCACGCCCACGCAGCCCTGGGTCAGGCGGTTCATCTCCGCGTTGGAGGCAGTCTCGCCCTTCTCCTCCAGATACTTCTTTACCATGCCGAAGGCGGTCTTTTCCGCCAGCGTACCGATGGTACCGGCTCGGAACACCTGGGTGGCGCCGAACATCTCGATGGCGTGGCGGTGAGCGCGGGCCTGATACTCGCCGGAGAAGTTCAGGTCGATATCGGGCACCTTTCCGCCGCCGTAGCCCAGGAAGGTCTCGAAGGGGATGTCAAAGCCGTCCTTTTTCAGCTTCGTGCCGCATTTGGGGCACATCTTGTCGGGCATATCCGCGCCGCAGCCGTACTGGGGATCGGTCTGGAATTCCACATACTGGCACTCCGGACAGTAGTAGTGAGGCGGCAGGGAGTTCACCTCGGTAATGCCGGACATATAGGCCACCAGCGAGGAGCCCACGGAGCCTCGTGAGCCCACCAGATAGCCATTTTCCAGGCTCCGCTGCACCAGCTTCTGGGCGGACATGTACACCACGTCGTACTTGCCCAGAATACTGTTCAGCTCCACGTTCAGGCGATCCACGATCAGCTGGGGCGGGTTCTCGCCGTACATGGCGTGGCACTTGCTCCATACCCGGTCATACAGCTCCTGCTCGGAGTTTTCAAGGCGCGGCGGGAACAGCTGGCCCGGCGGCAGCAGTTCGATCTCCTCAATGAGGTCGGCAATCTTTCGTGGGTTGTCGATGACCACCTCGTGGGCCTTTTCCACGCCCAGATAGGAGAATTCCTCCAGCATCTCGTCGGTGGTCTTGAAATAGATGGGCAGCGGTGCGTCGGCGTCGGAGAATTTCTTGCTGGCCAGCAGGATATGGCGGTAGATCTCATCCTCCGGCTCCTGAAAATGCACGTCGCCGGTGGCGCACACCGGCTTGCCCAGCTCCTCGCCCAGACGGACGATGGTGCGGTTGAAGTCCCGCAGCTCCTCCTCCGACTGCACGTCGCCGTTGCGCAGCATGAACATGTTGTTGCAGATGGGCTGGATCTCCAGATAGTCATAAAAGCTGGCGATCCGCTTCAGCTCGGCCCATTCCCGGTGCTCGGATACCGCCCGGAACAGCTCGCCCGCCTCGCAGGCGGAGCCGATGATCAGCCCCTCCCGGTGGGCCACCAGCTCCGTCTTGGGAATGGTGGGCACACGGTGGAAATACTTCAGGTTGGAGGCGCTGATCAGCTGATACAGGTGCTTCAGGCCCAGCTTGTTCTTGGCCAGAATGATGATGTGCTTGGGGAAGCGGTTGGAGCGGCTGCCCTGGGGCCGCAGGCGGGTCATCCGGCCGTTGATCTGCTGGATATGGTCGATGTGCAGCTCATTGCGCATCTTCTCAAAGAAGGGGATTAGCATATAGCCCACCATCCCGGCGTCGTCCGACGCCCGGTGGTGGTTGAAGGCGGGCAGGTCAAGGTGCTCCGCTACAATGTCCAGCTTGTACTTATGCAGCTCCGGCAGCAGGTTCTGGGCCAGGATCAGCGTGTCGATATAGGTAGGGTCAAAGGGCAGGCCCACCTTTTTGCAGCCGGCCCGGATGAAGCTGATGTCAAAGGGCGCGTTGTGGGCGGCCAGCGGACGGCCATCCACGAACTTCAAGAACGCCGTCAGCGCCTCCTTCAGCGAGGGCGCGTCCGCCAGCATGGCGTCGGTGATGCCGGTCAGGCCGATGATCTCCGGTGTCAGGCGGCGGTGGGGGTTCACGAAGGTCTGGAAGGTGTCGGTGATCTGGCCGTTCTTCAGCACCACCGCGCCGATCTCGGTGATGGCCTCGGTGGTGACCTTCAGGCCCGTGGTCTCGATATCGAAGCAGACGATCTCGTCCTCAAAGGGCTGATCCTGCTGGCCGTGAACGGCGATGCGGTCGTCCAGATTGTTGACGAAGTAGCCCTCTACGCCGTAGAGGATCTTGATCTTCCCCGCGTTATGCCATGCGTCGGGGAAGGACTGCACCACGCCGTGGTCGGTGATGGCGATGGCCGGGTGGCCCCATGCCGCCGCCTGCTTGATGACGCTGGCGGTATCGGTCAGTGCGTCCATGTTGGACATGCGGGTGTGGAGATGCAGCTCCACCCGCTTCTCGGGGCTGGTATCCTTGCGGCCCTCGTGGCCGATCTTGGCGATGCTCAGGGGCCGCAGCTGCACGTCCTTGCCGTCGCGGGTCAGCTCCACCACGCCCTGCAGGCGCAGCCACATGCCGGGGTTGATGAGGCCCGCCAGCGGCTTTGCCTCCTTTTCGTCCATGTATTTGCGCACGGTGACGCTTCCGGCATAGTCGGTCATGTCAAAGGTCAGGCACCACAGGCCCGGCCGCCGCGTCTCGTACATCTCGGCGGCAAAGACCTTGCCCTCCACCACGATGGCGCCCATCTTGGGGTTCAGATCCACCATGGGGATGGCCTTGCCCTTGATGGGCTTGCCCATCAGCAGCTCACCGCCGCCGGCCTTTTTGGCGGCGGCCTGGGGCGTCTGCACCGTCAGCCGCAGGTGGCGCAGGTCATACTCCTGCATCAGCAGCTGGCGTATCGTCTCCTGCGCGGCATCCGGCAGCGCCTCGCCGCACTGGATCTCCAGCTCCATGGCGCGGTTCTCCCGATCCAGCACGCCGCCGGTCACCGCTGCGTCATGCAGCAGCAGCCGCAGCTCACGGGGCGGCACGAAGCGGTCAAAAAAATCAAAAAACGGTATTTTATCCGTCATAATTTCATCCTTTTCTCTGTGGTGGGTGGTTTTGGAAATCGGTGGCCGGTCGACACGCCGCGGCGGCATGTGGGGAGCGATCCGAGCGCTGCCAGTGGCAGATACAGCGAGGTGAGCGAGTGGCAGCGGTCACAATTTCGGCGGCTTTGATGCCGCTGTGAAATTGGGGGCACCGCAACAGGGTCATGCCGCCCTACGAAGTTC
>CAKTRJ010000002.1 GCA_934597345.1 uncultured Oscillospiraceae bacterium
TTCTGCCCCTACTGCGTAACAAAGGGCATGAAAAAAGCGGCGTTCCTGTTCTTCCGTGTGGAAGTGGGAAACGCCGCCTATGCGGTACGTTTTGTTTGAAAACAGCTTGTCCTATCGTTATTTTGTGGCAAGTTGTTCTTATGATAACGCAGCGTGAGAAAACTTGTCCTACAAAAAATGTAGTGTTTCTGCGGGTTTTCAGCTACGTTGTTCTTATGCAGTCGTACCATCGGCGGCCAGATCCTCCGTCAGATCGGCAATCAGGTCGCCCTTGACGGCCATAGATGCGGCGTTCCACGGGAAGCCGGAGGCCGCCGTGGGATAGACACCTGCGGTGTGATCCACAAAATAGGCGTCGAAACCGCCGGTTTTGATATCCTCTTCACTGAGATTCCGGGTCAGCTGATGCACGATGGTGCCGATCATCTCCAGATGCCCCAGCTCCTCTGTGCCGATGTCGGTCAGCAGGCCCTTCAGCTCCGGATAGGGCATGGAGTAGCGCTGGCTGAGATACCGCAAGGAGGCGCCGAGTTCGCCGTCCGGGCCACCATATTGCAACAGACTACTATGGTGAGTAAAAAAATAAAATCAGTCCAGCAGGAGGCGGTAGTGAATGGTGAGGAGATTCTGAGCCTTATCCCATGTGATATGGTCAATGATGGAGTGGGCGGCGGTGCAGCGCTGCTCCAGCGTGGCGGATTCATCGGTGATAACGGCCAGCGCGTCGCGGATGGCGCTGCGCATGATGTTAGGATTGCCGACGCGGCGGTTTTCGGCGCTGGCGGCCGCAATGGCTTCGTCGATCTTCTGGATGGCCTCGGTGACCTCCTCTTTGGCCTGCCGGTATTCATCCATGGTATCCACGCCGGAGAGGAACGCTTCGCGCAGACGAACCAGACGGCGGCCCATGGAAAGCCGCTGGGCCTTGAGGGTGGCCACCCGATCACCGTCTTTTTGCGAGAGACGTACCACGTCATAATCAAAGGGACCGGTGGAATCGGCGTCCGCCTGCAACCGGGAGAGAATGGCGGACTTGAGTATATCGCCTCCAACATGCTGTGAGGTACGGCAGCGTCCGTGGATGTAGTTATTGCACTTCCAGAAATTAGGCTTAGAAAAAACCAAAGTAGCACCGCAGGAGGCGCAGCGAACCAGACTGCTGATCCAGTCCTTATTGCTGCCCAGGGGGCGGCCGTGGTAAGGAAGCATGGCCTTTTGCTGGTCAAGGCGAGACTGAGCCGTCTGAAATTCTTCTTCCGTCACCAACGGCTCATGCAAGCCGTTGACAACAACGATATTGGGATCCTTGAAGTCCCGACGGCTGCGTCCGGCGGGGTTCCAACGGAGCTTGCCGATATATACGGGGTTGCGAAGGATATATTCAACGGTGCGGTTTTCAAAGGCGCTGCCCCGGTGAGTCTTTACGCCCATATCGTTGAGCCAACGGGCGATGTGATATGTGCCCTGACCGGCATTAAAACGGCGGAACATCTCGCGCACATAGAAAGCCTCCTCCGGAACGGGGACGAACCGGTGATCCTCCACCTTGTAGCCAAAGGAGGGAGGCGTTTGCACCTCTCCACGGCGGTGCTTTTCCTCCATACCGCGCTTGACATCCTCGGCCAGATTGATGGAGTAATACTCGTCCATGGCCTCGATCATGGATTCCATGATGACGCCCATTTTGCCATCTTCGATAGGCTCTTTAATGGAGATCACATCGATTTTCAACTGCTTGCGGAGGATGCTCTTGTAGTACACGGCATCGTCGCGGTTGCGGGCGAAGCGGGAGAACTTCCACAGCAGGATGGCGTCAAAGGGTTTGGGCTTCGTTTTGGCGGTGGCGATCAGGCGGCGGAAGTCATCCCGGCCTGTGACCTTCCGGCCGGACTTGGCTTCATCCACGAACACATATTCATCTGGTATCAGGTAGCCGTTGGCGGCGCCCCACTTGCGGATCTCCACCAGCTGAGAGGCGGGGGAGAGCTCCACCTGATCGTCGGTGGACACACGGATATAGGCCGCAGCGGTTTTGTAGTCTATCATAGGACACCTCCTTAGAATGCATCTATTTACACAAATGGGTAAAAAAGGTCACAAATTGCGCAAAAATTTACAAAATAAGTGTTTACAAAATTGAACAGACGTAATATACTATGAACACCAGAAGCGAAAGCTTCTGGTCAGATAAGAATTGACTCGCGTCAATCTCCATCTGCCCGAAAGAGGCGAGCCCCTGCCTGCCTGAAAAAGTGGGGAACGAAAAAAGCGGTGAGCTCTTACCGAAAATAGAGAACGAAAAAAGCGGCGAGCCCCTGCCGTGAGTGGGGAACTAAAAAATGCGGGATGGCTCTGCTATCCCGCATTTCTTTCGACGGAGGATAACGGATGGGCTATTTGAAGTTTTATCACATCAAAGAAGAATACATCGCATATCTCCACAGAACGGACAGACGGGTACAGTTCAACAAGGGTGAGCGGCGTCCCTATGTGGGGGTCGTGCTGAAGGTCAACGGGCAAAACTATTATGTGCCGCTGGAATCGCCGAAGCCGAACCACGCCAATATCAGATCCGGCGGCCCCATCCTGAAACTGGATGAAGGCCGGTTGGGCATCATGGGCTTTAATAACATGGTGCCGGTAAAACAGGGGCAATTGATCGAATTTGACATTGCCGCAGAGACGGACAAAGCGTATCAGACGCTGCTGCTGAAACAGTTCCACTACTGTTCCAAGAACAAAGACATCATAGAGCGCCGCGCCATCAATACATACGCGAAGCAAGTGAGTGGAAAAAATCCGTTCTATGAAAAGGTCTGCTGCGACTTCCGCAAGCTGGAGACCGCATGCAAACGGTATAATCCCAACTGGAAACCGAAGGGAAAATAGAATAGCTACACACCAGCCCGTTCCGGGGAACCGGGGCGGGCTGGTTTTTTGTTTATGGGCGTTTGAAATCACAATAGATCACATTGCCTTGTCGGCGGACGCGGAGGGGTTTTTCTTGTAGCGCTCCCCGATGTAATCGGCGTGGGCCATCATCTCCTGCTGCCCCTGCTCCGTAACGCTGCGATAAGTGTCCACCAGCTTCGATTCGTCGCTGGAAAGACCGTCAGCAACATTTTGAACACCGCTTTCGTCTTCCCAGCCCATCAAGTAGGCAGGAGAGACCAGCAGAATCTTTGCGATTGGCAAGATGGAATCAATAGGCATTTTTTCAATATATCCGTTTTCGTAACGGTATATGGTAGCGGGGGAACAATCGAGTCGTTCTGCGATATATTCAGCGGAAAGGCCCAACTGCTTTCGCCGGTCTCGTATGCGTTCTCCAACAGTCATAAAATCACCTCAGCATATAAATAGCACAGCTTTCGCAAAAATGCAATAGAAAAATCGCAAAAATGATATTTTTGTATTGACAAGCGAAAATGGTTGTGATATAAAAACAATAGAAACTCGCATTTATGCAAGAGAGGAGGAACATAACATGAGTGCGAATGTGAAGCTCTTGAAGGAGATTGCAAAAAAGAATGATGTAACGATGGAAGAAGTCGCAGCTGGTGCCGGAATGAATAAATCGACCTTATACCGAAAGTTTAAGTCCGGCGGCGGAAAGTTCACTGTAGAGCAAGCCGAAAAGATCGCAAAGCGAACAAGGATGACCAAAGAACAAGCCGTTGCCGTTTTTTTTGGATAAAAACTCGCATTTATGCAAGTGCTCTTGAAAGAGGGCATGAAAAAACAGCCGAGGGGCGGGTAGCCTCGACTGTTTAACTCCGTGTCAGGCGTTATCCTGACGTTCCTGTTCCTGCATAGCAGAAACGATCCCCATGGCAATAATGTGTGAAAACTGCTCAGGGGTAGCGGTTCCGGCGGGGTGTCCGATTGCTTCACGGATTGCCTTTTCAGCCGCTTGAGCGATTGCTTCATAGTCACGCATAAGGTTCACCTCCTTTCGTTGATAGATACAACGGGGCGGGGAGGCGGACAGCATGAGCGGGAAGGAGACGTGCCCTCTTTCAAGGACACTTGTATTATAGCACAAAGGTCGCAACCGTGCAACTATTTGATATTGCGTACAGCAAACTTTCTATGAACAATTTGTAAATAATGGTAGGGAGGAAACCATATGGCGAGACTGAGCATCAGGACATACCCAATTCGCTTCGCGGCAAACGAAAAGAACCTGCGGGAAACGTGGGGGCTGAGCGAACAGGAGATGGGCGAGGTGGCAGGCGTAAGAGAATCCACCGTGATCGCATGGGAGAAAGGAGCGCTTCAGCCGACAGTGGACGCCGCCGCCCGCATCGGCACATATTTCGACATTCACCCGGCGGTGCTGTTGTTTGAGGATGAGGTAGAACTGACGCCAGACGAGGAACGCTTCATTGAGGACTTCCGCATGGCCAGCGCAGAGGAACAGGCCGCGATCCGGCGGCGGCTGATACGCAGTGCAAATGGAGGAGTGCATGACACCAGAAGAAGTGACGACAACCGATTTGACACCGCAGGAGAAGCAGCTCTTAGAAATCTACCGCAACGGTAGTGAGGACGAAAAAGCGGATATGATGCGGGAGGCAATCTGGGTTCTTAACAAGTATCCAAAAAGTTCGGGGTGATGCTTATGACCATCGGCGAAAACATCAGGAGTTTGCGAGAGTCTCGCGGGCTTACACAGGCGCAGTTGGGCGACGCTGTCGGCGTCTCCGGGATGAGCGAGAGCTACCGCGCATACAGAAATGCCGGGTGAGCCAGATGACAAAAAGGGTGGCTATGGCGAAGCTGAAAGCACAGATCAAGGCCGTGTACGGCACAGAAAAAGCCTTTGCCGCCGCAATGGGCTGGCAAAGGCAAAAGGTCAGCTTTCTTGTCAACGGCCATTATCGCACCAGCCTTGAAGATGGACATGGGCGAGCTGCTTGATCTGCTGCTGACGATCGACGCAGAAACGACAGGGAGGAGGTGAGGGGGCCAATGCTATGTATGCATGAGACGATCCACCACCACGGGGATGGCACCGTGACCGTCCGGCGGTGGTTCAGTCCGGAAAAAGGAAAGTCCCGCCGAAAACGGCGGGACAATCACGGAATGCGCAAGGCGCTTATCCGTCTGCGGTCAAGTCGACAACAACAGAGCCGTGCTTGACTGCAGCAAGGGCATAGACGGCGGTATCCGACAGACGCCGCTTCAGATCGTATCGCAGGTCGCTGGGTGAGCAGGCTGCGGCGATCTGGTAAGAGCGCTCGAAAATCGGTTCAGCTGCGTCAATGATGCCCTCGGAAAGTAGATCGGGAATCAAAGAGTCCGGAACGGGGTCGCGGAAAATCAGAAGCATTTCACAGAATGACATATTTTTACCTCCTTTCGAGAGGTATCGTATCACATTTGTAAAAGACAGGCAAGAAGCCATAGGACAATCCCACCATGGCATAGGCTCAGACTATCAGGAAAGGAGTGACGCTGCATGGCGAAGAAGGAACGGCCGCCGATCACGGTGAAAGCGTATGTGAAGGTGAACGGCGTGGAGACGGATGTGGACACGCTGACGCCGGAGCAGCGGCGCAGGCTGGCCACGATGATCAACGTGACGCTGCTGAACGTGCGGTTTGCCGGGCAGGCGCATTTCTATCCGGTGGAGGAAAAGCGGTCGGCGGCCGCACAGTGAGGGAGCGGCCATCAGATTGCGGCGGGGTGTACCCCAAGGGCACTTATTTCACTGCGAGGGCACCCCGCCCCTACGATGACCTCTCCGGCGCTTCGCGCCACCTCTCCTTAAAAGGAGAGGCAAGAGGGGTGCGTCCTTGGCTCCCCTTAAAAGGGGAGCTGTCAGCGCTCTGCGCTGACTGAGAGGTAGCCGGGCGGGGTAGAACCCCGCCCCTACGGAATCAACGCTGTAAAGGCAACTACATACACAAAGGAGGATATCAGATGGGCAGGAAGAAAAAGAACCGGGGCGCGAAGTTCGCCGAGGGTGACCGGGTGGTCAACTTCGCGCCAAGGGCCTGCGAGGAGAACGGAGGGCACGCGCCGGAGGGCACTGTACTGCGGGCCACGAAGAAAAACGGCTTCTGGCAGTATCAGGTGCAGGTGGCGGGCAGTGACCGGATCGCCACATGGGACGAAATGCTGATGGGGGCGGTGGACGTATGACGGCGCTGACGTACATTTGCCTGATCGTGGGCGCGTGGCAGCTGGCCAGCGGCGTCCTCCGTCTGGTGGACAAGCTGGAGAACCGGAAATGAGCGGCCAAGGCTATCATGGCAGCCCATGCGTAAAGGACTGCCCGGACAGGGGCGCGGGCTGCACAACACGCTGCCCTCATGTCGGGGCGTTAAGAAAACATGCCGGTGGCATGTTTTTAGCCTCCGATCGCGGCGGCTATGCCGCCGCAGCATCCATCTTAACTTTGAAAGCACGTCGATAAACCACTGCACAGACTGTCAGAAAGCGGCGGGGTGAGGGCACCCCGCCCTACGAAGAGCGGGCCGTCGAGGACGCCGGCCCCTACGAAGGGAAAAGGAGTACATAACGAGGAGGTGAACATCATGGCGGCGAAGCCGAAGGAATATCTGTGGTTCATCAAAGCGCCGGGCCATGTGCAGGTGCCGGTGGTGGCGGCGGACTGGGAACAGGCCACCGTACAGGCGGCGAAGTTCTGGGACGTGCCATGGGCGAAGATCTTCTGCCAGTGCGAGCTGGTGCGGAAAACCGTGGTGATCCGCAATGTGTGCTGCCGGTGCGGCAAGCATTTCAACGCGCCCGGCGTGGAGTGCGAGCCATGCCGGATGATCCGTGCCACCGAGGAGCAGAACGCGCAGGCTGCCGAGCGGCGCTACTGGCAGCGGCATTACATCCGGAAGAGTTCGAAAGCGTAACGAAAAGAGGAGGATATTGGTATGAGCAACTACGATTTTCTCACTGCGGCGCTGAAAAAGCTGGCAGAGGAAGAAAAGAAAGTGACCGGCCAGAAGGAGAGCGTCATTAAGCGGGAGGTACGCGCTGCATTGGAGGAGTTCTGCCGTCAGGACGCGGAATTTGCCCAAGCGGTGGTACAGGGCGGCAGCTTTGCGGACTGCCTGAAAAAGGTATGCGAGGGTGTGGGGAGCTGCATCAGCGACCTGAAAGCCTATCAGAAAGCGGCGGCGTTCTATTTTCCCGGCTGCGATGTGACCATGACAATGCGAATCGCTTTGTGCGAGAGCGACGCAAAGGCAGCTCCGGCGGCTGCGCCTGCTAAGGCCGTGACGCTGGATCTGACCGACTTCTGGTGATGGCCATGGACAGCAGGAAAAGAGCGGAGGAACTGGTTCGTTTGGCCCCTGAGCTGAGCGATCCGGAAAAATTGGCCATCAACGCCCTGTTCCGGGCGTTTCTTTTCAAGCGGAACAGCACCGGTGAGGTGTGGACGACTTGCTGCCGGAAGCATGTTTTCATCAGGCCGGATACAGACAACGCGGACGAACTGCGTATTTTGCACGCACCGCACACACCGGAGCCGCAAAGCAGATGGGACAACACACCGCCGCCGAAAATGCGGGCAAAGTGTCCCTACTGCGGCAAAGAAGTCACGGTGAAGGAGCTGCGCTACAGCGGTCGGAGAAAGGCCCTTGGGGAATTCCAGCGGGCGGTGGTGCTGCGGCAATGGCGCGGGGCACTGTGGGCCACAGCGTGGGACTGCTTCAAGGATTACGAAGGCAAGGAACCAGTGACCAACGCACCGGTTCTGACTATGCTGCCAAAGGCGAAGCTGCTGGGCGCTTACCGCTTTACGCCGGGAAAGGTAGAAGCTGCCACACGGGTATGGTGGAGCGACGGCCCCTTCGACTACAGCTATCAGGACACACCGGGGAAAAATGCCGGTCATAAGGGCGGTATGTGGCATATCCACTCGCCCTATGGATTTTGCAGTGAGTTGGGCAAGAGCTATGACATGATCGGACTGCCGGAGCTGAAGAAGGGCGCCCTGCGCTGGTGCCGTCTGGAACAGGTGCGGATCGCCAGCGACGACTTTATAGAGCTGCTGACGGCGGCCTGTTTTTATCCGAAGCAGGTCGAATGGCTGGTAAAGCTGGGTCTGCAAGATGCTGTCCGGGACTTGGCAGGGCGGGGCGTAAAGAACGCCGCTGCTGTGAAGTGGAACGCCAATACACCGGCGGTGTTCCTTGGGTGCGGCGTGAAGGAGCTGGACGCGATCACGAAAGAGAGTGATCGCCCGTTGGTGGCGCTGCGTATCTATCGGGCGCTGCACGATATGACACAAGCACCGACGCCGGAGGAGTGCGCGGCGCTGGCGGACTGCGCGGATGACCGCACGCTGCGTGTCCTTCTGCCAAGAATGAAACGTTATGGGCTGCGGATTCCGAAGCTGATTTCCTATTTGGAAAAGATACGGCGTCACGGGAAAATACACTGGAGCAATAATGCCGCGCTTTCCGCCTATGCCGATTACATCACGGCGGCAGACGGGTGCGGGCTGGATCTGAGCAATACCATCCACCTGCTGCCGAGAGACTTCTGGGAGAAGCACGACACGGTAACGGCGGCATGGAGCGCGATCTGCGCAAACCGGCGCAATTCAGAAGCGAACGCAAAATACAAGGCGCGGCTGCCAAAGCTGACCGCCAGATACCTCTATTGGAGCGACACGCTCCTGATCCGCGCCCCGGTCAACGCTGGAGAGATCGTGGAGGAGGGCAAGCGGCTGGAGCACTGCGTGGGCGGCTATGCTGACCGCCACCTGTCAGGCAAGACGACAATCCTGTTTCTCCGGCGGAGGGACAAGCCCCATGTGCCGTTGGTCACGATTGAAATGGATGGGAACACGATCCGGCAGGTTTACGGGTATCGCAACGATCGCGCGAGCTGCCCGGAGAATCCGAAGGGGATACCGGCCCGGAAACTGTATGGGGCATTTCTGGACGAATGGCTGGAATGGCTGAACGCCGGCAGCAAGCGCTATAAGGACGGCAGGCCCAAGCTGCCGAGAAAGAAACACAAGGAGGATGTGGCATGAGTGAATTTATGACGGCGGCGGAAATGGCCGAGCTGGCCGAGATGGACGCTGCCTTTGAGGAGCGGGACATCGAGGTCATCACCGAGGAGATCAACTTCTACAAGCGGCAGGCCGGGAGCGCCATTCTGGAGATCGGCAAGCGGCTGGTGGAAGCGAAAGCGCAGCTTTCCCACGGGGAATGGCTGCCATGGCTGGAGGAAAAGGTGGCCTTTTCCGAGCGCAGCGCACAGCAGTATATGCGGCTGTGGAAGGAGTACGGCAAATCCGCATTATCTGCGGATTTGAGTATCTCCAAAGCATTGGTATTACTGGCTTTGCCGGAATCTGAGCGGGAGGATTTCACCACCGGAACGCACAGTGTGAACGGCGAGGAAAAGACCGTTTCCGCCATGACGGTGAAGGAGCTGGAAAAGGCCATTGCCGAGCGGAACGCCGCACGGGAGGAGGCCGAGAAAGCCGCCGCTGACATTCAGGAGGCAAAGGACACCGCGCTTGCCGCGCAGGAGGCGCTGGCCCGCGTGCGGAAGGAGCTGGAGGAGCTGCGCACCCGCCCCGTGGAGGTGGCGGTGCAGACGGTGGACGCCAGCGCGGAGCAGATCGCCGCCGCCCGCCTTGAAGCGGAGAAGGCCGCTGCCGCACAGGTGGAAAAGGCGAAAAAGACGCTGGAGGATGCGCAGGAGCGCCTGCGGAAGGCCGAGGAGCAGACTGCCGCTGCCGCCAAGGAAAAGGACGCGGCGCTGGACGCCGCCAAGAGCTACAAGGCCGAAGCGGAAGCCGCCCGGAAGAAGCTGGCGGCATCGGGCAACGAGGGCCTGATCAAGTTCAAAACGCTGTTCGACCAGACGGTGGAAAACGTGAACCGACTGGCGGAGCTGCTGCGGCAGCAGCCGGAGGGCGAGCGGGAGAAACTGAGCCGGGCCATGCAGGCCCTGAGCCAGCAGATTGGAGGGATCGCATGAAAAGAGAGGAAATTGTGACGGCGCTGCGGTGCTGTGCATTTAACGGTGAAGATTCTTGCGAACACTGTACAGAGTGCCCTGCGGCGGGCGATGATTGCGAAAGTGAATTGCAGTTTGCCGCCGCCGAGCTGATCGAGAGCCAGAGGCGGGAGATCGAAGCGCTGCGGCGGGCAAATGAGGGTCTGCGGTTTAATCTGGCGGCATTGCATGGCTCCGGCGGGCATCCCGATCCGGTTGGCCCAAAAGGCCAGATGGCAGAATGTCCGGTATGCGGCGGAATGTGCGATTGGGCACCGGAAACAGATATCAGCACCTGCCGAGCGTGTGGGTATACCAACGGAACGGCGCAGAAAGCGGAGGTATCTTCAGATGAATAAATCAGCAAAACGCATTGCATTGTTCATGCTGGCGATGGTGTTGTTGCTGGTGATCGTGTCTTGCGGCTACACCGCTTCACGCGAAATGGTCAGCCGGGAAGCCATAGACCGGCGGTACACCGCCGCCTACGACAGCATTGAGACGGATTATCAGTACAAGTACAACCTGTTTGAAGGGGCTTTTGCGCTGGTGCCGGAGGTCAAGACCGTACATCACGAGGAAGTATATGAAGTGCTGTACCGCACCACCTACGATGACGGCAGCACGCGGGACCGGTGGGAGACCGTCAGGAAGGAAGAATGGGAGGCGGCTGGGTACATCAAATCGTTGGAGGTATTGCCATGAAAGAAAAAATCGTTGCTGTGTGGGGTAAGTTGATTTGTGATCCGCTGTCGGCGGACAAGCCGGAGGCCATCGGGCCGGAGGTGCGCCGGAAGGCGCGGGAGATACTGATGGAGGAGCTGGAGAGCAAGGGCCTGATCCGCTATCAGATGCTGAACGGCATACTGTATGCCGGTATCCGGGCAGCCGCGCCGGAGGATAAGACATGACCTGCCCGGTGTGCGGGGGAGTGAGCTGTGCGCTGCCAGTGGCAGATGAAGCACAGCGAGCGAGTGGCAGCGGTCAAAATTTCAAGCGCCCGCCGTAAGGCAGCGTGGAAATTTTGGGCACCGCAACAGGGCAGGTTACGCAGAAGCCTGCACGAGGAAATCCAAAGGAGCAAACCATGAAAAAATTACATGAGAACCGCTGCTACAAATGCGTATGGCGGCACACCGGCGGGGACTATCTATGCGACTTTGCCACGCTGGCCGCTCCGCTGACACGGGGCGGCGTATCGCCCGAAGCGTGCGGGCATTTTGTGGAGGGACACCGCATCCGCAACGCGGCAGAGCTGGAGAGGACGCTGAAAGTATTGGGGCTCGGGTAAAGTACACGGCGGCCTGTGGGCAGGCCGCCCTACGACAACCTCTCCGGCGCTTCGCGCCACCTCTCCTTAAAAGGAGAGGCAAGGGCGTGGCAGAGCCGCCAGCCCCGCCGTATAAATCACAAAGGGAGGGATCGTCGGCATGAATCTGCGGAATCCGAAAGAATACTGTGAAAACCTGCTGATGATCCGCACCAAGAAGCAGGCGCTTGTGCCGCTGCGGTTCAACGAAGCCCAGAGCAACCTGTACGCCGTGATCCGGCAGCAGGCGGCTCTGGGCAAGCCCATCCGCATCATTGTGCTGAAAGGGCGGCAGGAGGGCATCTCCACGGTGACGGAGGGACTGATGTTCCAGGACGCGGCCACACGGCCCAACGTGAAGACCCTGATCGTGGCCCATGACGCCAGCGCCACCAGCAACCTGTTCAAGATGAACAAGCTCTTTTACGACTGCCTGCCCCGGCGGGTGCAGCCCATGCGCAAGAACAGCAACGCCAAGGAGCTGGTATTTGAAAACCCGGCCAGAGACCGGAAAGTCAAGGCGCGGCGGCCGGGCCTGCGCAGTTCCATCCGGTGCCAGACGGCGGGCAGCGGCGGCGTTGGCCGATCGGACACGCTGACAAATGTACATATTTCCGAGTACGCCTTTTGGCCGAAAGACAAGAAGGATCTGCTGCTGGGCATTATGCAGTCGGTTCCCAATGATCCCAGCACGATGGTGGTGATTGAATCCACCGCCAACGGCTACGACCACTTCAAGGAGCTGTGGGACGGGGCGGAGAACGGCACCAACGAATGGATCCCGGTATTTTTGCCGTGGTATCTGGAGAAGGGCTACCGCATGGCGGTGCCGCCCGGTACGGAGTGGACGGAGGAGGAGCGGCAGCTTCAACGGGATTTCGGATTGGACGGGGAGCAGCTGCAATGGCGGCGGTGGTGCATCCGGGCCAACTGCGGCAGCAGCGTGGACAAATTCCGGCAGGAGTACCCCAACACCCCGGCGGAGGCTTTTCTGTTGAGCGGCACGCCGTTCTTTGACAATCAGGCGCTGAGTGTGCAGCAGATGCACGCGCCGGAGCCGCTGGTCACCGGGTGGTTCACCTACGACGCGGTGGAGGAGCAGGGCGAGAAGCCCCGGAACTGGAAGTTCACCCCCGCTGCAGACGGCGCCGTCCGCATCTGGAAGGAGCCGGAGCAGGGCGTACCCTATGTGCTGGGCGGCGACACGGCGGGTGAGGGCAGCGACTGCTTCACGGCCCATGTGCTGGACAACCGCACCGGTGAGCAGGTGGCGGAGCTGCAGCAGCGGCAATCGGAGATCCTGTATGCCCGGCAGGTGTATTGTCTGGGCATGTACTATGGCGCGGCGCTGGCCGCCATCGAGGTGAACTTTTCCACCTATCCGGAGCGGAAGCTGGAGGAATGGAATTATCCCAAGCTCTACCAGCGGGAGAGATTCGACACCTATCTCAAGTCCATGGTGAAGGCCTTCGGGTGGCAGACATCACCCGCCACCCGGCCCCAGATGCTGGCGGAGCTGCACACGGTGATGGAGGAAGCGCCGCAGGTGATAAAGAGCCGGTGGACGCTGGGCGAGATGATCGTATTCGTGTACGACAAGAACCGGAAGCCCCAGGCGGCGGAGGGTCAGCATGACGACCTTGTGATCGCGGCCGCCATCGCCCACATGGCCCGAAGCCAGCAGCAATACACCGTGGAAGAGACCGGCGGCGACAGGAGCCACTGGACGCCGGATATGTGGGAGGACTACAGCCGGGCCGACCCGGAGACGAGGAAGATGCTGGAAAAGCGGTGGGGAGCGAACTGAGCGCCGCCTGTGGCGGATGCAGCGAAGTGAGCGAGTGGCCGCGGTCAAAATTTCAAGCGTCCGCCGTAAGGCAGCGTGGAAATTTTGGGTACCGCAACAGGACGCGGAACCAAACGGACCGTCGAGGACGCCGGCCCCTACAACCGGATCCCGAAGGACACAAGTGAACGGCGGCGGGGTGTGGGCACCCCGCCCTACGAAATCACCACCATTCAACATATCCGTAGGGCGGCCTGCCCTCAGGCCGCCGTGAAAGGAGATTACCATGGAAAACGAAAAGAAGCCTACACGGGAGGAGATCGTGCGGTCGCTGCGATGGTGCGATACAGGCACTGAGGATGGCTGCGATAATTGCACTTTCGAGCCAAAGTGCGACGAGGATGCAGTTACCTGCGTGAGCCACCTGTGCGGTGTTGCCGCCGATCTGATCGAAGAGCTGACCGACCGGTGCGCACGGTACGCCGAGGAGATCATGGAGCTGAAGGAACAGCTGATGACCTCTCCGGCGCTTCGCGCCACCTCTCCTTAAAAGGAGAGGCAAGAGGGGCGTCCTTGGCTCCCCTTTTAAGGGGAGCTGTCAGCGCTCTGCGCTGACTGAGAGGTAGCGCGGGCGGACAGAGTCGTCCGCCCCTACAACCGGATATAAAGGTCAATATTTGAAAGGAGCAGAAAAATGAAATACAAAATCTACATCTCCCCGGAGGATCGGGCCAGTAATGTGTACGCTTCCAGCGCCCTGTGGAACGGGCATACCACCAATGAGAAGGAGCAGATGGGGCGCTGCGCCGACTATATGGAGCGGGGACTGCTGCGGTGCGGCAGCTTTGAGGTCATCAATGCCCAGTACGGCAACATGTACGACCGGGTGAAGGAGTCCAACAACTGGCCCGCCGACATGCACGTCGCGCCTCACACCAACGGCTTTAACGGCAAGGCAGCGGGGACACGGGTACACTGCTATCCCAGCGACCGGAGCCGCCGCATCGGCAAACTGATCCAGAACCGTATTGCGCCGCTGTCGCCTGGTGCGCCGGACAAGCTGGTGGAGGACGACCGGCTCTATGAGCTGCGCGCGTCCCACATGCCGGCAGTGCTGCCGGAGTTCGGATTCCATGATAACCCGGAGGAGGCACAATGGCTGGTGGACAACATGGAGCGGATCGCCGAGGAGACGGTGCAGGCCATCTGTGAGTACTTCGACGTGGCCTATGTCCCGCCTGCCGAGGATGACAGCGGCACGGCGGCGGAACCGTCGGTGCCGGAGGAGAAGCCGCAGGAGAACGCCCTGTACCGGGTACAGGTGGGCGCGTTCCGGGTGCTGGCCAACGCGGAGGCCTTCCGGGCCAAGGCAGAGGCGGCGGGCTTCGACGGGGCCTATGTGGTGAAGGTGGAAAGTTAAAAGGCCCCCTCTGGGAGGGGGCTGTCGGCTACGGCGGCATAGCCGCCGAGATCGGGGCTAAAAACATGCCACTGGCATGTTTTCTTAGCGCCCCGACTGGGGGAGAGAATAAAAGGCTTAAATTCTCTCCCTCCGTCTCGCTTACGCTCGACACCTCCCTCACAGAGGGAGGCTTTGAGACATGCGGAATCAAGAAATACAGTGCGTAGGGCGGCCTGCCCTCAGGCCGCCGCCCGGCAAACCGCAGCAACACAGGCGGCGGGGTGAGGGCACCCCGCCCTACGAAATGACCATCGATGGAGCGGTGTAAGGGGCGAATCTTGCGGCCGCCTACCGCGGAGCTGGTGGCGGAGCCGGAGGAATAACAGAAAAGCCCAGCCCCTTCCGGGGCTGGGCGATGGCATAGAAACAATGTTCGATATCTGATAGCGCCGCCCTACTTGGTGGTCGGCCTGCGCTGATGCGTGGGGTACGGAGCGTAGGCCCGGCGGGGCGGCGCTATGAGAGATCGAAGCACGATATAAATACGGTTGTTGCAAAAAACGCAACGACCACATGACCTATATATCATACGCGCACGCGCGTATCTGCGGGGCTCTTAAACGCCTAAGTTTACCGGCAAAGCCTCTTGCGAGAGACAGCGGGGCGGACTTCCGCCGCCCGGATGTCTCGGAAAAACGCAAGGGGCTTATGACGGGGGCGAGAAATGCGAAGGCCGGTTCCTGTGCGCGGGCGTCTTTGATTTTTATTATACGCGGGAAAGAACGGCGGACTGTGGCGGCGGGGTGAGGGCACCCCGCCCTACGGAGATTTGGGTATACGCTTTTGTAGGGCGGCCTGCCCTCAGGCCGCCGCGGGGAGGGAAGATATCATGATATCACGGGAGGGATGGTATATGGTCAAGAAGATCACCAGCGGGCAGGTAGTGGAGCGCCGCAAAAGTTATGTGGGCCGGAAGCCCTCACGCCGGGGCGCGCGGATCAAGGGCAACAGCGGCGAAAAGAAGCAGGAGAACAACCGCCAGCAGGCCGTGCTGGCGCTGGCCCGTGTACTGAACTGCAACTACACCCACGGCGATGCGCTGCTGACGCTGACCTTCATCGACGAGGCGCTGGCCCGGTGCGGCGGCACCTTCGAGGGGGCGGTGAAAGAGGCGAAGAATTTTCTCGGGCGCATGGCACGCCGCATGAAAAAGCACGGCGATATCCTCAAGTGGGTGCTGGTGCCCAGCGAGGTGGACGGCGAGACCGGCGAAGCGGTGCGCCTGCACTGCCACATCGTGATCAACAGCGCGGGACTGGGGATGGAGGATCGGAGGTTTACCCTGTACGGGGAACCGCTGGACCACATCTGGGGCCGGGGCACGGTGGATGTGCAGCTGCTGCGGGATCAGAAGGACTATTACCCGCTGGCGCTGTACCTGATCCGGCAGGCGCGGAACATCCCGGACGGCAAGAAGTACACCAGCAGCCGGAACATGGAGAAGCCCAAGGTGGAATACACCTATGTGCTGACGCCGGCCCAGCTGCGGGTGCCGGCAGGCGCTACCACGCTGCCGGGCACACGGTACGAGCCGGAACTGGGCGTCAATTTCGTCCGGTACATACCCAGAGAGAAAGACCCGGCGCGGAAGATCGGCGGGCGAAAGGAGATGGCCGTGGCCCGCGCCGGAGAGGAGGCGGAGGACGATGGCATTTAAGAAGCTGCGGGGGGTGCGGGTGAGCCGCAACATGCAGGGCTTTATCCGCTTCACCTGCCTGACCTATGACCAGCAGCCGAAGCGGATGCAGAATAAGATCGACAGGCTCTTACGGGAATGCGGAGGGCCTTGTGACGCTGCCCTGCGGGAGGTGATGTGCGGCGAGGACAGCATCACGGCCATTGCCCTGCGGCATTTCACCAGCGAGAGCAGCCTATACCGGATGCGGAAGGCGTTTTATGAAAGCTGGGAGGGGAAACGAAAATGAGAGGCCACAAGACCTCTCATTTTCAGGTAATGGTTCGTTTGTCAGATGCGCAGTTCCGCTTTCAGTGCATTTTGCAGCACCATGGAGAAGTTGACACCCTGCTTCTCTGCCATCGTGTTCAGCCACGAGGGAATGGTGAGCGTCTTTTTGACGGCGCGGTTGTCGTAAAACTTCCGATATGCCACCGTATCGCAGCGGATCAGTGTTGCCAGCTGGTTATTCGCTACAGACAGCTGGTGCATATCGGAGGGCTGAGGCGGAGTCTCGCCATTTTCCTCCATGTCATAGAGCATCAGACAAAGCGCATCAGACGCCATTTCGATGCCTTTTTCCAGCGTTTCCGCCGAGGTATAGCAACCCTCAACATCCGGAAAGCTGATGGAATAGTTTCCCTCCGATTCATGCGTAAAAATGGCCGGATAGACATATTTTGCCATGTATTATGACCTCCTTTTCTCCTTTTGGACAGTGTTTCCCTTGAATTATATCCGGGGACAGCCGGATTATTGCAGTCCTGCCGCCCGTTTGATTGACTTGAGCGTCCCGGTGGCGATCTCCTCAGTCTTGTGCCGACTGACGGAGAAGCGCTTCCCTGTGATGGGACTGTACCATATGCAGTGGTTCGCCCCCTCCCGATACACACTGCATCCGGCTTTCCGTAGTTCTTTTTCTAACTCGCTGTATCGCACAGCATCACCTCCAATCTTGATTAAAATTATAACACGTATTCGCACGTATGTCAAGAAAAAATGCACGTGTGAATACGTGCATTTTTGCATGTGGGAGTGGTGGTGATGTTGGTGATAATGGGCACCCCGTTCATGTTAGGCTATTAGCATGAAGAAGTTTCTTGCGGAGGGGATAGGCAATGAAAGAGTTGTCGGCAAAACAGAAAAAGTTTGTTCATGAATGGCTTATCGACCTTTGTGGCACCCGAGCCGCTATCCGGGCCGGGTACAGCGAAAAGAGCGCCGCCCAGACCGCCAGCAGGCTCATGAAAGATCCGGCGGTGCGGGAATACCGGGACGCGCTGCTGAAGGAGGAGTTCGACAGCTTAGGGATCACCCGCCACTCGCTGGCGGTGGAGGTATGGCGGGTGTACGAGCGGTGTGCCGCCGCCACGCCGGTGCTGCAATGGGACAGCAACCTGCGGGAGTACATCGAGAGCGGCGCATGGGAGTTCGACGCCCGCGGCTGCCTGAAAGCCCTGGGGATGCTGCACGACATGCTGGAGCGCATGGAGCGCAGTGAGGAAGAGGACGCCGCCGACGGCTATGAGGAGATGATCTCCTCCGGCGGGCGGGAATTTTGAGGAGGAAGCCATGAAGAAGGATGAACTGCGGAAGCTCAAGATGTGGCAGGACCGGCTGGAGACGGCCAGGGAGGCCATCATGCCGGAGCTGAACCGCATGGGCAAGCGGGAGAGCATCTATGACGGCGATCCCACCATTTACGCGCCGGACGGCAGCGTGGCGAAGAAGGGAAAAGCCACCCATGTGCGGAACGTGGGCTTTGAGCTGATCGAGGCCCAGGTGGATAGCGATATCCCCTCGCCGAAGGTGACGGCCATCCGGCAGGAGGATGAGTGGCTGGCGGACATCGCGGAAAACCTGCTGCGGAACGTGATGGACAAGCTGCCCTTTGAGCGGATCAACGACGAGGGCGAGCGCATCAGCCCCGTACAGGGCGGCCACGGCCTGCTGGTGGACTGGCAGGACGGCATCAGCGGTAAGGACTGGCTGGGCGACCTGCGGGTGACCATGATGCACCCGCGGGGCATCATCCCCCAGGCGAACGTCAGCCAGATATCCGACATGGACTGGATCTTTCTGGAATCGCCCGCCACCCGGCGGCAGATCAAGGAGGCCTTCGGCGTGGCGCTGGAGGAGAACGAGAACGAATCCGACCCCGACGCCCGGCGGCTGGGAGACAGTCCCGACAACAGCGGAGAAATCGTGACGCTGGTGACCTGCTACTACCGCAACAGCAAGGGCGGTATCGGCCGCTACCGCTGGGTGAACGACACGGTGGTGGAGGATCTGGAGGACTATCAGGTGCGGCGGGTGAACCGCTGCGGCGCCTGCGGCATGGTGGGCGACGGCCACCGGTGCCGGTACTGCCAGAGCACCAAGTTCACCGTGGAGGTGGAGGAGTTCGAGGAGCTGACGGAGGATATCGTCACACGGAACGGCACCACCATCCCCGCCACCAGCGAGCAGCGGGACGAATACGGCCAGCCGGTGGTGGAGCCGCTGACGGCGGGCGAGGGCGTGCTGCCCCAGCTGCGCTCCGTGAACGGTCCGGCGGCGGTGACCTACATGCCGGTGATGGCCCCGACCCGCATCCCCTACTACAAGCCGGATGTGTACCCCATCGTGGTGCGGAAAAACGTCAGCAAATTCGGGCGCTTCATGGGCGGAAGTGACATTGATGCCATTGCCGATCAGCAGAACACCATGAACCAGCTGTCCACCAAGATCAAGGCTAAGGTGCTGGGCGGCGGCAGCTTCACCACACTGCCGGAGACCGGGGCGCAGTTCGTAACGGACGAGGACAACCGGGTGGTGCGGGTGGACAGCCCCGCCAAGATGCAGATGATCCACACCTTCAACACGCAGGTGGATATCCAGATGGACCTGGCGCTGCGCGCGCAGATCTACGAGGAGGCCCGCCAGACCATCGGCATCACGGACAGCATGCAGGGCCGGAAGGATCCCACCGCCACCAGCGCCGTGGCCAAGGAGTTCAGCGCCCAGCAGGCGGCGGGCCGCCTGGAGAGCAAGCGGGTGATGAAGCGGGCCATGTATCAGGACCTGTTCGAGGTCATTTTCAAGTTCTTCCTGGCATACTGCGAGGAACCGCGGTGGCTCCACAAGTCCGACGAGAACGGCCGAACGGAGTATCTGGTGTTTGACCGCCATGATTTCCTGTATCAGGACGAGGCGGGAGAGTGGAAATACAACACCGATTTTCTGTTTTCGTGCGACAGCGCCGCACCGCTGGCCACCGACCGGCAAGCGCTGTGGAAAGAAGCGCGGATGAACTTCCAGCAGGGCGCCATGGGGCCGGTGAACGAGATCACCACGCTGCTGCGGTTCTGGACCCAGATGGAGAAGCTGCACTACCCCATGGCGGGCGACATGCGCCGTAGTCTGGAGGAGGAGCTGGGACGTCAGCAGGAGGCGGCACAGCAGCAACAGGCCGCCGCTGCCATGCAGGGCGGTGCGGACACAGGCGCGGCACCTGCCATGGATGCCGCCATGATGGAAGGGGGCGGCATGGCATGACCTGCCCGGAGTGCGGACTGGAAATGATGATCTATCAGGTGGCGGCCGCGCCGGACGGCACCGAAGAGGTGGAATACGTCTGCCGGAACAAGCACTGCGGACGGTATGACCGGCGGCTGACGCGGACCAAGGCAGCGGAGACGCCGGAGAACCCCGAGAAATAAACACAGCTTCGCGGCTGCGCCGGGCAGGGTCGCACTACCTGCCCCGGATATCCTCCTCATTTTTCTTTTTTCGTGCCGGGCGTCCCGAACGCAAGTCGGGTGCCTGGCGGAGCCGCGAAGCATCCACACATGACAACAATTCGCTTGGGGAGAAGCGGAAAAAGCCCCAGAACACAGGAAAGGAGGACACACCATGAGCAAGAACAACGGCTATGCCGGTAAGATCGCCAACGCGGGCAGCCAGCGGGTGGAAGCACCCTGCGCCAAGTCCACGCCCGCGCCCAAGGGCAACGTGCGCTACAGCGGCAGCGACCTGCGCACCGGCACCGGCGGCGGCACCAAGAAGAGCAAGTAAGCTTGCATGGTTCGCACATTTAAGGCCACTTACGCGCATATTTTCCGGAAAAACAGACGTTAACCGGGAAAACGGAATATTTCGCTTGGCCCCGGCGGAAATGGGGCGCTTTCGCACCGAAAGCGGAAACATGGAGGACACAATGGAACTGACACAGGAAGAATACGCCCGCGCCTTTGGCGTGGAGGACGATATGCCCGCGGCGGACGCGGACGCCGGAACCGACGGCGCGGAGGATACCGCACAGGATCTCTCCGGTGTACCCGGCGGAGAAGGTGAGGGCGGCGCGGAGGACGGTTCCGCCCCGGCGGAGGATACCGCGCGGGAGCAGGATGCGGAGACACGCCGCCGTCAGGCCTACGGACGCCGCCAGCGGGAGGATGCCGCCCGGCGGCAGGCGTCGGAGGCGGCGGCACAGGCCCGCGTGGACCGCATTTACGCGGACATGTTCCAGGGCCAGAACAACCCCTACACCGGCCAGCCCATCCGCAGCGAGGCGGACTACCGGGCCTATCAGGAGGCGGACCGGCAGGCCCGGCGCACGGCCCAGCTGCAGCAGGCCGGCATCGACCCGGACACGGTACGCGGCATGGTGGATGAGGCGGTGCGGCCCCTGCGGCAGCAGGTGCAGCGCCAGGAGCTTACCGCCATTCAGGAGCAGGCCAGGGCCGTGAATGACCGGGCACAGGAGACCATCCGCCAGGGGGTGGAGAGCATCCGGCAGATGTACGGCGCGGAGGTGGGCAGTCTGGAGGACATTGCCGCCATGCCCACGGGGCCGCAGTTCAACAGCTATGTACAGAAGGGCCTGAGCCTTGAGGAGGCCTACTATCTGGCCAACCGGAAGGACATTGACGCCCGGCGGCTGAGCGCCGCCCGTCAGGCCGGTATCAACCGGGCCAGCGGCAAGGGCCATCTGGCCGGGATGCCTGCGGCGGCAGGAGAGGCCCCTTATCAGCCCACGGCGGAGGAAAAGGCGGCGTACCGGGAGTTTCTGCCGGACGCCACCGACGCGGAGATCGCGGCCGCCTATGGGGCGTACCGAAAGTAATGACAAAAGTAATGACATTTGAAAGGAGCTGGAAAGCAGCATGTTTGCACTAAGCAAGATGAAGGTGGGCCTGACGCCCCCTATCGAGTATAAGCCTGCCACCGCCGACGAGAGCTACGTCGTGGGCGAGGCGCTGAAGGTGGCCAGCGGCGCGGTGACCAAGTGCACCGGCGCGACGAAGCCCGCCTATGTGTGCGTGGGCCCGGCCAACGCGGCAGGGGAGGTGCCCTGCGTGGAGGTGCAGGACTACATGGAGTTCGAGACCACGCTGGGCGTGGCTCCGACGGAGAGCGCCACCGTTGCCGTGGGCAACAAGGTGACCATCCACACGGACGGCGCGTCTGTCACCGCCACCACCACCAGCGGCGTGGCCGAGGTGCTGGCCATTGACGGCCAGACCGTGGGCAGCCGCGTGGTCGTGCGATTTTAAGAAAGGAGAACGAGAAACATGAGTGGTTATGTGACCGTATCCATCGGCTCCGGTCTGGTGGATTCTATCTATGGCAATTGTCAGGTGCCCCTGAAAAGCTATCTGGAAAAGCGGGGTGAGGCCTTCGAGCGGGAGAGCCTGCTGAAGCATCTGTTCCGCATGGAGAGCAGCCGCCATTTCGCGGAGCATTATACCGGCGAAACGGCCATGGATGATTTTGAGCCCGTGGGCGAGGGCGGCGCCTATCCCCATACCGGTTTTCAGGAGAGCTATGGCCGCGACATCGTGAATGAGACCTTCAAGCAGTCCTTCGCGGTGACCAAGGAGCTGGTGGAGGATGCCATGATCGGCACCATGAAGAAGCGGGCCAACAAGCTTATCACCGCCTATGGCCGTACCCGCGAGATGCTGGGCCGTACACTATACGCCGGTGGCCTGTATGGTACGCAGGTCGATTTCAAAGGCAAGAAATTCTCTTGCCACAGCGCCGACGGCCTGAGCCTGTTCAACAAGGAGCACCCCAACAAGGTGACCGGCGAGAAGCAGAGCAACCTGTATAAGGGTGCGTTTTCTGCAACGATTCTGAGCAAGATCGAGACTGAGATGCAGAATTATACAGGCGACAACGGCGAGCTGCTGGCGGTGGCTCCCGACACCATCTGGATCCCCAACGATGAAGCACTGAAGGACAAGGTGTTCAGCGCCATCGGCGCGGACAAGGAGCCCACCACCGCCAACAACGCTTTCAACTACCAGTACGGACGCTGGAACATCATCGTGGATCCGTACCTGACGTTAGCGCTGAAGAAGCTGGGCAAGAGCAGCGAAAAGCCCTTCTTCCTGCTGGACAGCAAGTTCATGGATGTCAACGACTGTGCCATCTTCCAAGACCGCGTGAAGCTGGAGGTTCGTTCCGTTCTGGACGAGAGCAACGACAACAACATGTGGAAGGGCCGCGCCCGCTTCTCTGCCGGTTTTGTGGACTGGCGCGGTGTCGCGGTTGGCAACATCAGCACCGGCACCGACCTGAGCTGAGTACATAGCGCGACGTAAAAAGGCCCGGTTCCACGACCGGGCCTTTTTTGAAGGGCGAAAGGAGGAAAAGCCAATGACATGGGGCGATGTAAAGCTGATCGCCTTGCAAACCATGTTCTCCAATGAGGGCGCGGTCATCACGGTGGACGACATCAATCAGGAGTACATCAACGCCATGCCCGGCAAGGCCAACGAGGCCATGCAGCAGATCTCGGCGGTGGGACGGCCCATTTTGAAGGAATGGCACATCAAGATCGCCGACGGCGCGGCTGAGACGGAAACGGACGCAATGCTGACGCTGCCGGCGGCGGAAAAGCGCTACAAGATCAGCCTGCGCCACTATCAGCCGCGGTTCCGGTGCATCGACCGGGGGCAGGTGATGCTGGATGACGGCGACATCTACGACGTGGCGGAGGACTGGAGCCTTGAGGGGGACGACGTGCTGGTGATCCCCGGCAATGTGGAAGGGGAGTACACCGTGTGGTACAGGGCCTATCCCCAGACCATCACCGCCCAGACGCCGGACGAGGAGGCCATCGACATGCCGCCCGACGCGGCGGCGCTGATCCCCCTGTATATCGCGGCGGAGCTCTATAAGGAGGACGAGCTGGCCATGGCTACGGTGCTGCGCAACGAGTATGAGGACGGTTTGCAGAAGCTTCAGGCGGCGTGGCAGGCCGGGACCATGAGCATGCGGGCGGAGGGCGTCCGCAACACGACAGGGTGGTGGCGCTGATGGCACAATTCAACGTACCCAGCGAGAGCCAGCGCTTCAGTGCGGTGGTGGAGACCTTCCGGGGCGTGGATCTGAACAACTCGCCGTCCAATGTGGACAAGTCCCGCTCCCCGGCGGCACCCAACATGATACGGGATCAGGTGGGAAAGGTGCGCAAGCGGATGGGCTACACCACCAAGGTGACCGCTCCGGAGGGAGCGGCCATCCATGGCGTACATCACCTGCTGGGCGAGACGCTGATCCACGCGGGCAGCAAGCTCTATAAGCTGGTGAAGGCCGCGGACGGGGCATGGAGCCTGACGGAGATCGGGGCCATGGCCAACGCCAGCAGCCGGGGCTTTGTGTTTGATGAAAAGCTCTATCTGCTGGATGGCGCCACCTATCAGGTATATGACGGCGAAACGCTGTCGGCGGTGGCGGACAATGCCACGGTGCCCACCATCATTATCTCCCGGCGGCCCAACGGCGGCGGGCAGGTATATGAGGGGCTGAATCTGCTGGGCAAGAAGTGGACGGAGAGTTTCCTCGGCACAGCCACGGACAAGACCTATCAGCTGACCACCAAGGAGCTGAGCGACGAGACCGTGACGGCCAAGGTGCTGAGCGCGGACGGCAGCTGGGTGGACAAGGTGGAGAACACCGATTTCACCGTGGACCGGACGAAGGGCACCGTCACCTTCAACACCGCGCCGGGGGAAAGCCCGGTGACAGGTCAGGACAATGTGCAGATCACCGCCAGCAAGGAGCGGGAGGGGTATCTGGACACCATCAACAAATGCACCATCGCGGCGGTCTACGGCGTGGGCGGCAGCACCGACCGGGTATTCCTCAGCGGCAACGGCGAGAAGCCGGGAATCGACTGGTACAGCAACTTCGAGGATCCCGCGTTCTTCCCCGACACCAACTATACTAAGCTGGTGCGGGACGGCGGCGAGGTGGTGGGCTATACGGTGCTGAGCAACACGCTGGCAGCCTTTATCAACGGAGCCAGCGACGAGCGGAATGTGGTGGTGCGGGGCGGCACGCTGGACGAGGACGGCGACGCATTGTTCCGCATCAGCAACACCATGATCGGACAGGACGCGGTGGCCCCGGATACCTTCTGCCGCACCGACAAGGAGCCGCTTTTCCTGACGGACCGGGGCGTATACGCCATCACGGCGGAGGAGCTCACCGGAGAGAAGTACAGCCAGGAGCGCAGCTACTACATCGGCAGCGCCCTGCGTGCCGCGGCAGGGAAGAAGGACGCATGCGCCTGCATCTACGGCGATTTCTATGTCGTGGCGCTGGGCGGCACCCTGTATCTGATGGACCTGCAGCAAAAGACGTATGAGCGCAACAGCCCCTACAGCAGCTTCCAATATGAGTGCTACTACTGGCCGGGCATCCCGGCCACGGCGCTGTTTCTGGACGGGGACGCCCTGTGCTTCGGCACGGCGGAGGGGAAGCTGTGCCGCTTTGCCGACAATGTGGACAACGTGACCAGCTACAACGATGACGGGGCGGCCATCGACGCCTACTGGGAGACCAGCGACTTTGACGGGAAGATCTTCTTCCACGTCAAGACCTTTACCGGCATTGCGGTGCGGCTGGCGGCGGCCACCAACACCGGCGTGGAGGTCTATGCCCAGGTGCGGGGCATCTGGAAAAAGGTGTTTTCCAGCGGGGCGAAGGCCCGGTATTTCGACTGGAACTATATCGACTTCAGCAAATTCACGTTTTCCGCCGACCGGACGCCCCGCACCCTGTTCGGCAAGATCAAGATCAAAAAGGCCGACAAGGTGCGCTTCCGCTTGCAGAACAATGTGCTGAACGAGCCCTTCGGCCTGTACGCCTTCGGCTTGCAGTTCAAGGAGCCGGGCGGCAACTACAAGAGATAGCGAGGTGAGGGAGCTATGGCAATTGCAGATTTCAAGCTGAAGGACAGCGACATTGCGGCCAAGGGTGTGGTGGCCGCGCCCACGGTGCTGAACGGCTCGCCGGAGGAGAACAAGAAGATATTCGACCGGCTGGTGCGGGAGGTATTCAAGGGAGATTTCAACAGCCTGATCGACGCGCTGACCGCCGCCACCGGCGCGGGAGAGATCGGCGCGGCGGTGGAAGGGCTGACCGGTGCCACGGTGCAGGCCGTTCTGAACGCCGTGAAGGCCGGTCTGGACGGCAAGGTGGCGGATGCCGACTTCTCGGCGGCGCTGGCGCTGAAAAGCGACAAGACGGTGACCAACAACCACATCAAGGCGGTGGAGCTGGACAGCGACACCGGCGTATTCACCTTCACCCGAGAGAACGGGACGAAGATCACCATCGACACGGCGCTGGAAAAAGTGGCGGTGAACTTCGATTATGACGCCGAGACCCAGAGCCTGGTGCTGACGCTGGCCGACGGCAGCACGGAGACGGTGAGCCTGGCGGCATTTATCACCACCACGGAGTTTGACGACAGCACCACGCTGGAATGGAGCGTATCGGCAGACGGCAGCCGGGTATCGGCCATCATCAAAAACGGCTGCATCACGGACAGTATGCTGTCCAGCACCCTGAAAACCATGCTGCAGGGCTATGTACAGGCGGCGGCAGACAGCGCTACCGCCGCCGCTGCCAGCGAAGCCTCGGCCCTGAGCTACAAGAACGCGGCGGCATCCAGCGCGGCGGCAGCGGCACGGGACGCCCAGACCGCCGCGGCCAGCGCCGCCGCCTCGGCGCTCAGCGAGGAAAACGCCGCCGGCAGCGCCACGGATGCCGCCGACAGCGCCGCCGACAGCGCCGCCGCAGCGAGGCGCAGCGCGTCCACAGCGAAAACGGACGCGGACCGGGCGGAGGCAGTCAGCTCCCATCCGCCGCGGATCAGCAGCGACTATTACTGGGAGCTGTGGGACGTGAACCAGGAGAAATACGTCAAGACCACCTACACGGCCAAGGGCGCGAAAGGCGACACCGGCGACCAGGGCGCCACAGGTCCGGAGGGGCCGAAGGGCGACAAGGGCGATACCGGAGCGCAGGGCCCCAAGGGCGACAAGGGCGAGGACGGCGGCAGCTATACGGTGCTGGGCATTTATCCCACGCTGGCGGCGCTGCGTACCGCACATCCCACCGGTCAGGCGGGACAGGCGTGGTTCGTGGGCACGGCGGAGAGCAACACCGTGTACCAATGGGACGTGGACAAGGCGGCGTGGACGGATGTGGGTGCACTGAAAGGCCCCAAAGGGGATACCGGAGAGCCGGGCGCAAAGGGCGATACGGGCGCCGCAGGTCCGCAGGGTGAGACCGGGCCGCAGGGTCCGAAAGGAGACACCGGCCCGGAGGGACTGCAGGGCCCCAAGGGTGAAACTGGTGCGCAAGGCCCGCAGGGTGAGCCGGGAGAGAAGGGCGACACCGGAGCGCAAGGCCCCAAGGGAGACCCCGGCGCACAGGGCGAACAGGGCCCGCAGGGAGAACCGGGCGCGAAGGGTGACACCGGCGACACCGGCCCCAAGGGTGCGGACGGCAAGAGCGCCTACGCCTCGGCGCAGGACGGCGGCTTCACCGGCACGGAGGCGGCCTTCAACGCGGCACTGGCGGACGTGGAGAACAAGGCCGACAAGTCCACCGATACCACGGCCACGCTGCTGGCCTCCGGCTGGACGGGCGACAGCGCACCTTACAGCTATACACTGGCCGTGGCCGGTGTGACGGCGGACAGCAATCAGGAGCTGCTGCCTGCGCTGGGCATCACCACGGAGCAGCTGGCGGCCCTTCAGGCAGCCAATATTCAGGATGACGGTCAGGCGGCCGGTTCCATCACACTGAAAGCCTTTGGAGAGGACAAGCCCACCATCGACCTGCCTATCCGGATCATACTGAGAGGGGATTAAAAAATGGCAAATATTGTAAAATTCGGGGGGGGGGTGGCACCTCTAAGCCCCCAGTGGCGGTGATCGTCGTCACTGCGCCCACCGGCTCCGCTGTGACGGCGGTTTGCGGCAGTAAGAGCTACACCGCAGTAGAGCATGACGGACGCTGGGGCATCTATGTGGACGCCCTGGGGACGTACACCGTGACGGCCACGCGAGGTACCGACAGCGACACCGCCACGGTGGAGGTGACGCAGGAGGGCGGCGTGTACAGTGTGACGCTGCGTTATAACTTCACGGTGACGATCACGGGCGATGGCCGGTGGAATAGCACGTCTATCAAGGCATATGTCACGATTGGCGGCACGCAATATTATCAGGCGACCACCCTACAAGTTGGTAAAGATACGCCCATCGTGCTGAGTGTCCTTGGCGAAACGGGACGCAGCGGCACAGTTACCGTAAATGGCGTCACGGTTCTGACAACCAACGCGTCTTGGCCCGGACAATCATATACGATCACGCCGAACGCAGATACAACCATAACGCTGAGGGCGATGACGTCTGCGACAGGCTACATTACCGCGGCTTATTCCGCGACAGCCACGCAGGCTTTGCAGATCGAAAACGCCGGGTTGAAAGCGGCGCTGCACACATTAAGCGTGGACACCGGGGAGGTGGACACCATGTAAAAGGAGGAGACTATGGCAAATATTATGAGGCTGGGCGGCGGGGCCGCCGCCAGCGGCGGCGGCGACCATGTGCCCGTTCTGGGGGAAGATTTTACATACACGGGCAGCTGCGAAGTCATTGACGACAGCGACGAGGTATCCGGCGTACAGTGGCGGATCAAGTTCTACACCAGCGGCACACTGGTGTTTGCTAAGAAACAGACGGTGGATCTGTTCTTGGTGGGGGGCGGAGGAAATGGTGGAGCTTACTCTGCCCCGTCCTCTGGAGGCGGTGGCGGCGGCGGTGGATACACCGACACTTTCAAGCAGTTGACGATTGAAGCCCAGCAAAGCTATTCGATTGTCGTCGGTGGCTCTGCTGGAGCGTCTAGTGCGCTTGGGCAAAGTGTGAATGGTGGAAATTCTGCCGCCATGAAGAATGCCGTTGGAGCCAATGGTGGTTCTGGTGGCGGCGGTGGTGGCGGTAATAATACTGGTGGCGGCAATGGCGGTTCCGATGGTTCCGATGGTGTTAATGGCTATGGTAATGGCGGTAAAGGCCAAGGTACCACTACCCGCGAATTTGGTGAAACAGGTGGCACATTATATGCCGGTGGCGGCGGTGGAAGCGCGTATATGTCGTATCCAGCTGGCACAGGAGGCGGAGGCGGTGGAGGCTCTGGCGCTAATTACGGAGGTACTGCTACATCTGGTACCGCCAACACTGGCGGCGGGGGTGGCGGTATCCGTGACACCAAAAACAATGGCGCGGGCGGCTCCGGCATCGCCATCATCCGCAAGGCCAAGAATTAAGGAGGTGGCGGCATGAATTACGCACTGATTGAACATGGCATCGTGACCAACATCATCTGGCTGAACGAGCGGAACGCGGCGGAATGGCCGGGCGCGGTACGGCTTGGTGAGCGGATGGTGGAGGTGGGGGACACCTACGACGGGGAGAAGTTCCGGCGGGACGGCACGGAGGTGCTGACGGCGGCGGAGGCGGCCCAGCAGGAAGCTGCGGCGTATGCTGCGGCGCTGATGACGCTGGGGGTGGAGGTAATGGAATGAGAACAGACATTATGGAACAGGCGCAGGCGATCCGGGCGGCGACGCTGCGGGCGCTGGGCCACATCACAGAGGACAATGAGCGGTTGATGGTGAGCGTGCTGTACCCTAAATGGGCGGCAGGCAGCCACGCCGTGGGCGACATCTACACCGCCGAGGGGCAGGTGTGGGAGTGCCATCAGGCATACGACAACGCCGTGTATCCGGACATCGTGCCGGGAAGCGCGGCATGGGGGACATTCAACCGGCCATTGCGCGGGACAAGCCCCGAGACGGCGCGGCCCTTCGTGGCCCCGACGGGCGCCCACGACATGTATAAGGCCGGGGAGTACATGACGCAGGAGGGGACGCTTTACCGGTGCCTGCAAGACACGGCGTTCAGTCCTGCGCAGTACGCGGCGGCGTGGGAGGTGGTCACAACATGACGGAAGCCGTCATCGTGGCGCTGCTGGGGTTGGCGGGGACGCTGATCGGCAGCTATCTGGCCAACCGGAAAAGCACCGCCCTGATCGCCTACCGGCTGGAGCAGCTGGAAGCGAAGGTCAGCAAGCACAACAATCTGGTGGAGCGCACCTACGCGCTGGAGGAGGCCGTTGCCCTGGCCGGGGAACGGCAGAAGGTAGCCAATCATCGTATCGACGATTTGGAACAGACAGTACACAACAACGGACAGGCCAACTAGGCCGGAAAGGAAGAACATCATGAACGAGACCATCAACACCATCGGCGTGGCCACTGTGGCCGCCATCATCGTGATCTGCTATCTGATGGGCATGATCGTGAAGGCAAGTCCCCTTCAGGACAAGTGGATCCCCATCGTGTGCGGCGTGTGCGGCGGCGTCATCGGCGCACTGGCGCTGCTGTTCGGCATGCCGGAGTTCCCCGCACAGGACTATTTCACCGCTGTGGCGGTGGGCATCATGTCCGGGCTGACGGCAACCGGCGTGAATCAGATCGGCAAACAGCTGGCAAAGGAATAAACGTACATCAGCGCAGCCCCGGCCGCCCACATCGGGGGTCGGGGCCGCACGCTTACAAGGTGAAAGGAGACCGGAAAAATGGCACTGAGCGCACAGCAAGTCAAAGACATGCAGAGCTGGTACGGCACGAAGGCGGACGGCATCTGGGGCAAAAACTCCACCACGGCGGCAGGCGGCCGCGACGCAGGCAGCGCCTACAGCTTGTACGCAAGCAACAAGAACCGGTACAGCAGCTACACGGACTATATGTCCTACGGCGGAGGCCGGAACACCGGCAGCTCCTCCGGCGGCAGCCAGAGCAGCAGCACGGGGATCAACGCGAACACCATCAAAGAGATGCAGAACTGGTACGGCACCACGGCGGATGGCATCTGGGGCAAGAACTCCACGGCGGCTGCCGGCGGTATGGGCGTCAACGACGCCTATAACCTGTGGAGCAACAGCAGGCGATACTATGGCAGCTACAGCGACTATCAGAAGCGCGGCAGCTCCGGCGGCAGCCAGAGCAGTAGCACCGGCAGCTGGGGAAGCACAGGCGGCAGTTCCGGCGGCTACACCGGCAGCGGCTACAACAACGGCGGACTGACGGACGCCCAGATCAAGGAGATGCAGAACTACTACGGCACCACGGCAGACGGCAAGTGGGGGCAGAACTCCTCCGCCGCGGCCGGCGGCCTGAACGCGGCGGACGCCTGGAACCGCTATCAGAGCAGCCTGACCACGCCGGACACCGGCGGCTATGACACCGGATACGACACCGGCTATGACTACTCCGGCTCCATGAGCTACAGCGACTACTTGCGGCGGGTGGGCGGCGACGACTATCAGGCGGCGGTACAGAAGGCCATCGAGGCACAGGTACAGGCGGCCACCGACCAGTACAACAGCCAGATCGAGAACGCGGGCAAGGACTATGAGGAGAACGCCCGGCGGGCCTACATCAACAAAATGATGAGCCAGCGGAACATGGACCAGGAGCTGGCAGCCAACGGCGTCTATGGCGGCATGGCGGACAGCCAGCGGATCGCCAGCGAGACCAACTATGAGAACGACCTGACGGACCTGACCAATCAGTATCAGGCCACCATCGGCCAGCTGCAGCAGGCCATCACCAGCGCACAGCTGGCGGGCGACGCTCAGGCGGCGGAGGCCATGGCCAACTATCTGAGCCAGGTACAGGCCCAGTACGCCAGCTATTTGCAGAACGAGCGCAGCATCCAGGCGGAGATCGATATGTTCAACCGCCAGCTGGCCGCCCAGCAGGCGCAGGAGGCGCGGGCGGCGGCCTATTCCTCCGGCGGAAGCGGGTACAGCGGAGGCTACTCCGGCGGCGGGAGCGGCTATGATGCAGAGGTTGCCGCGCTGCAGCAGGAACTGAATGCCAGAGGGGCCAATCTGACTGTGGACGGCATAATGGGGCCGAAAACGCAGGCCGCTTATGATCAGCTTATGGGCACAGGGGCAAACAATCCGACGCGCAGCCTGTCAAGCGGCCGCACGTGGTACGTTCCGGATGTTGGCACCGCAGCCGGACGGGCGGCACTGAGACAGATGCGATAAAGACAGGAGGGTCTTATGGGGTATCGTTTTCTGGATGATTACGACCCGCAGAAGGAAAAGAAAAAGAAACAGCAAAACGGGGCGCCTTCCGCGCCCCGTTCCGGCAATTCTTCCAATCCTTTTGCGGCGAACAACAAAAAGCAGACCACGCAGCCCGCGGGAGGTACGCAGACGGCACAGAGTACGCGCACCACGCGGGGCACCGCTCTGGGCGGCAGCGCCGCGACACCGGTACAGCTGCCCAAACAGGTGACTGTGCCGAAACTGACAAAGGCAGCTGCCGCGCCGATCCAAAAGACCACGGCGCAGCAGCAGCTGAAGCTGCCCACCATTCAGGCCTTCGGGGCCGGGGATTATTCCAAGGCGGGCAAGGCCATGGACCGGGCGGCCAAAACGGTGGCGGCGGGCGCCATGGGCGCGGCGGCGGGCGACTACAGCGCCGGCGCAAAGAAGCTGGATGGTTTCTTTGCACGCGCCGGTAAAACCGTCCTCGGCGGAAGCAAAAGCGCTTTGGCCAGCAATATGGATGCGATGGGAGCGGCATATGAAGCCGGTCAGGGTCAAAGAACACGCATAAATGAAGCCGAACTGCGGGAAGCACAGTGGGCCGTAGCCAGAGCAAAGCGGGACTATGATCTTGACCGGTCGCAGACCTCGAAGAACGCACTGGACGCCGCCCTGACCAAAATGAAAGCGTTCTCTACGGTGTTGGGTACGGGCGCATATGAGCAAGCATTGACCGCCGCCTATGATGCCGCCGCCAAGATCGGCATGAGCAAAGACCTTTCGGCCCTGTATAACAGTCTCGGAAAGGTGAATGTGGACGCATCCACCGGCGTCCAGCAGCGGGCCACAGAGGCGGCGCGCGACCTTGCGATGGGGGTACAGGCGTCCGGCGGCAAGGATATTGAAGCGGCGAAGAAGGGACTGGGCGGCCTTGGACAGATGGTCGTGGATGTTGGTGCTTCAATGACACAGACGGGGATCGACACGCTGTTGAATACGGCCATGGGAACACCCGGTAGTAAGCTGCCCCTTGCTTTCCGCGCATTTGGCGGCGCAACTCAACAGGCGCGTGCCGAGGGCGGGGACACAAAAGGACAGAACCTGTACGGCAGCGCGATGGCCGCAAAAGAGGTCGCCACGGAGATGCTGTTCAACATTGCGCTGCCGTTTGCGAAAGCATATGGCGGCGGTGCGCTTGACGATATTGTGCAGAGCGGTATCAGAAATGCCGTGGACAAGCTGGGGAAAACCGAAGCGGGAAAGCGGGCGCTGAACACGCTGCTGCAAGTGGCCGCTTCCGGCGTTTCGGAAGGCTTGGAGGAGTTCATCGGCGACTGGATGGAGTGGCAGATGCCCCGCCTTTACGGCGGCGAGGTCAGCAGCGCAGGGGAGACGCTGGCAAACGCGCTGTACGATTTCGCGGTGGGCGGCCTGTCCGGTATTGGCGGCGCAGCCGTGACGCCAGCAACCTACCAGCTGCGCATGCCGCAGCTGACCACCTATGAGCAGCGGCAGGCGGCGCAGACGTTCAATAGCGAGACGAAAAGTGATGCGGTCGGTGTATTAAGCCTTTTGCGATCTAACATAAAAACACTACACGAAATGCAGCCGGTAACGCATGTGACCGGAAGTGAGGTGGAGCAGTCAGGCAAAGCAACGGAGCGGGTATATAATTTCTTCCGAAGTATTGGCGGTAAAGTACGGCGAGAAGGTTTCGGTGAGGTGCTTTTTTCAAAAAGTAGAGTACGCAACAGCGTGGTAGGTCACGGGGCAGGGGAGGCAAAAGTTCAACTGGCAGCTGCTGTGCCGAGCGTAATAGAGCACGGCGCAGAAATCAATTATACCCCCAACTGGAAGGGTAGGGGGTATGATAGTTATGTTTTTGCGGCACCGGTGGACTACAACGGAATGGAAACTTATGTTGTTGCTATTGTAACAAGGGATAATGCCAACAGGTATTATCTGCACGAAGCTTTGGATGGCGAGGGCAATCTGATATATAAAAAACCAGAAGGCCCAGATGTCGCCTCCGATAGCCCCACGGCAGAGCCGCAGAATACTATAGCTGACACTGAGCCTTCTATTGACACCACTATACCACAGGTGCGGGAGGGTGTCAATATGCAGGGTATGCAGGACGGGAGAGAATATGCGCCGCAGGCGGCTCCGCTGCAGATGCCGCGGCTGACGGACGAACAGGGCCGCACCTACGAGGAGCGCGTCGCCAATCTGGTGGCGGATATCGACGCGCTGCGTGAGGCTGTTGACAACGGTCTGCGGAGCCCGCGGCTGACCACATATGAGGAACGGGCCAGGGCCAAGGCGGAGGCCGAAAGGACCAGTGTCCGAGACCGCGTGCGTCAGATGGACGCCATGACCGACGCGGCAGCGGAGCGGGCCGCAGAGCAGAGAGCGCGGCAGGAACAGCTGGGCCGGGAAATGCCGGAGGCACTGAAAAAGCTGGGGGTGGAACCATTCGGCTCGGAGGCTGACTATGCCGGTGCGGGCAGCTTGGCACAGAGCGTGCACGGGAACAGCTCCGCCCGAAAGCAGATGCAGAAGCAGATGAGCAAGATACCCGCCACAGAGAAGGAACGCACTTTTGCCCGGAGGCTGGCAGACGGCACACTGGACGCGGGGGACATCCCGAACACAGTGAACCGGGAAACAGTGGAAATGCTGGCAGACTATTACCGCACCATGGACACGGCCCCGGAAACCATGCTGCTGCGGCAGCGGCGAGCGGCCATCTTCGAGAGAGAGGAGGCCAAGATGGAGCCGCTGCTGGGCATGGATGTGGCCTATGATGAAGGCGGACTGCGGACAGATCCGTCAGGCCTGAGAAAGCCCAGCGGCAAGATCGCTAAGCAGTTCAGCACATTGCGGCGCAACTTGCAGACCCCGGCGCGCATCTGCGCCACGGAATGGGGGCCGGAGCATGGCAAGAAGGTCTATGAAACGCTGTTCTATCCGGTGACGGAGAACAACGGGCGGCAGATCGATTGGGTCAATTCCATGCTGGATCGGGTGCGTACCTTTAAGGACAGCGAGGGAAACGACCGACCGCTGAACCGCAAGGAGCGGGAACTGGTGCAGAAGATCGTGGAATACCGGGCATCCGAAAAGCGGGTGAACGCATTTGATACGCAATATAAGGGAGCGGTGGACAATGTGCGGAACGGCGCTTCGGCGGCGGATGCCGCCAAGGAGTTTGGTATCGATCCGTCTTATCAGGAGTACCAGGACCTGCAAAATTACCAAACCTATCTGAAAGCGCTGGATGAGCTGAACGACAGCAAAAGCGCTGACAGCACAGCGGTCAACAAGGCGGTGGAGGCCTACAGCGGGCTTTATAAGGAACTGTATGAGGGCATCAACAGTTTTCTGGTGGCCCACGGATATCAGACCATCGGCTTTATCGAGGGTTACGCGCCGCACATGCAGCCGGAGGCGGAGAAAACCGCATTTTCCAAGGCACTGAAGCTGCTGGGGCTGGACGATACGGCCATGAGCCTGCCTACGTCTATTTCCGGCAAGACTGCCGATTTGAAGCCTTATAAGCAGTATAATCCCTTCTTCCAGGAGCGGCACGGTGTCAACACGGAATACGATATCGCCAAGGGATTCGAGGATTATGTGTACTATCTGGGCAACATCTTCTACCACACGGATGATATCATGCGTATACGCACAGCGGAGCGGTATATCCGCAAGACATACAGCAGCGAGGAGGCCGGCGAGCAGATCGGATGGGCGGAGAACGCCCGGAACTTCGCGGATGGAGAGATTGCGGACTTCCTTCGGATGAACGGTGTGATCCAGAAGGGAACGGAGCTGGCGGCGGGGGACGCCAGAGTTTTCCTGGAGGACTACATCGGCAAGCTGTACGATCAGATCGGCAACGTGACCAGGTACAGCGAAATGGCAAAGTATCTGGATAACTATGCGAACCGGCTGGCGGGCAAGCAGAACATGGTGGACCGCAGCGCGGAGGCGGCCACGGGGCGCGGATCGCTGAACTGGATCAATACCCTGACAGGCAAGTATGGCGGGGCCAAGCTGGCTTTTAACGTCAGTTCAGCGCTGAACCAGACCTCACAAATCCCCATGGTGGCGGCGGAGAACGGCGAGAGGGCCACACTGCGTGCCATAGGTGACTTTTTCAAGAAGGACAGGGCCGACTTTGCGCAGGAGAGTAATTTCCTGAAAGGAAAGAAGGGAATCGCCTGGCTGCTGGGGCCGGAAACCGGATGGGAGAAGTTCAAGGAAGCGGGCTTTGTCATGACAGAGGCAGTGGACAGTTTCACATCCTATGTGGCGGTGCGCAGCAAATATCTCAAGGAGGTCAACGCAGGAAAGAGCCACGCCGAGGCCATGAAACTGGCGGACGAATATGGACGCAGCGTCATGGGATCGAGGGCAAGGGGCGAGAAGCCAGTGCTGTTCGACACGAAAAATCCCTTCTGGCAGATCGTGACGCGGTTCCAGCTGGAAGCGATGAACAGTTGGGAGCATGTGAGCCGTGACCTTCCCAACGAGGTGCGGCAGATGGCACGGGAGCAGGGAAAGGCACACGCCGCAGGAGTTATGGGTGCGCGGGTGGCAAAGTATCTGACCTACGCATTTTTGCTGAACTTGGGCGTCGGGGCGCTGTCCGGCGGATCGCCGGTGCCGTATGACGTGATCGGTAGCGCATTGGAAGCATTGGGAAAATCCATGGGCGTGTCGAAACTGGCAATCGTGGATGACGTGTTGCAATCCCTCTTTGATATCCGGCTGTTCGGCACGGATGACGATGACGACGATGAGGCGGACCGAGACTGGTGGGCATTCCTGAAAAGCCTGGGCGGGGACGCGGTGAACGACGTCCCCGTTGTCGGCCAGGTGGCGGCGCTATTGGGTGTTGGGGATCAGACACTGCCGACCACAGATCTTTCCAAGGTGAAGGATTTTGCGGAGTCCGTAAAGAATAACGGTATACTCAGCATGGACACGCTGGATAAGGGGCTGACAGCGGCTGGTGAATTCGCATTTGGCGGAAACCAGCTCCGCAAGACCTTGCAGGGCGGTATCGCTGTGAGCCGGGGCGGCGTGTACTCCAAGGGAAAACTGCGGTATCCGGTGGATCAGACACCGATGAATTACGCCAAGGGCGTGCTGTTTGGCCGCAGCGCACTGGATGAATCCCAGGCATACTACGCCGACCGCACCAGTGACTTTTCGGAAAAGCAGACGGAAGCATTCCGCCAGATGCAGGATCGCGGCGTGTCCGCTAAGGCCAGCTATGACCTGATCCAAGAACTGCGGAGTATTGAAAAGACTGAGGAGTCCACAAAAGTGGAGCGGCAGCGTGATGCGCTTCGCCAGTCCGACATCAGCGGCGCGGGGAAGTGGGTTACCTACTACCAGACCATGGCCAGTGAAGCAGAAAGAAAGACCATGGACGCAGTGCGGTATAATTTCGAGGCTGACTATGGCACCGTCACGAATCTGCTGATGGATCTGAAGGAGCAGGAAAAGGATGTAGACAAGATGCGTCTGATCGACCGCAGCCGCCTGTCGGATAGCCAGAAGGCGTCCTTGTATAAGCGCCTGGTGGCGGGAGACGATGATCTGGAGAAGATCGATGCCCTGAAGGAGACGGGGATCACGGATTATCAGTATCTCCAGTACAAGATCGCCACCAGCGGCCTGACGAAACGCGAGGCAAAACTGAACGCCATCAACACCCTGGATTTGACTGACAGCCAGAAAGATGCCTTGTACTTCCTGAACAGCTACGCCAGCAGCACCCATGGAAAGGCACCGTGGGTGCAGGGGGTGACGGCAGAACAGTCTGATGCTCGGTTGACCGCCCTGCTGGCAGCAGATGTGGACAACGGAGATGACACCCCAAAGTGGCAACAGAGCTTAAATAGCTATTTAGGGAAAAGTGGGTATTCCTCCGGCGGCAGCTCGGAGGCAACTCGGATGTTGGCCAATATCCGACGGCTGCGGGGCACATCTGATGGCGGCTATACGGTAGGCAGCGACCCAACCGTCTCAGAAATGCTGGCAAACATCCGGCGGCTGAGAGGGGAGGAAAGCTATTCTTCCGGCGGCAATCTTACGGTGTCGGAAATGCTGGAAAATGTCAGACGGAAACGGGCCACTATGGGACAGTGAAAACAAATGAGAGGCCGGGAGGCCTCTCGTTTGTTATGCTTAATAAGGCAATTCGCCATTTGCTCGCCGCACATGCATCAACATCCAGTATGCTTCGGTTTCTTCTTTTCCCTGCGAATAAAGAAAAGAATTGTCGCAATGACGAATGTCGTGTCTGAATTTTGAATCGTCGGAGCTGATAGGGAGATTGGGGCAAAGGTTTGCCAAGTCCTCTTCAAGATACATGTTGTATTCCTGAAGGGATGTGATTGTCCTACTGTAGTTTTCAATAGTGTTTTGCTTCGCGTCCAACTGAGTTTGCGCCTGTGCAATTTGGTTTCGCTGCTCGACGTTATAGAACACAGAGCAAGCCAGGGTGACAGCCAGAACAGCAGCGGCGATGATAAGCCATTTCTGCTTTTTGACGGGAGACTTGGGCGGTTTAACCTTCGGGGGATGATAGCCGCAGGAGCAGACCTCGCCGGTGTGAGTGAGGCAGCCGCAGGAAGGGCAGGTGTACCAGGTTTCGGTGATGGGTTCGTCCGGAACTTCGGTATAATCAACGTCAATGATTTCCATGATAAGGCCTCCGTGTTCGATATGCTACCATCGTATACAAAAATGCGACGATTGTCAACGAAAACGACGAGAAAGCACCCGTCTGGCGGGTGCTTTCGTAGCTTATTGGCATTAGGGCCACCATATTGACTGATGATCAGCGCGGCCAGCTTCGGGTTGGTATTTTTGATCTTTACCGGGTATTGCAGTTTTTTCTCATAGACAAACATTACTCGTTCCCTCCTTCGTCCCAGGGCCACGGATCATCCAGCCAGCGGAAGGAGCCTTCCGTGATGTCTGTCTGGAACAGCGGGCCGTGCATTTCCTCGTACCTTCTGCGGCCCTCTTGCCCAAGACGGATATAGTTCCAGTACAGGGCCAGCGCCTCCTGATCATCCCGGTGCGTGGTCAGGTAGAGCCCCAATTCATCAATGGCGAAATCCAGCGCCATCAGCTCGGAAAGGTGGGTATTGGCGGCAGGGAAGCGGGTCTTCAGCTCCCGGTGGAAGGGAAGATCCAGCCCCGGAAACAGCGTGCCCCGCTGTAAAGCTTCGCGGTTATCGTAGCGCTTGGGATTCATATCCTGCATGGGGATATACGGAAATGCCATGGGGGCGCAGATCCCCGGCAGACTGCCATTTTTTCCGCCGCACGCGGCTTCATTGACCGGTACGACGGCACGGTCTCTCTCAGCCGGAACGGCGGCTGGTGTGGCCGGCGTAAATGGCGCGGCCGGAGCAGCAGACGGCTCCGGCGCGGCGGCCGTTCTGCTAGCTAAGGTTTGTTCGATATACAACAAGGTGTTCCTCCTTTTGACGTCGTTGAGCCGTTTTCGGCTCATGCCAGTATATGCCGTGGCGGTCAAACTGGGGATTCCTTTTCCGGCTGTTGTGTGGTACAATGCATAGTAACGGCAGAGCCATCATAGATTGTCCTGAAAGGGGTGTTATGATGATCCTGCTGCTGCACCGAAAGCACGTGCTGGGCGCCGCTGCACTGCTGCTTTTGTCCGTCACAGTATTGTCACTGTCACTGCGGCGTACTGCCGTTCCAGCCTTCTCCTATACGGAAATGACAAAGAATGAGATCGTCGTGTTGGACGCGGGCCACGGCGGCGCTGACGGCGGCGCGGTTTCGGCGGATGGTACGCCGGAAGATGACATCAATCTCGCCATCGTGCTGCGGCTGCGGGATCTTTTTGCGCTGATGGGCCGTCAGACGGTGCTGACCCGGACAGGGGAGGCGTCCCTAGCGGATCCGGACAGCGCAACGCTGCGGCAGGAGAAGGTCAGCGATACCAGGAACCGCGTGACGCTGATCAACAGCGTCGCCAACGGCTGTCTCATCAGTATCCATCAGAATACGCTGCCCGGACATCCGTCAGTACACGGTGCGCAGGTGTTCTACGGAAAGGTGACCGGCAGCGACACAAGAGCGGTCACGGTGCAGCAGACACTGAATAACGCCATCAACGCGGACAATGAAAAAAACGCCAAACCCATTGGCGGTGATATCTATATTATGGCGCATGTGAATTGCCCGGCGATCCTGGTGGAGTGTGGTTTCCTCAGCAACAGTGCCGAGACGAAGCTGCTTTTATCGCCGGAGTACCAGACAAAATTAGCCGCCGCCATCTGCTGCGGCTATCTGCAATATCAATAGACAGGTGATATACGAATGAAGAAAACAACGACCTATTTCTGCACGGAATGCGGCAGCGAAAGCCCAAAATGGGCAGGGAAGTGCCCCGTCTGCGGCGCATGGAACTGCATGGTGGAGCAGAAGGCGGAAAAAACCAAGAGCGGCGGAAAGCTTCCTTCCGCTCCACGGCTCGTAAAGGCGTATCCGATCACGGCCCTGGAGTCGGAGGACGAGATCCGGTTTTCCACTGGAATGGGAGAGCTGGACCGGGTGCTGGGCGGCGGCGCGGTAAAAGGCTCACTGGTGCTGGTGGGCGGCGCGCCCGGTATCGGCAAGTCTACGCTGATGCTGCAAATTTGTCAGACGCTGGGCCAGTCGTGGCGGGTGCTGTATGTCTCCGGAGAGGAATCCACCCGCCAGCTGAAGATGCGGGCAAAGCGCCTGCAGGTGGATACGGAAAACCTGCTGGTGCTGTCCGAGACGCAGCTGGGCGACGTACTGAGCTGTGTGGAACAGGAAAAGCCGGACGTGCTGATCGTTGACTCCATCCAGACACTGTATAACGAGGACAGCGACGGTATTCCAGGCGGTATCGGACAGGTAAAGCAATGCACCTTGACACTGATGCAGCTGGCGAAATGCCAGAACATCACGGTTTTTGTGATCGGCCATGTCAATAAGGAGGGCGCCATCGCCGGGCCGAAGGTGCTGGAGCATATGGTGGACTGCGTGCTGTACTTCGAGGGTGACCAGCATATGACCTACCGCATTCTGCGGGCGGCGAAGAACCGCTTCGGCACCACCAATGAGATCGGTGTATTTGAGATGATGGATCGCGGATTGAAGGAAGTGGAGAACCCCTCCGAGATGCTGCTGTCCGGACGGCCTACCGACGCGCCGGGCACCTGCGTGACCTGCGCCATGGAGGGCGCACGGCCGGTGCTGGCGGAGGTGCAGGCTCTGGTCGCTCCGGCTGCGGGGACAAAACCCCTGCGCTCCAGCAATGGCTTCGACTATAACCGGGCCTCCATGCTGCTGGCGGTGCTGGAGAAGCGGGGCGGCCTGAAGGTCAGCCAGTGCGACACCTACCTGAACATCATCGGCGGCCTGACGCTGGAGGAACCGGCGGCGGATCTGGCGGCAGTGGTGGCCATTGCCTCCAGCTATCTGGACAAGGCCGTGCCGGATGACATGGCAGCGGTAGGGGAGATCGGTCTTTCTGGTGAGGTACGCAGCATTAACCATCTGGAGCAGCGGCTTTCCGAGGTACACCGCCTCGGCTTTACCAAGTGCATGATCCCAGCCCATCGGGCAGGCGAGCTGAAGCCCCTGCCGGGCCTGACCCTTCTGCCGGTGGAAACCATCGGACAGGCTTTGCGGGTACTGGCACAGGGCAAATGATATTTTTCACATTTCTCGCTTGATACAGGCAATGGCGCCCTTTTCCAGCCGGCTCACCTGCGCCTGCGAGATCCCGATCTCGGCAGAGACCTCCATCTGGGTCTTGCCCTGGCAGAACCGCAGCGCCAGAATGTTCCGCTGCCGTTCGTCCAGCCGGGCGATGGCGTCCTTCAGGCTGATCTGCTCCAGCCAATGCTCGTCACTGTTGGCATTGTCCTTCACCTGATCCATCACACATACGTTGTCGCCCGCGTCGGAGTACACCGGTTCATACAGGCTGACGGGGTCCACGATGGCGTCCATGGCCATGACGACCTCCTCGCGGGGGATGCCCAGATGGGCGGCGATCTGCTCCACCGTAGGCTCCCGCTGGTCCCGTGACATCAGCTGCTCCCGCGCCTGCAGAACGTGGTATGCGGTATCCCTCATACTGCGGCTGACGCGGATGGCGCTGTTGTCCCGCAGATAACGCCGGATCTCGCCGATGATCATTGGAACGCCGTAGGTGGAGAACCGCACGTCCTGATTGATATCAAACCGGTCGATGGCCTTGATGAGACCGATGCAGCCTACCTGAAAAAGATCGTCCACGTTCTCGCCGCGGCCCAGAAAGCGCTGGATCACCGACAGCACCAGCCGCAGATTGCCGCAGATCAGCTGCTCCCGCGCGTACTGATCGCCATTCCGGCTGCGCTTCAGCAGCGCCACCATTTCGTCATTTTTCAGCACCTTCAGATCTGCCGTGTTGATGCCGCAGATCTCAACCTTCCCCCGCATGAGCGCGCCTCCATCCCTTGTTTGCATCCAGTATTTCCGGCGCTGGCGGCGGTTATTCCACGCCGCGAAATATGAGTGGAATCGACGGAATGGGACAGCCCGCAAACTGCATATACTTCTCCCGAGGTGGGAAATATGCTTGTGAGATTTTGCCAATTGCGGCGCAAGGAGGTCATCAATCTCTGCGACGGCTGTAAGCTGGGCTATGTGGGCGATCTGGAGATCTGTCTGCCGGAGGGCACGGTGAAGGCCATCATCGTATTCGGCCGCTGCCGCTTCTTCGGCTTGTTTGGCAGAGGAGAGGACTACTATATCCCATGGGACTGCATCCAGAAGTTCGGAGATGATATCGTACTGATCGACAAGCCCTTTCAGCGGCGGGATGGCCCGCAGAATCAGCGAAAGCGGCGAAAACCGTAAAAATACCCCGCTCAGCACGGAAAAAACAGAGAAAAACAGGAAAAAATACCTTGCAATCGGGATATTCTTATGGTATTATATTTCGGTCGGAATCCGCACAGCTCCCGATTAGCGGCCAGTGCTCCTTACGGAGTTAGCCGGTGAGATGACAGGGCTGGAGGTAAAGAACTAAACATTTAAAGGAGAAACAAAAATGGCAAACGTCGTATCCATGAAGTCCCTGCTGGAAGCAGGCGTCCACTTCGGTCACCAGACCCGTCGCTGGAACCCCAAGATGGCTCCCTACATTTACACGGAGCGCAACGGCATCTATATCATCGACCTGCAGAAGACCGTGAAGAAGCTGGAAGAGGCTTATAACTTCGTCCGCCAGCTGTCCGAGAACGGCCAGTCCCTGCTGTTCGTCGGCACCAAGAAGCAGGCTCAGGAAGCCATCAAGGACGAGGCTGCCCGCTGCGGTCAGTACTATGTCAACGCCCGTTGGCTGGGCGGCATGATGACCAACTTCAAGACCATGCGCACCCGTATCGACCGTCTGAACCAGCTGAAGACCATGCAGACCGACGGCACCTTCGATATGCTGCCCAAGAAGGAAGTTATCAAGCATCTGGGCGAGATCGAGAAGCTGGAGAAGTATCTGGGCGGCGTGAAGGAAATGAAGAAGCTGCCCGGCGCTCTGTTTATCGTCGACACCCGCAAGGAGCGCAACGCCATCGCCGAGGCTCATCGTCTGGGCATCCCCGTTGTGGCTATCGCCGATACCAACTGCGATCCCGATGAGATCGATTACCCCATCCCCGGCAACGACGACGCCATCCGCGCCATCCGCCTGATCGCTTCCATCATGGCCAACGCCATGATCGAGGGCCGTCAGGGCGAGCAGATGGACGAGGCCGTCGCCGAGGAAGCCAAGGCTGAGTAAGTCAATTTTAGAATAACACCGCGTAAACTGACGGGGCAGGGAAGTGTCCCTGCCCCGTTTTCACTACACTATATTTTAATGGAGGATTAGATCATGGCTTTTACTGCTGCTGATGTTAAGACCCTGCGCGAGATGACCAGCGTGGGCATGATGGATTGCAAGAAGGCGCTCGTCGAGACCGACGGCGATATGGACAAGGCTGTTGAGTGGCTGCGTGAGAAGGGCCTGGCCAAGGCTGCCAAGAAGGCCGGTCGCATCGCTGCCGAGGGTATGTCCTATGCTCTGACCGAGAACGGCGTGGGCGCTCTGGTGGAAGTCAACTGCGAGACCGACTTCTGCGCCAAGTCCGACCTGTTCGTGGCTTTCGTCAAGGATATCGCCAAGGCTGTTGCCGAGAACGATCCCGCTGACGTGGACGCCCTGATGAACAGCAAGTATCCCGGCTCCGAGCTGACCGTTTCCGAGACTATGCCCGAGAAGGTCATGTCCATCGGCGAGAACCTGCAGGTCCGTCGTTTCGTCCGCTTTGCCGAGAACACCAGCGTGGGTTACGTCCATGCCGGCGGCAAGATCGGTGTGCTGGTGAATCTGGCTGTCGAGGGCAGCATTGACGCCACCGAGATCGGCAAGAACATCGCCATGCAGATCGCTGCTCTGAATCCCCGTTTCTGGGACAAGGCTCAGGTCACCGAGGACGTGCTGGCCGAGGAGAAGAAGATCGCTCTGGCTCTGATGGACACCGATCCCAAGATGGCTTCCAAGCCCGCTCAGGTCAAGGAAAAGATCGTCATGGGCAAGATGAACAAGTTCTACGAGGAGAACTGCCTGATGCAGATGGAATTCGTCCGCGGCGATATCTTCCAGGGCAGCGTGGAGAAGTACGTGGCCGACGCCGCCAAGAAGCTGGGCGGCAGCGTCAAGTTCGTGGACGCCGTTCGCTATCAGACCGGCGAGGGCATCGAGAAGAAGCAGGAGGACTTCGCTGCTGAGGTCGCTGCTCAGATGAACATGGGCAAGTAATTTCCCGAGAAATGTAAACAAAAAGTTCCGTGGGCGAAAGCTCACGGAACTTTTTGTTTACATGCCGTGCTTTTCCTTGCCGAAGTGAAGCTCCTTCATGCCCTCCACCTCGTCGCAGATGGCTTTTAGATTGCAGGAGCCGCAGTCGGTGGGCATGCCCTCCAGGATCTTACTGAGGCTCATGGTGATGTCATGGACATTCTTGCCCTGCTTCACCAGCTGGGCGTAATCCGCGTCGGGCGCGGTGATGAAGATCATCTTCACCGCCAGAATGTTGGGGTTCGTCTTGTACTGGCGGATGAAATCGTTGCCCACCTTTTCAAAGGTGATGCCCTGCCGCACCGCCTGACGGCTGATGCGCACCTGCTCGCGGTTACTCTCAGAGCTGGTGCGGATCATGTAGCCCTTGGGAAACACATGGTACTTGACGAAATCCATGTCCTGAATGGCACGGAAGGCCTGCTCGGTATCCTCCACATCGTCGCTTTCGATATCGCCTACCCGCAACAGCGTGATGCGGGCGTAGGGAGAGGATGCCTTCAGCTGATCCAGATCAGGGCCATAGACCAGAATCTCGTCCTTGCCGACCAGTTCGGAGGATGTGGTCACACAGGTGAAATTTACAGCGGGCATGTTGTCGCCGCCCAGCTCGTAGGCGGCATCCCGCAGCATCACCAGCTCGAATTCACCGGTGTCCTCCCATGCGCGGCTGGCGGCGTACTCATAACGCCGGGGCGCGGAGGAGCCGACGTGCTCCTCCACAGCCCGGATGATTGGATTGAATAACTCCATACTCAGAACTTGATATCCACGTTCTTGCGGTCAAAAATGGTGTTGACCTGCTTATAGGCCCAACCCAGCAGCTTCTGATCCAGATTCCAGAAATAGACCACAAACAGCACGCCGATAACGGCAGCTAAAATGGAAAGCACTTTAAAAAACACTTTGCAGAACTTACACATGCGTTTGACCTCCTGTATATATGTGTTTTTGCATATTGTAAAGATGAATTACTTTACGCCTTAGCCATGCCCTTCTGGCGGGCATACTCGGCAGCGCCCAGGGCGCCCATCAGCTGGGGATCGGTCTTGAGGTCGATGACCTTCAGCTTCAGAACATGCTCGATGGCCTGCTTCAGACCCGCGTTCTTGGCGCAGCCGCCGGTCAGGGTGATGCTGTCGGTAGCGCCGGCCTTCTTGCTCATGACGAAGCAGCGCTTGGCCACGGCCATCTGGATACCGGCGGCGATCTCGTCCATGGGCTTGCCCTCGCCCACCAGGGTAATGACCTCGGACTCGGCGAACACGGTGCACTGGGCGGTGATGGGAATCACGTTCTTGGCCGTCAGGGACAGGTTGGAGAACTCCGGCAGGCTCATCTCAAAGCTGCGGGCCATGGCCTCGTAGAAGCGGCCGGTACCGGCGGCGCACTTATCGTTCATGGCAAAGTTCTTCACGGTGCCGTCAGTGTCCACGCTGATGCCCTTCACGTCCTGACCGCCGATGTCGATGATGGCCTTGACGCTGGGGTCGGTGACATGCACGCCCATGGCGTGGCAGGAGATCTCGGAGATGTTCTCGTCAGCAAAGGGCACCTTGTTGCGGCCGTAGCCGGTGCCGATCAGGTAGCAAAGCTCTTCGGAGGACTTGAGGCCAACCTTGTTTAGCACCTCCTCCATGGCCATCTTCGCGCTGACCTCGGAGTTGATCTTGCTGCGGATGGTGGTATCGGCACAGATTTTGCCGTTTTCATCTAAGATTACTGCCTTGGTGTAGGTGGAGCCTACGTCGCAGCCGCCAAAATATTTCATGTCGTATTACTCCTTTAATTGATAAATTCAAGAGAAAAGCTTACATGCAGATATCGTCATCGAATTCCAGCAGGGAGGGATCCACAGGCTCCGCCTTCATGACGGTGCGCATGTACTCGTTGACCTTGCCGCGCATGGTTTTGCGGGACACGGTACGGGGATCCATCAGGTCGTGCTCGATCCAGATCATGTGGCGCTTCTGCTCGCGGGCCTGATCGTCCAGGATGCCCTGCAGCGTCGCCATGTTCTTGCAGGCCACGTTCTGGTACATGATGATGATGTCGATGTTCCAAGCCTCGCACTGACGCCACAGCTCGTCCACCACGTTGCGGTAGCCGCCGTTGGTGTGACGGCGCATGACCATGCGCTCGTACAGACGGGCCAGATCCATCAGGGCCTTTTCCTTATCCTCGGTCTCCAGGGGCTTGGTGAAGTTCAGGGACTCCATTTCCACCAGGATGTCCACGCCCCAGCAGTTGGCCAGCCAGTTGGAGAAGTTGGCGTAGTAGTGGGCGGGACAGGACCACACGATGCCGCGGTACTTCATCTTGCCGCGCCAGGCCTCCTCGCCCCGGTCATAGGCCTGCAGCATCAGCTTGTTGACCTTCTTGCAGGTCTTCATCACGCGGGGATCGGCGCCGCCGTCCATCTCGTAGTTCCACTTGCGGAACAGCTCATAGCAGGGGCCAAGGATCTGGGGCTTGGCGGTCTTGTTGACCTCCCACTTCTCCAGCTCGTACTTGGTCTCTTCGTTGAACCTCTTCATGGCGGTGAAGTAGGCATCCCAGTTCCACTTGGCGCCGGTCTGCTCCTCCACGAACTTGATGCATGCCTTGATATCCTCGGCGGCGTCCTCCACCGTCTCCTCGTACTCATAGCGGACAGGGAAGGTCAGGTGGAACACAGGCAGCTCTGGGAAACGGCGGGACATATAGCTGGAAGCCATGGTGGAGCCGTCGCAGGGCATGGAGGAGGAGATGAAGCACTTGCCCATATGGGGCAGGGCGTCGATGACCAGTGCGCCGCACTCGGAGGAGGGCACCGGGCAGGTATCGGCGGGCAGGCCGAAGGACTCCACCGCGTCGATATAGGGCACGCAGGTCAGCTGGTCGATCTCAGACACCAGGAACACCGGCATCAGCTGATAGGGGATACCCAGCAGGTCGGGGAAGCCCGCCATGATCTGGCCCATGGTCATCTCGTCAAACAGCACGACCTTCTTGTTCAGCTCGGCGCTGTTGCCGTTTTTCTTGTCGCACTTGGCCAGGAACACCAGATTCTCGGCCACATAGCGGAAGATGTCATAGATCATCAGATGGCTCATCTTCAGCGCCCGGCCACGCTGGCCCATGGTATTCTTGTCCATGAAGCTGACGCAGCAGATGTAGGAGATCATCCAGCGGTAGTAAAGCGTGGTGTTCAGGGCGGGGACCAGATCCTTGGAGAAGGTGCCCAGCAGCATGCCCCACATCTTCAGCCAGCCGGCAAAGTCGATGGCGGTGCTCTCCAGACCGCGCCATTCGCGGCGGACGGTGACCATGTCACCCTTGCGGTACAGGTCGCCCAGACGCTTTTCGCCGTTCAGCAGCAGATCCTTCCGCTCGGCGCAGGTCATGGTGCAGACATCCTTGACCTCGCGTGCCACGCGGCGGCCGTCGTCCTTGATGCACTCCCACTGGCGGCGGAAGAAGGCCTTATAGTCGGCCTCCCTGGCCATACCGGCGATGATGCCGCCCACTTCCTTCAGGTTCTCCAGCTGGGCCTTCAGATCCATATTATCCTTGGCCTTGAAAAAGGCGGGATTGGGATACTTGTTGTTCTTCTTGGCCATTAGTTGCTACCTCCGTTCTTCTGGATGCGCTTGATCTCCAGCGACTCCACGAACGCCTGGAAGCGGGTGCGGAGCTGGCCGGAGGAACGGGCATTATAGGGACGGTCGATGGACAGCACGGGCCAGCCCATTTCGGTGGACATGATGTGGCTGGCCAGCGCACGCTCGAAGCCCCAGTAATCACAGAACTTCATCTGCTCGTAGATGATGCCGTCGGCGTTGTACTCGCGGGCCAGACGGTCGGCGGTCTGGCGGCGCTGGGCCACCTTTTCATCGCTGATGTAGCGGGCGCACTCGCTGACCTCCATGTAATGGCGGCAGATCTGATCCAGCGCGGGCTCGTCGTCGTTCAGCTCAATGACCTCGCGGCCGGGGGTGGAGCCGAAGCAATAGCGGTCGGATACCACCAGTGCGCCGCAGTCCTCGATCAGCTTGGTGAGGCTGGGATCGTCGATCTCGCTGCCCACCACGGCCACCTTGGCCCGGAAGGCGGGCTTTTCATCAGGCTCGCGGTGCTTCAGTTCCTCCAGCGTCTCGCGCAGGTAGGGGAGGATCAGATACTTGGGACATGTATAGGTCACCAGATTCAGCACATGGAACTCATAGCCGGTGATAACGGGATTCTCCGCCTTGCGCATCTGGCCGATCTCGGAGATGATGCGGCAGACCTCGTTGTGCTCCTTCACGGCCTTGCGGATGGCCTTGTCGGAGGTGTCCACGCCGTAGTGCTTCTCCATGATATCCAGCAGGCGGATGCGCATCTGCTTGGTATAGTGGCGCACGGAGTAGTCCACGACCTTGTAGGGCATGTCGGTGTGGGTGACGAAGAAGTTGGGCTTCTCGTTCATCTTCAGTAGCTCAAAGTGCTCGTAGAAGCGGTTCATCATGGAACAGGCATCTACGCCTGCCAGACCGTCCAGGAAGTTGTAGCCGCCCTCGATACCGCGCTCTACCAATGCCCGGGCATACTCGCAGGTATAGTTGGACATGTAGTAGGTGGCGATGTCGATGGAGCCGGTACGGGGCGCCCGCAGACGCACGGAGAAACAGTTCCCCACGTTCAGCAGCACCTCGGGAATGTGGAAGCAGGTGTAACCGATGGCCAGCTTGCCGTCGGCTTTCGCCTTTTCCACCAACTCGTTGTCGGCGTTTTCCAGCAGGTTTTCAAAGTAGATCAAATGCTTCAGGTCTCTCAAGTTATCAACACCTCTCTCCTAGTTTTTCAAAGGATCGCCAATTTTGTCAGCGCCGTCCGCGCGCCCTGTATGATCGGGGAGTCGTCCGGCAGATCAAAAACACTCCGTCCCTGGATATCGTTGGCGGCGTGGCTGGCGTCGCCGGGGATATAGGCAAGGACCTCCGTGCCTTCAATATGGATACAGGGGATCATGCTCTCGTCCATGACCCGGTTCACGATAGCGCCGCAGCGCTGGTACATCACCAGCTCATCCGCTACGCGCTTGATGGTATCAATGACCTGCGTACCCTTGCGGCTGGGGTCGGTGATCAGCACCAGATGGGTGACCTTTTCCATCACCCGGCGGTTGATCTGCTCAATACCGGCCTCGCCGTCAATGACCACATAGTCGAAGTCCCGGCTCAGCAGGCTGATGACCTCTTTCAGATAGGCGTTCACCTTACAGTAGCAGCCGGCGGTCTCCGGACGGCCGATGGCAAGGAAGGAGAACTTCTGCTCCTCCACCATGGTGTCGAAAATGCGGTAGCGGGCCTCGCTGAGCAGCTCGATGGCCTCTCTCGGCGCGCCGTCCTCCACCGAGGCGACGATGCTCTTGCGGATATCGTCCAGCGTCTCTCTGACCTCTACGCCCAGCGCGGTGGAAAGTCCCACGGCGGGGTCGGCGTCGATGGCGAGGATACGGCTGTCCGGGTAGGCTTCCGTCAGCAGCCGGACAAAGGCTGCGGAGATGGAGGTCTTGCCCACGCCGCCCTTACCAGCCACGGCGATGATCTTGGTGTCTCTGTTCAACGGGGGTCACACGTCCTTTCCGTATAGGGTACGATACATGGAGCTGCACCGCGCTGTACCACGCGGAAGGAAAAATGAACGTTACTGTACAAAACAAAATATTTTTGTGCATTATCACCATTTTTCTAATATCATTTTACCATGAAACAGGGCAAGTTGCAATGAAATAATTTGCTTTTTTGCACTTTTTTTGTTGATTCTGAAAAAAGAATGTGATATGCTGGATTTGTCAATGAACGCCTGCCGGCGGCAGGTGATAACAGGAAAGTGAGGGAATATCATTGAAGAAAGACGCATTAGTTCAGCAGCTGGTCAACAGCTACGGAAACTGGGTTCGTACCGACTGTGAGAATCGTGAGGGCGGTACGTCGCGGATGACCAAGGAGTATTATCCGTATACCTCCCTGTTTTCCCCCATTCAGATCAATAAGCTGACGGTGAAGAACCGCCTCGTCATGGCGCCCATGGGCAACTGTCAGATGGCCGAGGAGAGCGGCCGTCCCAATGACAAGATGCTGCAGTACTTCTTCGCTCGTGCTGAGGGCGGCATCGGCCTGCTGACCACCGGCCTGATCCCTATCAGCCACCACATCGACGCCTCCGTTACCGAAAAGGGCAACTATTCCTACTTCCCCCGTATCGACGGTACCCGTACTAATTTCATGGGCTGGCGCGATCTGGCCCAGGGTGTCCACGCCCGCGGCAGCCGCATCTTCATCCAGCTGACCCCCGGTCTGGGCCGCGTGGGCAATCCCCAGTGCCTGCTGACCAAGCTCCAGTTCCCGGTGTCCGCCTCCGTGAACCCCAACTTCTATCTGCCTGACGTGCCCTGCCGTCCCCTGACGGATTTCGAGTGCGACCGCATCATCAAGAATGCTGGTCAGGCCTCCATCGATGCCAAGACCATGGGTCTGGACGGTGTGTACCTGCACGGCCACGAGGGCTATCTGCTGGATCAGCTGACCAGCCCCGCCTTCAACCGCCGCAAGATCGGCAAGTACGCCGACTGGCAGCGCTTCGGCATTGAGCTGATCAAGACCATCCGCAAGCGCGTGGGCCCCTATTATCCCATCATGTACCGTATCGACCTGAGCCTGGCGCTGGAGGAGACCTACGGTGAGCGCATGAACACCGTCAAGACCCTGAAGCACTTCAAGAACGGCCGCTCCATCGCCGATACCCTGAACTACATGGAGAATCTGGTGAAAGCCGGCGTCGATATGTTCGACGTTGACCTGGGCTGCTATGATAACTGGTGGCTGCCGCATCCTCCCGCAGGCATGCCCGCAGGCTGCTTCCTGGACGTCAGCAAGGTGGCCAAGGAGTATTTTGCCGCCCGCGGCATCAAGTCCAACGTGGGCGTGGAAGTGCCTATCGTGGCCGTCGGTAAACTGGGCTATCCCGACATCGCCGAGAAGGCGCTGCGTGACGGCAAGGCAGACATGATCATGCTGGGCCGTCCCGTGCTGGCCGATCCCGACTGGTGCAACAAGGCCTACGCCGGTAAGGTGGAGGAGATCCGTCCCTGCATCGGCTGTCAGGAGGCCTGCGTCAACGAGTTCGTGGAGGGCGGCCATCCCCAGTGCGCCGTCAATCCCCGCACCGGCTTTGAGGATGTGCTGCCCGCCATCCCCGCCAGGGCCGAGAAGGTCAAGAAGATCGCCGTTGTGGGCGCAGGCTGCGCCGGTCTGAACTTTGCCATCACCGCCGCACATCGCGGCCACACGGTGGAGGTCTTTGAGAAGTCCGACAAGATGGGCGGCAAGATGCACGCCGCAGGCGCGCCCCTGAGCAAGTATGAGCTGAAGAACTACATGGATTGGCTGGTGGCGCAGGTGGGCAAGACCGAGGGCGTTACCGTTCACCTGAACACCCCCGTGGATAACGCGCTGCTGAAGAAGGGCAATTACGACGCCGTGGTGTTCGCTAACGGCAGCCGCGAGGGCGTGCCTCCCATTCCCGGTCTGGACACCGTCCGTCATATTGACGCCATCCACCTGCTGACCCATCCCGAGGAACTGGCAGATACCGACAAGAAGATCATCGTCATCGGCGGCGGCGCCGTGGGTCTGGAGACCTCTTTCTGGCTGGCCACCGAGAAGCTGCGCAAGGTCACCTGCCTGGAGATGCTGGAGCACTTCGAGGAAGGCGCCTGCACCGCCAACCGCGGCCATCTGATCCACTACTTCGAGGCCGACGGCGGCGAGCTGGTGAACTGCGCCCGGGTGCTGCGCATCGAGGACGGCCATGTGGTGGTGGCGCACAACCGCTCCAAGGCTGTGCCCGATCCCTACTGCACCTGGTCTCCCATCATCCCCAAGAACATCGAAAACCCGCTGGCTCCCAAGATGACCAACGAGGAGTATATCGAGCAGTATGACGCTGATCTGGTGGTCATGGCCATCGGCGCCAAGGGCGACGACCGTCCCTTCCTGTCCGCGCAGGCGGAGATGGTGGCTCCCGAGGTCCACAACATCGGTGACAGCTACAACACCGAGAAGCCCGGCAACATGTGGCAGTGCACCAAGGCTGCCTACAACCTGGCCATCCGCATCTAACTTCTTTGATAAAAAGGGCTTAGCCCTTTTTATCAAGCTTCAATTCACTCCGACCCGCGTTCGCCCGCACACGATGTGTGCGGGCGAACACTCTCTCCGTGCAAAGTGTTTTTCGCCACGCACGCCCAACGGAAGACCCTCGGGGGACATGTCGCGGCGAAAAACAATACAAAAGGTTCGCCGCCTAAGCGGCGAATTCTGCGAAGCTTTAACAGGAAATGAAGAAGTCTTTCCACCCGGAAAGGCTTTTCTTTTTTCCGTCACCGCTTCGACTGCGGCCACATAGGATAAAACAGAAGCCTGGCAGGGAGGAGGGAACCACATGAGAGGGAACGGCGAGCATTGTCTGGGGATCTGTGCGCTGGCGCTGGGATTGGGCATCTTCATCGCGGCGGTATTCCCGGTGGGCTGTCTGATGTTTCTGGTGGCCTTCCTGCTGATCGCCTGTGGGATCGCATGCTTGAGAAGGAGGTAGTGACATGAAGATCGTGGTCTGGAAAGCGCCTAAAATGCTTCGGGGTCTCCTGCGCAGTATTTTCGGCATCAAGGAATAAACGGAAGCCGGCCTTCATACAGTGGACTAACAACACCGATTGAGAGGGCTGAATATATGGAATTGGGCTTGCAATTTGAAGATATTTTCTGCTATGAAGCGTCCCCGAAGGTCGTATCCACCCATGAGGAATCCCTGGAGACCGCCATCCCGGAGTATTGTCCCGACATAGCCCGGATCGTGGATACCACCGGTCATCTGAGCATCCGGGAACGGCAGCTGGCCGAGGGAAGATGCACGGTCTCCGGCAGCGTAAAGGTGACCGTTCTTTATACCTCCGAGGAGGCGGCAGGCTTGCGGAGCCTGTCGGTGTCCGTGCCGTTCTCATGTGTTCTGGACGAACGGTCGCTGGCAGGGTGCGGCACCATCTGCGCCCAGGGACGTGTTCTGCTGGCGGAGGCCCGGGCTGTTACATCCCGAAAGCTGTACATCAAGGTCATACCGGAAATCACCATTACCGGCTATCGGGCTGTCAAACGCCGGATCGCCTGCGGTACACAGGAGGAATCCTCCCTTCGCAAGCGCTGCCGCCAGATCGAGGTCGATATTTTGGCCGCAATATCCGAAAAGGGATTCTCCTTTACGGATGATCTCATGCTGGAAAGCGGCTGCGTGCCGGAGGACATTCTGCTGCACCGTATGTGCCCGGTGATCCTGTCGGCGCAGCGGCTGGGCAACAAGCTGATGGTAAAGGGGGAAATGCAGCTTTACGCACTCTATCGGGACGACGGACAGATCCTGCGGCAGTATGACGCCGCGCTGCCGTTCTCTCAGATCCTGGATGTGGCGGAGCTGCCGGAAAACGCGGAATATGCGCTCTCGCCGCAGGTCGACGAGTGTGATATCCGGGTGACCCGAACAGATACCGGCACCGGCTTCGGTCTGAATGCCCGCGTGAGCGTTTGCCTTATGGCGTATCAGCACCGCACGATTACTTATCTTGAGGATTTGTACAGCACCTGTTTTGATACCACGCTGGAGCGACAGGATATCATCATTCCATTGGCAAAACCCGACAGCAGCGTACAGCGGGAAGCGCTTATCCAGTTGGAGTTTGACAGGGGAGAGCCCTTCATCAGCGTTACCTCTATCGACTGCGCACCGGCGGAGGTTTTTCCTGAAGAGGGGCAGGTCACGCTGCGTGCTGCGCTGCATGTGCGGCTTCTCTATCTGGATGAATCCGGCGCACCGGTCAGTACAGAGCGGACAGTGGAATGCAGCGTGACTGTTCCGGAGGTCAATGGCCCGGTATCCGCCTGCTGCTGCCGTGCGGTGCTGCAATTTACCGGCGGCGCGTGTCGGGTCGTTCTTCCGGTCACCTTCCTTATCGGAAAAACCGGTGAGACCTCCGTCAGCGGTATCACCGCCGTGACGATGACAGAACCTGACAGCGACATTGCCGCCCGTCCCAGCCTGATCCTGTGCCGGTTGGGGAAAGGGGAGACCCTGTGGGATATCGCCAAGCGGTATCACACGGACGAGGATGCGATCCGCGGGGCCAATCAGCTGGCTCAGGACGCAGATGCCGGGCAGCATATGCTGCTGATCCCCAAAACCAGATAGTGTACGAAAAAGAGCCGTCTGACGACGGCCCTTTTTCCTTTAAAGGGCAGTATTTGTCAAGTAACAGCATTATTTACAATCATAGTAAACGTTTGGCGACGCAATTTGAAAAACCTGCCAAGAAAGCCGCGGGAAGAAATTGCTAAGATCGAAACTCGTTGACAGGGACAGGCCGCCGTGCTATAATGCAGGAAATGTTACAAATGTATGAAATGCCGTCGAGCATCGCTCCGGCGTGTCCCGCCTGTCCACAGGCGGCTGCTTTTGTGGTATTCTCCGGCCTTATGGCCGCGGAATAATAATAATATGGAGGAAAATTTAGAATGAAAAAAGTGTTAGCTCTCATTCTGGCTCTGGTCATGGCCCTGTCTCTGGTGGCCTGCGGCGGTGGCAACACCACCAATGATCAGACCGACGGTCAGGACGCTGAGAAGGCCGTTAAGGTCGGTATCGCTGCTCCCGACGTGACCCACGGCTGGGTCGCCGGCGTTGCTTACTACGCCGAGAAGTACTGCAAGGACAACAACCTGGAGTACAAGATCACCACCTCTTCCGACGCTGCTGAGATGGCTTCCGCTCTGAACGATCTGGTCGCTTGGGGCGCCACCGTCATCGTGTCCTGGCCCCAGTGGTCCGGCATGGAGACCGCCATGCAGGAGATCATCGACTCCGGTATCCCCGTTGTGAACTTCGACGTTGATGTGGACTGCACCGGCATCTACAAGGTCACCGGCGATAACTACGACATGGGTTATCAGTCCGCCAAGTACATCGTTGAGAAGGCCGGCGAGGCTGCTCACATCGTTGTGCTGGACGTTCCCTCTTCCGGCAGCGTCTGCGAGCTGCGCAAGCAGGGTTTCTATGCCTATCTGGACGAGATCAGCTATGACAAGTCCAACATCAAGGAGTATCAGCTGAACAGCTTCGCTGCTGCTGACGCTCAGTCCGCTATGGCCGACATTCTGGAGGCCAACCCCCAGATCGACGCTATCTTCTCCATGGATGACGAGACCTCCATTGGTACTCTGAACACCCTGGTCGAGGCTGGCCGTACTGACGTTAAGGCCATCACCGGCGGCGGCGGCTGCCAGGCCTACTTCAAGATGATCGCTGACGAGGCTTATGCCACTTATGGCCCCGCCTCCGCTCTGTACAGCCCCAACATGGTTGAGGACGCTATCGAGACCGCTATCAAGCTGATGAACGGCGAGACCGGCATCGAATCCACGGTCGTGATCCCCACCACCATCGTTTCCGCTGAGAACGTTGCTGATTATCTGGATGAAAACAACACCGTGTATTAATCGGTAAGCACAAAGAGACAATCTGCTTTTCAAGAGGAGGGCTATGGCTGATAGCCATAGCCCTTCCTCGTTTTTTCGTGTTTGGCGAAAAAGTGCCGGAAACGGCTTTTCCGTTGCTTTTTTGCAAAACACTCTGTCCTGCTGCGCCAGCATGCAGGGCAACAATACCATAGGAATGGAAGTGATCGCTTGAACCTGACCATGCAGGGGATCTGCAAATCCTTCGGCGCCAACAACGTGCTTCAGGATGTGGATTTTTCTCTAAATACCGGTGAGATCTGCGCGCTGCTGGGTGAAAACGGCGCTGGCAAGTCCACGCTGATGAACATCCTGGGCGGCGTTCTGCCCGCCGATAAGGGCGTTATCGAGCTGGACGGAAAGCCTGTGCATTTTACCAGCCCCGTGGACTCGCTGGATGCCGGTATCGCCTTTATCCATCAGGAGTTGAACCTGATCAATGACCTGACCATCTATGAGAACATGTTCCTGACCCATCTGAAGCAGAAGGGTGTGTTTCTGGATGCCCGCGAGATGAAGCGGCAGACGGCGGAGCTGTTCGAGCGGATGAACCTGACGCTGGATCCCTCCACCATGGTGCGGGATCTGGACGCCTCCTACAAGCAGATCGTGGAGATCGCCCGCGCCATGATGCAGGATGCCTCCATCATCATCATGGACGAGCCTACCACATCCCTGACCGATCCTGAGATCCAGCGTGTCTTTGCCATGATGCGGACGCTGAAGGAGCAGGGCGTGGGCATCGTATTCATCAGCCACAAGCTCAACGAGGTCATGGAGATCTGCGACCGCTTTACCGTTCTGCGTGACGGCAGCATGGTGGCCGCCGACCTGGTCAGCAACACCGATACCCGCCAGCTGGCCGCCCACATGGTGGGCCACGAGGTGCGGATGGATATCCTGACCCGCGACCAGCAGCAGGGCGACGAGATACTGCGGCTGGAATCTATGTCCGACGATCGCCATTTCTTCGACGTTTCCCTGGCCGTCCACGCCGGTGAGGTACTGGGCGTTACCGGCCTGCTGGGCGACGGCCGCAGCGAGCTGTTCCAGACGGTTTTCGGCGCTATGGGCGGTAAGTACACCGGCAAGGTGTATCTGTCCGGTAAAGAGGTACACAACACCGATACCCATCAGGCACTGGCTTCCGGTCTGGCGTATCTGCCCCGCAACCGCAAGGAAAACGGCATCATCAAGGATATGACCATTCTGGACAACGGCTCCATCGTCCATCTGCCCAAGATCCGCAAGGGACCGTTTATCGACTTTGTCCGGCAGGAGGAGCTGTTCCGCCGGCAGGAGGAAGCACTGCGCATCAAGATGGGCGACCGGATGGATCTGATCGGCAGCCTGTCCGGCGGCAACCAGCAGAAGGTAGTGCTGGCAAAATGGCTGATGTCCGGCCCAAAGGTACTGATCCTGGATAATCCCACCCAGGGCGTCGACGTGGGCGCCAAGGAAGAGATCTACGCCATCATCCACCGTCTGGCGGGCGAGGGCGTGGCCGTGATCGTGCTAAGTTCCGAGGCGCAGGAGATCATCCGCGTGTGCGACAGGAGCCTTGTCATGTTCCATGGCCGCGTTGTCGGTGAGGTATCCGGCAGCGATATGAACGAACATAACATCATGTATCTGGCCACCGGCGGCGGTCAGCAGGAGGGAGAATAAGCATGGATAAAAAGAAGCTTCTGAATGAAAAGGGCGGTTTTCTGGGCTGGTTCAAGAGCAACTGGTCGCAGAACGCCATGTTCTCCACCATCTTCGCGCTGGTCATCATGGTGCTGATCCAGTGTGTTGTGCAGACCATCAACATCGGTTCCGTGGGCGGCATGTTCGGCGCCATGGGCCGCGCCTGGCTGAACATCCTGCGCAACAATACATACGCCGGTATCATCGCTCTGGGCATGTGCTTCATCATCATCTCCGGCGGTATCGACCTGTCCGTCGGCTCCATGATGTGCGCGCTGGGCGCGGTGCTGATGTATCTCATCACGCCCAGCAATGGGCTGCTGGCCAAGATGGGCATTACCGGCGTGGGCGCGTACATCATCGCCATCATTCTGGTGCTGGTGTTGGGCATGGTGTTCGGTGAAATGAACGGCTGCCTGATCGCCTACGGCAAGCTGCCGCCCTTCATCGCCACGCTGGGTACGATGAAGATATTCCGTTCCGTTACCCAGCAGCTGACCAAGCAGTTCAACCCCGAGGTGCCTGACGGCTTCAAGCTGCTGACCTCCGCCAAGATCGGCGGCCAGGTGATCCTGCCCATCATCTATTGGGTGGCCGTGGTGGTGCTGATGCACATCATCTTCAAAAAGACCGCCTTTGGCCGCCAGACCATCGCCGTCGGCTCCAACGAGCGGGCCGCCAAGCTTTCCGGTATTAATGTCAGCCGCGTCAAGCGCCGCATCTACGCTCTGGGCGGCGTGATGTGCGCCATTGCCGCCGTGATCTATGTGGCCCGTATCGGCTCCATGGACTTCGCCAACGCCGGTAACGGCTATGAGATGGACGCTATTGCCGCCGTTATCGTGGGCGGTACAGCTATGTCCGGCGGTAAGGGCAGCCTGGTGGGTGCCTTCCTCGGTATGCTGATCATCGGCGTCATGAACAATATTCTGAACACTGTCGGTGTGCCTACCTTCCTGTGCGACGCCGTCAAGGGTGCCATCATCATCTTTGCCGTGCTGCTGCAGAAGAAGGATAACGCCTGATCACCCTATCAAACCGCGCCACCGGCTTTTTACAAGCCGGTGGCCGCTGAATATCTGTGAATATTTCCATTTCATCATAACAGGAGGTCACAATTATGTTCCGAATCGGTATCATTGGCTGCGGCAAGATCGCACAGGTACGTCACATCCCCGAATACGCGGAGAATCCCTATGCGGAGTTGGCAGGCTTCTATGATCTGAATACCCAGCGTGCCGCCGAGCTGGCCGCTCAGTACGGCGGCAAGGCCTATGAGTCCGCCGAGGCCATGCTGGCCGATCCCGCCATCGACGCGGTCAGCGTCTGCGTGGCCAACCACGCCCACGCGCCCATCACCATTGCCGCCCTGAAAGCCGGTAAGCATGTGCTGTGCGAAAAGCCCATGGCCACCACGCTGGAGGAGTGCGAGGAGATGGTCAGAACCGCCCATGAAGCGGGGAAGTTCCTGATGATCGGCCACAACCAGCGTCTGGCCAAGGCCCACGCAGTGGCCAAGAAGCTGATCGATCAGGGCATGATCGGCCGCATCATCACCTTCCGCACCACCTTCGGTCACGGCGGCCCAGAAACATGGTCGGTAGACCCCGGCAAGAACACATGGTTCTTTGATAAGAACAAGGCTGCCATGGGCGCCATGGCGGATCTGGGCATCCACAAGACCGACCTCATTCAGTTCCTGACGGGCCAGCATGTGGTGCGTACCACCGCCCGCGTGGTGACACTGGATAAGAAGGATGCCAGCGGACAGTTGATCGGTGTGGACGACAACGCCATCTGCATTTACGAGATGTCCGGCGGCACCATGGGCACCATGACCGCCAGCTGGACCTACTACGGCGCGGAGGATAACTCCACCATTCTCTACGGCGAGAAGGGCATCATGCGCATCTATGACGATCCCGCCCACTCCATCGTGGTGAAGCTGGCCGACGGCACGGAGAAGGTCTACGATGTGGAGCAGATCCAGACCAACGACAACCAGACCAAGTCCGGCGTGATCGACCTGTGGATGAATTGTCTGGAGACCAACACTCCGCCGGAGATCTCCGGCGAGGAGGCCCTGTACGCCATGCGCGCCGTGTTTGCCTCCCTGGAATCCGCCAAGGCAGGTACGACGGTAGACATCCCCGAAAACCGCTGAATCAAGGAGGAGAAAAGCTATGATGAAATTCGGACTGCTGACCGCCATCCTGGATGGCTGGACGTATGAGGAAGCGGTGGATATTGCCGCGGAGATGGGCTTCCGCTGCCTGGAGGTGGCCTGCTGGCCCGCCGGTAAGGCAGAGCGCCGCTATGCCGGCGTCAGCCATATCGACTGTGCCCGCGTACTGGAAGACGATGATTACGCCCGTCATGTGGTGGATTACGCGGCAGGGAAGGGGCTGACCATCTCCTCACTGGCCTTCTATCCCAACACCATGGACCCCGATCTGGAGAAGCGCACCGCTGCCATCGACCATCTGAAAACGCTGATTCGCGCCAGCGAAAAGCTGGGCGTGGGCATGGTCACCACCTTCATCGGCCGCGACCAGCACAAGACCCGCGAGGAAAACTATCAGCTGTTTGACGAGATCTGGCCCCCCATCATCCATCTGGCGGAGGAGTGCGGCGTCAAGGTCGCCATCGAGAACTGCCCCATGCTGTTCGGCGCCGACCAGTGGCCCGGCGGCCAGAACCTGATGTGCACGCCGGATATCTTCCGCGAGCTGTTCCGTCGTCTGCCCAGCCCCAGCTTCGGCCTGAACTTCGATCCCAGCCACTATGTATGGCAGCAGATGGACTACGTCAAAACCGTCTACGAGTTCAAAGACAAGCTGTTCCACGTCCACTTCAAGGACATCAAGCTGTACCCTGAAAAGCTGGCGGAATGCGGCGTGCTGGCCTATCCGCTGGACTACATGGCTCCCGTGATCCCCGGTCATGGCGACGTGAATTGGGCGGCCTTTATTGCGGCCCTCAACGACATCCGCTATGACGGCAACGCTGTGATCGAGGTAGAGGACAAGGCATTCGAGGGTACCCATGAGGATATCCTGAACTCCATCCGCCTGTCCAAGCGCTATCTGGACAACTACATCATCTGAAAGGCAGGGGAACCCCATGAGAAAAGAGCGCATCATCGCGGTAAACTCCAACTGCTACCACGGCTTTTCTATTGAGGAGGCCATTGCCGGTATCAAGAAGGCAGGTTTCCGCTATATCGAACTGACCGCCACCAAGGGCTGGACGGAGCATGTATTTCCCGACCAGAGCTTTGCGCGGCTGCTGGAGGTCAAGGACATGCTGGATGAGGCCGGTCTGATCCCCTTTGCCATGAGCGGTCATACCAACCTGATGGACACCGATCGCATCGGCGATTTTGTCCGCAACATTCGACTGGCCCACTTCTTCGGCTGCGACTACATTGTTTCCTCCATCGGCGAGGCCCATCTGGAGGATAAGGCAGTGGCCTCCAACGCCGTAGTGGCCCAGCACATCCGTGATCTGGTGCCCTATCTGGAGGAATATGACATGACGCTGGTGCTGGAGACCCACGGTGAGCACGGCACAGGCGCTATCCTGAAGGAGATCGTGGAGCTGGTGGATTCTCCCCGTGTTCTCATCAATTACGACACCGCCAACGCCATTTTCTATGGCGATGTGGACGTGACAAAGGACTTCCTGGCCTCTATGGATAAGATCGGTTACGTCCACCTGAAGGACAAGGCCGCCGGGCGTCAGGAATGGAACTTCCCGGCGCTGGGCAAGGGCTATATCGACTTCCCGGTACTGTTTGACGCGCTGGATGCCGACAACAACATGAGTCCCTTCTCCATCGAGATCGAATTCACCCAGGCGGGTCCCAAGGATCTGGCCGAGGTGGATCAGGCGGTGCAGGACAGCGCCGATTATCTGATCTCTCAGGGCTTCGTGCTGTAAGGAGGCCCCATGATCAAGATCGGACTGGTGGGAACCGGCGGTATGGGCCGGGTACACTACGCCAATTTCAAAGAGATCCCCGACTGCGCCGTGACGGCGCTGTGCGGCGCCAGCGATAAGGCGAAGGCCGCCGCGGAGGAGTGGGGCCTGCCGCTGTACGCCACTATTGAGGAGATGGCGGCCCATGTGGATATCGTGGATATCTGCACGCCCACCTATACCCACCACGACATGGTGATGGAGAGCCTGCGCTGCGGCAAGGATACCATCGTGGAAAAGCCCATTGCCCTCAGCTCCACCGACGCAAGAGAGATGCTGGATACGGCGTGCGCCAAGGGTTGCCAGCTGTATGTAGCGCAGGTACTGCAATTCACCAAGGAGGTGGAGATCCTCCGCCGCATTGTGAAGGAAGGTACCTACGGCAAGCCGCTGGACGCGGTGTTTGAGCGGCTGTCCGCATGCCCTCAGTGGGTGCGGGGCGGCTGGCTGTTCGACAGGGACAAATCCGGCCTGCTGCCCTTTGACCTGCATATCCACGATCTGGATATCATTGTCTCGCTGTTCGGCACACCGGACGGCGTGGCTGTCACCTCCTGCGGCGGCGCGGATAAGACCTACCGGGAGCAGTACCGCTTCCAATATACCTTTGGCGATCTGCACGTCTGTGCCGAGGCGGCGTGGTTCAACGCGCCCATCCCCTGGACGGCACGCTGGCGCGTCTATTTTGAAAACGGCATGCTCATCAACGATGGCCAGACGCTGACAGGCTATCAGTTCGGCAGGGAGCCGGAGGTATTCGACACTGCCGATGCGGTCACCGTGTCCACCGGCATCAATGTGCCGCCCTGTGGCTGGTATTATAACGAGCTGAGCCATTTTCTGGACTGCGCCCGCCGTCATGAGCCGTCCCCCTATGTAACGCGCGAGCAGCTGCTGACGGTGGTCTCGCTGCTGGAAAAGATATCGGAGAATGAAAATGGATAAAGTAAAAGCCTATTTTGACCGCATCGGTTTGGATATGCCGGAGCATATCGTGTGCGACGGCGCGCTGCTGAAGAAGATCCAGTATGCCCACTGCACCACCATCCCCTATGAAAATCTGGACATCATCCGCAACATCCCCATTTCGCTGGAGGAGGATGACCTGTTTGAAAAGATCGTGGTGAACCGCCGGGGCGGCTACTGCTTTGAACTGAACGGCCTGTACGGCTGGCTGCTGCGGCAGCTGGGCTATCAGGTCACCGACTGCTTTGCCCGCTATCTGCGGGGCGAGAGCACCATCCCCATGCGCCGCCACCGTGTATTGAAGGTGGAGGCCGTGGACGGTACCTATCTGTGCGACGTGGGCACCGGCGAGGTCTGCCCCCGTGAGCCGCTGCGCATGGAGGAAGGGCTGGTGCAGGAGCAGTACGGTGAGACGTACCGGCTGGATAAGGATGACTTCCTTGGCTGGGTGGTGATGGATCTTCACAACGGCGAATGGCGGCAGTTCTATTCCTTTACCGAGGAGCCGCAGCTGATCTGCGATTTCTATGCCGTCACCTTCTTCTGTGAGAACCATCCCAGTTCCCCCTTCTTCCCGCAGGAGATGTTCTCCCTCAAGACCCCCACGGGCCGCATTACGCTGGACGGCCATCTCTACAAGGAGTTCGACGGCGACACTGTCACCGCACGGGAACTCCGTGATGATGAGCTGGCCTGGGGCTATGCCCAGTTTGGCCTGACACTTTGAGAATAAGAAAACGAGAGCCGGTTGGCTCTCGTTTTCTTATTCTCAGCCGATGCTGCGGCTATTTACTACGCCGCCCGGCGCGTCACGGCTCAGCGGATGGTATTCGATCCCGGCGGAGGAGCAGTCCTGCAATGCCACCCTTGTCCACGCGGTGGCGTCATAGGGCTGGAGATACAGCTCACGCCGGTGCAGATCGTACATCACCGTATACTGGGTATAGCCGTCGCGGCTGCCTGTGGGCATCCCTGCCGCATCCAACGCGCGGTAGTGGTAGACACCCCGGCTGTGGGGCTCAAACACCGTGCGCATCAATCCGCTGCCCAGCGGCAGCATCTGTCCGTCCTCCATCCACCGCCCGTCGTGGTTCAGGGCTTTCAGCACCGCCAGCCGCACAAAGCGGTCATACGGCGCGTAGGACGCGGGAAGCACGCCGCTTTGCGTCAGATGCGGCACACCGGGATCGCCAGTCAGACGCACGCCCTCCCACGCCGGCTGGGTAATGGGGCAGTCGTCACCACCCCGGTGCAGCTCCGGCGACTGGGAAAGGAACCACCGCAGGTTATCCAATTGCCGCGGATAGGGCGGGGAATTGGTCATCACGCCGATGCTGTCGGCATGGTAGACCTGCAGCTGCCCCGGACGCGCCGGATCAGCCGCCTCCAGCACCGCAGTATGGCCTGCGGCGTCAGCGAAGAAATAGTGCATCGTCGCAGGCACGTTACCGCCCTCTATCGGTATATCTACGATCCGGATCGTCCTGGCTGCGTCGCACACCTCGGCAATATCCCGGCAAACGGCCAGCAGCGCCGTGACCAGTTCCATGCCCATCACGCCGGTATATCCGTCCTGCGGCCTGCTGACGCTGGTGCCCTCTTCCAGAAGCAGCAGACCGCCTGTCAGGCCCTCGCTGTTGATGCCGTCCAGCAGCCAGCTGTCCTGCCCGTTGTAGGTGATACCCAGGATCGGATACCGCGTCCGCAAGGAGCCAACGCTTACGGGAATATCTGTCCCCGCCGGGAAGGATACCACATGTGCGCCTGCGTCCCACACGCTGCTGTGCAGGTCGCAGGTGCGGAACCAGTAGGGGAGCCCCTGTTTTGATGTCAGCTTGACGCAGGAGCAAGCCGGTAACTCCGGCAAGATCAGCTGTCTTTTCATTCCAAAGTCCTCCTTTTTGCAACAGTCGATTACAGATAGTATGCCCGATATCACCATACCTTATGGGATATTCTACTGCACTGGATAATTTTCACTTGACAGAATCTGAATTACTCTTTATAATGGAAAAGCTTACGGGGTGTAGCGCAGTTGGTAGCGCGCTTGGTTCGGGACCAAGAGGCCGGGGGTTCAAGTCCCCCCACTCCGACCAAAAGCCGGAATTTGTCTTTAGGCAGGTTCCGGCTTTTCATTTTTGTACTTTTGTGGTAAAATATACAAATATAGCTCTGACAGAAAATTTTATCTATCAGGAGGAGAAAAATGAAACAGATAAGAGTATGTTTTCATCCAGATGAATCAGAATCTTATAAAGAAAAGACGATAAAGAAAATCGAAAAGCTCGGCTGGGTTCAAAACCCAAAGAAAGTTCGACTTATTCCCGCAAAGAATGATCCCAATCAAAATGTGCGTGATATCACATTTTTCTTCGATTGGCCTCACGATTCTGATGTTGCATATCCTGTGGATATTGAATTTGCAATTCTTCCATAATCTTTTTGCAAAAAAGCTCCATCCGTTTGGATGGGGCTTTTTCGTTTCTTTCATCTGGCGCAACTGTTTTGCGCATATTGCGTGTCCTGCGGCGCATATAGTGGTCAAAAGGACAGGAGGTGCGCCATATGGCAACAGGAAAACGGGTACGGAGCAGGAAGCTGCCGCCGCCACCGCCAAGACCCGGAGCGGCAGGCGGCAGAACGCCGGGAAAGCGCCAGCAGCCACGGCGGGGCAGCACCCGCCGCATGCTGCAATTACTGGTCAGCGCCGCCGTGCTGGTGGTGGTCGTGACGGTGAAATTCACCATGCCGGATGTGGCCCGTCAATACGGCGACGAGGTGCTGCGGCTGATGGGGGAGGATACTGACTTCGTGGCGGCCTTCTCCGCGGCGGGACGTGCCATCGGCGGCGATGATCTGGCCGATGCCATCAACGACGCCTGCGTGGCGGTATTCGGTACCCAGACAGCGCAGATCAGCCATGAGGTGGACCGAAACGCCGTTATTTATGGTGACGGCACCACGCCGGAAATCGTGAACATGCTCCAGCAGGTGCTGGGCTTCGACTATCAGAAGCCGGTGGAGGGTACGGTGACCTCCGCCTTCGGCTTCCGCGACCATCCGGTAGAGGGCACGGAGCGGTTCCATTACGGCATGGACATCGGCTGTGAAAAAGGGGAGATCATCCGCGCCTTTGCTGACGGCACCGTTACCGCCATTGCGGAGAGCACGGAGCTGGGGAAGTATATCATCGTGACTCACGCAAGCGGCTATACCACGCTGTATGCCCATTGCAGCCGCATCAACGCTTCGTCGGGCCAGTCTGTCCGTATGGGCGATCCCATCGCTGAGGTGGGGGATACCGGAGACGCCACCGGCTATCACCTGCATTTCGAGCTGCATCAGGATAATATTTATCTGAATCCGGTCTATTATGTCACATAACACACCTGTCAGGATACATGTCTCACCGTCAGCGCCGCTTTTGCTGGCGCTGTTTGTGATGCTGTCCTCGCCGCTGCTGCTTTCGGCGCTGCTGCTGGCGGCGCTTTGCCATGAGTTGGGACATTATTGGATGCTGCGTCGGATGCGTGCCGGGGTGACGGCGATCCACGTCACAGCGCTGGGGGCGGAGATGCGGGTGTCAGGGCGGCTCTCCTACGGCGGCGAGCTGCTGGCGGCAGCCGCCGGGCCGGTGACGAACCTGCTGCTGGCGCTGCCGCTGGCCTATGGCGGGCGGCTGTGGGAGGTGCTGTACCTGTTTGCGGGCGCACAGCTGGTGCTGGGTGTGTTTAATCTGCTGCCCATCCTTCCGCTGGACGGCGGCAGCATGCTCTGGAACCTGCTGGCGTGGCTGACGGAGCCGTACACCGCGGATCGGATCGCCGGTGTTGTCAGCTTCGGCATGACGGCGCTGCTGACGCTGGCGGCGGCCGCGGCGCTGTGGAAGGGGGGAAGCCCTTTCCTGCTGCTGGCATCGGTGGCGCTGCTATGGCACACCATTACGGTAAATAGGGGTTGCCAAACCACGGCAAAGAAGGTAAAATAAGACGATATTCAAGTATACGACAGGAGAACGACTGTGGATAAAAAGCTGGAACGCATCCTGCCACGGGTGCAGAAGCCTGCCCGCTATGTGGGCGGCGAATATAACGCGGTCATCAAGGATAAGGCGCAGGTGGATACCCGTATCGCCTTCTGCTTCCCGGATACCTACGAGATCGGCATGTCCAATCTGGGCATGCGGATCCTGTACGGCGTCATGAATCAGATGGACGGCGTGTGGTGCGAGCGGGTCTTTGCCCCATGGGGCGACATGGAGGAGGAAATGCGTAAGGCGGGTATGCCCCTCTTTGCGCTGGAATCCGGCGATCCCATCACGAATTTCGATATCGTGGCCTTTTCCGTGGGCTATGAGATGGCCTTTACCGCCATCCTCAATATGCTGGATCTGGCGGGGATCCCCCTGCGCAGCGCCCAGCGTGATGGCCTGACCCCATTGGTGATCGCCGGCGGCACCGCCATGTACAACGCCGAGCCTATTGCCGACTTCATTGACCTTGTCAGTCTGGGCGAGGGAGAGGACATCACCGTGGAGCTGGTGGAGCTGCACCGCAGGGCGCGGCGCGAGGGCTGGAGCAAGGCGGAATTCCTCCGTGCCGCCGCTCAGCTGGACGGTATCTATGTACCCAGCCTGTACGACATTTCCTACCACGACGATGGCACGGTAAGCGCCATCACGCCCCGTGACGGCGCGCCCACTGTGGTGACCAAACGCATCGTCCGCGACATGGACAAGGCGTATTTCCCGGTGAATACCATCGTTCCCAGCACTGAGATCGTGCAGGATCGCGTGATGCTGGAGTTGTTCCGGGGCTGCATCCGGGGCTGCCGCTTCTGTCAGGCGGGCTATGTGTACCGCCCTGTCCGCAACCGCAGCCGCGACCTGTGCGCACAGTACTGTCTGGATTCCTGCAACGATTCCGGCTATCAGGAGGTAACGCTGTCCTCCCTCAGCACCAGCGACTATCCGCCACTGACCGACCTGTGCGACCAGCTGGAACCCTTCTGCGAGAGCCGCCATGTGAACCTGTCGCTGCCCAGTCTGCGGGCGGACAACTTCTCCATGGCGCTGATGCAGCGGCTGGCCAAGGGCCGTAAGACCGGCCTGACCTTCGCTCCGGAGGCGGGCACCCAGCGGCTGCGAGACGTCATCAACAAGAACGTGACGCTGGAGGCGCTGCTGAACTCCTGCCATACCGCCTTTGCCGGCGGTTACAACGCGGTGAAGCTGTACTTCATGCTGGGACTGCCCACGGAGACGGACGAGGACGTGCTGGGGATCGCCGATGTGGCGGCCCGCGTCATGCACGCCTGGCGGGAGAGCGCCCCCAACAAGCAGCGGGGCGTCCGCATCACCGTGTCCACCTCCTATTTTATCCCCAAGCCCCACACGGCTTTCCAGTGGGAGCCTCAGATCACCCGCGAGGAATATGAACGCCGGGTGCAGCTGCTGCGGGAGAATATGACCACCAAGACTGTCACCTACAACTGGCACGATGGGAAGACCTCCTTCATCGAGGCGGTGCTGGCCAGGGGTGATCGAAGACTGGGCAATGTGCTGGAAGCCGTATGGCGTAAAGGAGGTCACCTTGACGCATGGGAGGAGTATTTCTCTCTGGATCGCTGGCTGGAGGCCTTTGACGAGTGCGGCGTTGACCCAGCGTTTTATGCCTATCGCCGCCGGGAAAAGGATGAGATTATGCCCTGGGACACGATCTCCAGCGGCGTCACCAAGGAGTATCTGTGGCGTGAGCACGAAAACGCCGTGGCGGGCGTTACCACGCCGGACTGCCGCACCCGGTGCAACGGCTGCGGCGCCAACAAGCTGGTAGGAGGGAAGTGCGATGTCTAAGCTGAGACTGCTGTTCGTCAAGGAGGCGCAGGCGTCCTATATCTCCCACCTTGACCTGATGCGCACCTTCCAGCGGTGCTTTCCACGCACGGAGCTGGACATCAAGCATACCCAGGGCTATCACCCCCATCCCATCATCTCCATTGTCCTGCCGCTGCCGGTGGGACAGAGCAGCGACTGTGAGCTGCTGGATTTCGAGGTGACACAGACCAGCGACGGCAGCGGCATTGCCGAAAAGCTGAATAGCGGCATGCCCACCGGTATCCGGGTGCTGGACTGCTATGAGGCCAAGCGCCCCATTCGCGAGCTGGACAGCCTGCGGGCGGACGTGACGCTGGAATACGACGCCGGTGTGCCGGAGGGTGCGGCGGAGCGCCTGCGGGAGCTGCTGGCACGGGACACGCTGGTGATCCAGAAGCGCACCAAGCGCAAAGAGCTGGCGGATGTTGACATCGCGCCCATGATCCGCAAAGCGGATGTGACGGCGGACGATCACAATGTGTTCATCAATATCACCGTTCAGGCCCAGAATCCCGGCCTGAACCCCCAGCTCATCGAAAAGGCCATCGCGGCCTATCTTCCGGCGCTGACGCCGGACTTTGCCCGAGTGCGCCGCCGTGCCATTCTGGACGCGAATGGACAGAATTTTCGATGATTTTCCCGCAAAAGTGAAAATAATGCTTGCATTTACCGGATTTGTATGGTATTCTATCATGGCGTGAAAAGGGCGGTCCTCTGTCGCCGGTGCAAAAATGCACCCTTGTAATGGCGTTATGAACACCTATAAATACAGGAGGAAAAATCCATGGATCTCATCAAAGCATTGAACGAAAAGCAGCTGAAGGAAGTGCCTCAGGTGCAGGTGGGCGATACCGTCCGCGTGCATGTGAAGGTCAAGGAAGGCTCCCGCGAGCGTATTCAGGTTTTCGAGGGCACCGTTATTGCCAAGAAGCATGGCGGCATCGAGGAGACCATCACCGTCCGCCGTATCTCCTACGGCGTGGGCGTGGAGAAGGTGTTCCCCGTACATTCTCCCTCCATCCAGACCATCGAGACCGTGCGTCACGGTTTCGTGCGCCGCGCCAAGCTGTACTACCTGCGCGACCGCGTCGGCAAGGCCGCCAAGATTCGCGAGAAGCTGTAAGCGTATTCGATCCAAGAAAGACCGCTCACATCCGTGGGCGGTTTTTTCCTTTTCTTTTCAGGAAAACTGTGGTATAATGATAACAATTATGAATTGCGAGGTGACACACCATGCAGATAGAAGGATTGAGCTGGTTTCCCGGCCATATGACGAAAACCAAGCGCATGATCACGGCGGAGATCAAGAACATGGACGCGGTGTGCGAGATATTGGACGCCCGCATCCCGCTGTCCAGCCGTAACCCGGACGTGGACGAAATGACGGCGGGAAAGCCCCGCATGGTGGTGCTGAACCGCGTGGATCAGGCCGACCCCAAGGAGACAAAGCGCTGGGCCTCCTATTTCCGGGGAAAGGGCTATGCGGTGCTGGAAGCCAACGCCAAGGGCGGCGCAGGCACGGCGCAGTTTGCCGCCGCCGTTCGTGATCTTCTGAAGGACAAGCTGGCAGCCTATGCCGAAAAGGGGCAGGTGGGCCGCACCGTCCGCGTGATGGTGCTGGGCATTCCCAATGTGGGAAAATCCACCTTTATCAATAAGGTGGCCCACCGCAAGACCGCCAAGGCGGAGGATCGCCCCGGCGTGACCCGCTCCAAGCAGTGGGTGCCGGTGGACCGCACGCTGGAGTTGCTGGACACCCCCGGCATCCTGTGGCCCAAGTTCGATGACGTAGAGGTCGGCAAGCGTCTTGCCTTTACAGGCGCCATCAAGGATGATGTCATGGATATCGAGGAGCTGGCCTGCTATCTGATGGAATATCTGGGGAAGCACTATGCCGAGATCCTGACCGAACGGTATAAGATCAAAGTAGAGGAGGGCGACACCGGCTACGATCTGCTGACCAAGGCGGGCCGCAAGCGGGGGTTCCTGATGCGGGGCGCGGAGGTGGACACCGAGCGCATGGCCCGCATCCTGCTGGATGAGTTCCGGGGCGGCAAGCTGGGCCGCTTCACACTGGAAACGGTGGAGGAGGTGCGGGAATGAACTGCCCAAACTGCGGAAAAGAGATGGAGCGTGGAAAGGTCATCACGTCCCATAGCCGGGGCCTGTTCTTTCTGCCGCCCGGCGGCGATATCGATGCCCTGTTGTTCCTGACCAGGAAGTACATCACCCGGCAGAACGGCATCGTGCTGGACGGCCCCTATAATACCGATTTCCCCAATGAATCCAGCTTTTCCGCCTGCGTCTGCCGAGACTGCCGAAAGATCACGCTGACCTACTGAAAGGAGCGCCTATGGAGCTTTGGACATATGAACAGGAATCGTGGGCGCAGGGCTGCAAGACGGTCTGCGGCGTGGACGAGGCCGGTGCGGGGCCGCTGATGGGCCCGGTATACGCGGCGGCGGTGATCCTGCCCCGTGAGTGCTTGATTGAGGGCCTGAACGATTCCAAAAAGCTGACGGAAAAGAAGCGGGAAGCGTTGTACGACGTGATTACCGCCACGGCGCTTGCCTGGTCGGTGGCCAGTGTCAGCGCCGCAGAGATCGACGCCACCGACATTCTCTCCGCCCGGATGAAGGCCATGCAGCTGGCCATCGACGAACTGTCCATGAAGCCGGATATGGCCCTGATCGACGGCAACCGTGACCACGGACAGCACGCCACCATCACCGTACCCCACCGCTGCATCGTGGAGGGCGACGGCCATTCCGCCTCCATCGCGGCGGCCTCTATTCTTGCAAAGGTCAGCCGTGACCGGTATGTGACCGACGTGCTGGACAGGGAATATCCCCAGTACCAGTTCGCCAGGCACAAGGGCTACGGCACCAAGCTGCACTATGCCATGCTGGATGAATACGGCCCCTGTCCTGAGCACCGGATGACCTTCCTGAAGAAGTGGGAGGCCAGACGGTGAGCCGGGCCGAGGGCATGCAGGGCGAGGCCATGGTGGCCCGCTATCTGCGGGAGAACGGGTACAGGCTGGCGGCCCACGGCTACCGCAGCCGCTACGGTGAGATCGACCTGATCGCCTGGGACGGCGACGTGCTGTGCTTTGTGGAGGTCAAGACACGCACCAATGTGGACATGGCGCTGCCCCGTGAGTATGTGACGGCGCAGAAGCAGAACAGGCTGCGCAAGACCGCCATGATGTATCTGTCGGAGAAGCGGCTGGACTGCCCTGCCCGGTTCGATGTGGCGGAGGTCTATGCCGAGCACGGCTTTGACAACGCCCGCATAGAATACATCAAAAACGCTTTTCAATAAGGAGACTGTTATGCTGTCCTATTTTGACGCCCACTGCGATACCATTTACCGCTGTCTGGAGACCGGCGAGGCTTCCGCGCTGGACTATGGCGAAAACCGGGAGGAGCAGCGCCGCTATTACGCCGCGTCCACCCACCTGCGGGAAAACGGCGGCCATATTGATCTGGAGCGGGGACGGCAGTTCCGCCGCTGCGCCCAATTTTTCGCCCTGTTCCACGATGCGGCGGAGGCTCCGGCTGACGGTATGTGGGCGCAATGCCGGCGGATGCATGACTTCTTCCTGCGGGAGATGGCGGACAGCGCCGATATGGCACGCCACTGCCGCACCGGCGCGGAGGTGGATGAAGCGGTATCGCAGGGCAAGGTGGCGGCACTGCTGAGCATCGAGGGCGCCGACCTCATGGACTGCGACGTACATAAGATTGAAACGATATCTGGTTGGGGCGTGCGGTTCCTGAACCCTGTGTGGAACCGGGCCAATGTGCTGTCCGGCACCAACGCCGAGGAGCCGGAGCGGGGCCTGTCCACGGAGGGACGAGACTTCATCCGCGTGATGGAGGAGTACGGCATCTATCCCGACGTGTCCCACCTGTCCGACGCGGGCTTCTGGGATCTTGTCCGTATGGCGCGGCGGCCCATCATCGCGTCCCATTCCAACGCGCGGGCCATTTGTCCCCACCGCCGCAACTTGACCGACGACCAGTTCCGGGCTGTCCGTGACCTGGGCGGCGTGGTGGGACTAAATCTCTATCTGCATTTTGTGGGTGAGCCCACGATGGACGCGCTGGTGGCCCATGTGGAGCATTTTCTGGCGCTGGGCGGAGAGAAAACGCTGTGTCTGGGCGGCGATATGGACGGCTGCGAGGCGCTGGCGGGCGGCATGACCGGCATACAGGATATGCCGAAGCTGTACGACGCGCTGAAAGCACGGGGCTATGGCGAGACGCTGCTGGAGGATATCTTCTGGAACAATCTGCGCCGCCTGATTTGACGGGAAGGAGGGATTTATGGCACTGTACGCAATAGGTGATCTGCATTTGTCCTTGAACTCGGACAAGTCCATGGATATTTTCGGTGACGGCTGGCATGATTATGTCAACCGCATCCGGGAGGGCTTTGCCCCGCTCTGTGACGACGATGTGACCGTGCTGTGCGGCGACCTCAGTTGGGGTATGAGTCTGGAGGAATCCCTGCTGGACTTTCAATTCATCAACGCCCTGCCGGGGAAGAAGATCCTTTTGAAAGGCAACCACGACTACTGGTGGAACACCGCCTCGAAAATGAAACGGTTCTTTGCCGAGAATGGGCTGGATACCATGGAGATACTCCATAATAACTGCCTTTTCTACGGTGATATTGCCCTGTGCGGCACACGCGGTTGGTTCTATGAGCTGGACAATCAGGGCACCCACGATAAAAAGGTGCTGCTGCGGGAGGTGGGCCGCTTGGAAACGTCGTTGAAAGCGGCGGGGGAGCGGGAGAAGCTGTGCTTTCTCCACTATCCGCCCATCTATCAGGGCTATGAGTGCCCGGAGATCCTGCGGCTTTTGAAGGAATATAAGGTAAAGGCCTGCTATTACGGCCATCTGCATGGCGCTTCCCACCGGCGCGCAATCGAGGGAACGCGCAGCGGTACCCTGTTTTCGCTGGTGGCCGGTGATTTTCTGGGGTTTATTCCTAAAAAAATTTGCGAATAATGCAAAAAGGTATGGAAATTCCATTTGTTTTCTGATATCATATAAACTTGGCTTGACAATAATGTATTCTTATGTCATCAAAATATAGATGTAAACTGGAGGAAAAGCAACAATGACTGTCAAGAGCTGTGAAAAACTGGAGAAGAGCAAGGTCGCTCTGACCATCGAGGTGGGCGCCGAGGAGTTCGAGGCCGCCGTCAACAAGGCGTATCTGAAGATGCGCGGCAAGATGAATATTCCCGGCTTCCGTCCCGGCAAGGCTCCCCGCAAGATGATCGAGAGCATGTACGGCGCCGAGGTCTTTTATGAGGAAGCCGTCAACGCCATTCTGCCCGACGCTTACGAGAGCGCCGTGGACGAGCAGAAGCTGGAGGTCGTTGGTTATCCCCAGGTGGAGATCGAGAGCGTGGGCAAGGAAGGCGCGACCTTCAAGTGCACCGTCGCTGTGTATCCCGAGGTTGAGCTGGGCCAGTACAAGGGGCTCGAGGCCGTGAAGGCTGAGGTCAAGGTCATGGCCGCCGACGTGAACGCCCGCCTGAAGGAAATGGCCGACCGCAACAGCCGTCTGGTGGTCGTGGAGCGCGCTGTCAAGAAGGGCGACACCGCCAACATCGACTTCGAGGGCTTTGACCAGGGCGTGGCCTTCGACGGCGGCAAGGGCGAGGCTTTTGATCTGGAGATCGGCTCCGGCAGCTTCGTTCCCGGCTTCGAGGATCAGCTCATCGGCATGAAGGCCGGTGAGGAGAAGGACATCGACATCACCTTCCCCGAGAACTATACCCCCGAGCTGGCCGGCAAACCCGTGGTGTTCCACGTCAAGGTCAACGAGGTCAAGGTCAAGGAGCTGCCCGCCATCGACGACGAGTTCGCCAAGGACGTGTCCGAGTTCGACACCCTGAAGGAGCTGAAGGCCGATATCAAGAAGAAGATGACCGAGGAGCGCACCACCGCCGCCCAGCACGCCTTTGAGGATGTGCTGATGACCAAGGTGGCCGAGGGCATCAAGGCCGACATCCCCGATGAGATGATCGAGATGCAGGCCCACCAGATGCTGGAGGGCTTCAAGCAGCAGCTGGCCTCCCAGGGCATCCCCTTCGATCAGTACACCAAGATGACCGGCATGAACGAGGAGCAGATCATCATGGACGCCAAAGAGCCCGCCGCCAATCAGGTGAAGATGGATCTGGCCATCCGCGCCATCATCAAGGCTGAGGGTCTGGAAGTCTCCGACGAGGAAGTGGAGAACGAGATGAAGACCGTGGCCGAGAAGTACGGCATGGATCTGGAGACCGTCAAGAAGTACCTGCGCGCCGAGGATGTGAAGGAGCAGGTCATGCGCGAGAAGGTCATCAAGGTCGTGGCGGATTCTGCCGTCGCGGTTGCCCCCGAGGTCAAGGAAGATGAGACCAAGACCGAGGAAGAAGAGAAGAAAGACTAAATCACATATCAGGGTGGGTATACTTTGACTATCTTTCGTAACGGAGGTATTTTACAATGAGTTTGGTTCCCTATGTTGTTGAGCAGACCAACCGCGGCGAGCGGTCCTATGATATCTTTTCCCGTCTGCTGAATGACCGCATTATCTTCCTGGGCGAAGAAGTGAATGATACCACCGCCAGCCTGGTCGTGGCCCAGCTGCTGTATCTGGAAGCACAGGATCCTGACAAGGATATCCAGATGTATATCAACAGTCCCGGCGGCAGCGTAACGGCCGGTATGGCAATCTATGACACCATGCAGTACATCAAGTGCGATGTATCCACCATCTGCATCGGCATGGCCGCCAGCATGGGCGCGTTCCTGCTGTCCTGCGGAGCCAGGGGCAAGCGCATCGCGCTGCCCAATGCCGAGGTGATGATCCACCAGCCCTCCGCCGGTACCCAGGGTAAGGTCACCGATATGGAGATCGATGTGGAGCACTTCCTGAAGATCAAGCAGCGCATCAACAAGATCCTTGCCGAAAATACCGGCAAGACGCCGGAGCAGATCAAAGCCGACTCCGAGCGGGATAACTGGATGATCGCGGAGGAAGCCCGGGAATACGGTCTGGTGGATAAGGTAATCTACAAGCGCTGAGTGAGGTAGCATATGGCTGATAATTCAAAATCCCTGCGCTGCTCCTTCTGCGGCAAGACAGAGAATCAGGTGCACCGCATGATCCAGGGCCCCGGCGTCCGGATCTGCGACGAATGTGTGCAGCTGTGCCTGTCTCTGCTGGACGACGGCTATGAGGTGGAACCGGAAACGGTGGAAAGTCTCGACCAGCTGCCGACGCCGCAGGAGATCAAGGCGGTGCTGGATGAGTATGTGGTGGGGCAGGAAGCGGCGAAGATCACGCTGTCTGTCTCTGTATACAATCACTACAAGCGCATTTTCTTCGGCGGCGGCGAGGATGTGGAGCTGCAGAAGAGCAACATCCTGATGATCGGCCCCACCGGCAGCGGCAAGACCCTGTTTGCCCAGACGCTGGCCCGGGTGCTGAAGGTCCCCTTCGCCATCGCGGACGCCACCACACTGACGGAAGCCGGCTATGTGGGCGACGACGTGGAGAACATCCTACTGCGGCTTCTGCAGGCGGCGGAATTCGATGTGGAGCTGGCCGAGCGGGGCATCATTTATGTGGATGAGATCGACAAGATCGCCCGCAAGAGCGAGAATACCTCCATCACCCGCGATGTCTCCGGCGAGGGTGTGCAGCAGGCGCTGCTGAAGATTCTGGAGGGCACCGTGGCCAACGTACCGCCTCAGGGCGGCCGTAAGCACCCCCATCAGGAGTTCATCCAGATCGACACCCACAACATTCTGTTTATCTGCGGCGGCGCGTTCGACGGCCTGGAGAAGATCATCGAGCGCCGCACCGACCGCAAGGGTATCGGCTTTGACGCCGTGGTGGAGAGCAAGGCGGAGCGCCAGCAGGGCGCGCTGCTGAAGGAGGCGCAGCCTCACGATCTGCTGAAATTCGGCATCATCCCCGAACTGGTGGGCCGCCTGCCGGTGATCGCCGCCTTGGATGGCCTGACCCGTGACGACCTGGTGACCATTCTGACCCAGCCCAAGAACGCGCTGGTGAAGCAGTACCAGAAGTTGCTGGAGTACGACGATGTGAAGCTGGACTTCACGCCGGACGCGCTGGAAGCCATTGCCGACAAGGCCATCGAGCGTAATATTGGCGCCCGCGGCCTGCGGGCCATCATGGAAAGCGTGCTGACAAAGCTCATGTACGACATTCCCTCCGATCCCACCATCGCGCAGGTGACCATCACCGCCGACTGCGTCAACAACGGCGTACAGCCGGAGATCGTTCACGATCCCGGACGCTCTGCCAGGCGGGCAAAATTAAAGACCGGAAAGCAGCCGGAGAAGAGATCCTCCGCACCGGCCTCTTAAAGTGTGAACAGGGGAGAGGCAGACGCCTCTCCCCCTGCGCTTTTTTCCGGCAGCGGAAAAACGATTCCCCGGCAAAGGAGAACCTTTTATGGAACGAACGACTTTGAATATCCCTGTCATTGCCCTGCGGGGTCTGACAGTTTTTCCGGATCTGACGCTGAGCTTTGATGTGGAGCGCGAGATCTCCATCTATGCGCTGGACAGCGCCATGGAGAGCGATGAACGCGCCATCTTTCTGGTGACCCAGCGTGAGATCTCTACCACCGCGCCTACGGAGGACGATCTTTACAGCGTAGGCACCATCTGCCGTATTCTGCAGATCCTCAAGACCTCTGAGACCAGCGTCAGAGTGATCGTCGAGGGCCGTCAGCGCGCCCGCATCCACCGCCTGTGGCAGAATAAGCCATTTCTGCAGGCCAATGTGGAGCTGCTGGAGGAGGATTTTCCCGGCCGCATGACGCCCCGCATGGAGGCGCTGATCCGACAGACCTATGTGATCTTTGGTGAGTATAAGGAGCTGGTCACCAACCTCAACGATGACTTTGTCTCCGCCGTGCTGGACTGCCGTGATCCCGGCCACCTGGCCGATTTCATCGCACAGAATATCAATCTGCGCCACGGTGACCGCCAGCGCATTCTGGAGGAGCTGAACCCCGTCAAGCGTCTGCGGCTGCTGAATGAGATCCTGGCTCATGAGGTGGAGGTCATCTCCCTTGAGGTGGAGATGGAGCACAAGGTGCGCTCCCGCGTAGCACAGGTGCAGAAGGACATGATCCTGCGGGAGCAGTTGAAGGTGCTGCAGCACGAGCTGGGCGACGACGGCGACGAGGAGATCGCCGAGTATACGGACAGGATCGAAAAGCTGAAGCTTCCGGAGGAGATCCACAAGAAGCTGATGAAGGAAGTGGATCGCCTTGCCAAGCAGCCCTACGGCAGCGCCGAGGCATCGGTGATCCGCAATTATCTGGATGTTTGTCTGGATATGCCGTGGCACAAGACCACCAAAGACCGGGCCGATGTGGCGAAGGCACGGGCGATTTTGGACAAGGAGCACTTTGGCCTTGATAAGGTCAAGGAGCGTATTCTGGAGTTCATCGCTGTACAGCAGATCAACCCCGACGCCAAGGGCAAGATTTTGTGTCTGGTTGGCCCTCCCGGCGTAGGCAAAACCTCTATCGCCATCTCCGTAGCCAAGGCTATGAACCGCAAGCTGGCCCGACTCAGTCTGGGCGGCGTGCGGGACGAAGCGGATATCCGCGGCCATCGCAAGACCTATATCGGCGCCATGCCCGGCCGCATCATCGATGCCATGACCCGCGCCGGTTCCATGAACCCGCTGCTGGTGCTGGACGAGATCGATAAGCTGGCCAGCGATATGCGGGGCGACCCCGCCTCGGCGCTGCTGGAGGTATTTGACAGCGAGCAGAACTACGCTTTCCGGGATCATTTTCTGGAGATCCCGGTTGACCTGAGCCGCGTCATGTTCATCACCACCGCCAACATGCTGGGGACTATCCCGCGGCCGCTGCTGGATCGTATGGAGGTCATTGAGTTGTCCAGCTATACCGACGAGGAAAAGCTTCAGATCGCCAAGCAGCATCTGCTGCCCAAGCAGCTGAAGGAGCATGGATTGAAGCGGACGCAGTTCCATATGACCGACGGCGCTATCCGCCGCACCATCACCGACTACACACGGGAATCCGGCGTCCGTATTCTGGAGCGACAGATCGGTAAGCTGTGCCGCAAGGCTGCTATGCAGCTGGTGACCGACGATGTAAAGCGTGTTAACATTACAGAGAAAAACCTGCCGGATTATCTGGGAACGGTTCGTTATACGCCCTCGGTACATATCACCCGCGACGAGGTCGGCGTGGTCAATGGCCTTGCCTGGACAGAGGTGGGCGGTGAGATCCTCGAGGTCGAGGTCAACGTGATGGACGGCAGCGGTAAGCTGGAGCTGACCGGCAATCTGGGCACCGTCATGCAGGAGTCCGCCAAGGCGGCGCTCAGCTGCCTGCGCAGCCGCACGGAGGCGCTGCATCTGGAGAAGGATTTCTATAAGACCAAGGATATCCATATCCACTTCCCGGAGGCTGCTACACCAAAGGATGGGCCCTCCGCCGGTATCGCCATCACCACGGCCATGCTGTCGGCACTGACGGGCCGCAAGGTGCGGGGCGACATTGCCATGACAGGCGAGGTAACGCTGCGGGGCCGGGTGCTGCCTATCGGCGGCTTGAAGGAAAAGACCATGGCCGCCCTGCGCAACGGCGTCAAGACGGTGATCATTCCCAAGGAAAACGAGAAGGATCTTTCGGAGATCGATCAGACCGTCCGCAAGGCGCTGCACTTCATTCCGGTGGAGACGGTGGACGCGGTGTTCGCCGCCGCACTGGTGCCGGAGACGAAGGAGGACGCGGTGGAGCACATGGCGGCCATTGCCGCCGACACACCCTATCAGGAGGTGCGCCATGGCCATCAACTTTAATAAGGCGGAGTTCGTCCTGTCCGCGGTGAAGCCTTCCACCTTCATCCGGGACGGCAGGCCGCAGGTGACCTTTGCCGGCCGCTCCAATGTGGGAAAGTCCTCCGTGATCAACCGGCTTCTGAACCGGAAGAATTTCGCCCGCGTAGGCGCGACCCCCGGCAAGACCACGCAGATCAACTATTTCCGCATTGGCGACAAGATCTATTTCACCGACCTGCCCGGCTACGGCTATGCCAAGGTCTCCAAGGATGAGCGTGACCGTTGGGGCCGCCTGATGGAGAACTATTTCGCGGAGGAAGGACTGATCTCGCTGGGCGTTCTTATCGTGGACGCCCGTCATAAGCCGACCGCCGACGATGTGACCATGTGCGACTACTTCAAATCCACCGAGTGTCCCATGGTGGTGGTGGCCAATAAGCTGGACAAGCTGAAAAAGAGTGAGATCGAGCCGAATCTGGCCCTGATCCGCCAGACGCTGACGCTGGATGACAGCGTGCAGCTGATCCCATTCTCGGCCGAGAAGGGGATCGGAAAAACCGAACTGCTGGCCGCTATCGGCCAATGGTGCGGCAAATAAAGAAAAAAGTGACCGCGTGAAAATTCACGCGGTCACTTTTTTAACGGTCTTATGCTTTGGGTGGACACATTCTGCGAACAGCGCACCGCCGATGATCAGCGCCGCTCCCAGCAGCTGAGGCGCCGTCAGCCGCTCGTGCAGCAGAAGCGCTGAGAAGATCACGGCGCTCAGTGGCTCCAGATAGCCGCACACCGCCACGGTCTGGACGGGAAGTGCACCGAGGGCGGAGAAGTAGCACCAGCACCCAAAGCCGGTATTGACAATACCCAGCAGCAGTATCCAGGGCCAGCTGGTGGCGGTGACGGACATGGCGAGACCGCCCTTGCACAGCAGCAGAAGAAACACCGTAACGGTGGCCGACAGCATTTGCAGCAGGGAATTCTCCATACCGTCCACGCCCCTGGCTTTTTTGTTGAGGATCAGCATGACGGCGTAGCATACCGCGCTCATAATGCCGTAAAGGAAACCTGCCGCGTTGATCTGCCCGCCGCCTGCTCCGTTCACCAGTACGATACCGCCGCAGACGCACAGGAACCCCGTGACCTTCACCCAGGTCAGCGACTCGTGGAACAGCAGCGGCGACAGGGCCATGACCATTACCGGGCAGCAGTAGTACAGCAGCGACGCGGTGGATACGCCGATGACCCGGTATCCGGCGTACAGGAACATCCAGCTGGCTCCCATGGCCGCGCCGGAAAGACAGATCAGCAGAACACCGCTTTTGCGCCCGGCGAAGGAAAAACGATGGCCGGAGAGAAAGAAGAATGCCAACAGGCTCACGCTGCCCAGCAGCGTCCGCAGCAGCACGATCTGCCCGCTGTCAAGGGCAATATGGCTGGCAACAATACCATTGAAGCCGAACAGAAGAAGGGCGAGAAGAAAGCGGAAAAGAAAACGGTGCTTCTGATACATGGATACCTCCTGCGCGTGAAAAAGCGACGCAGCGGAGGAGAGAAAAAGGGTGCCGCCGCTGCGCCACTTTTTGGTGGTTGACAAAATTCTACATCCATCGTATCCTTGAGTAAAGAGATAATATTTCAAATTTGATTTGACGATATGTCAAATAATGGAGAGCAATATGGAAAGTGAGAAATGCAGGGCGCTGCTGTGCGCCATTGACAAGGGCTCCATCACGGCGGCGGCGGAGGCCATGGGTTACACCATCTCCGGCATCAGCCGCATGATGGCGGCGCTGGAGAGCGAGGTCGGCTTTCCGCTGCTGCGCCGGGGCAGGGAAGGGGTGACCCCTACCAACGAGTGTTTGCGGCTGCTGCCGTCCCTGCGGGAGATGGTGGCGCAGGCCGAGCAGTGCCGCCAGATGGCGGGAGAACTGCGGGGCGTGATGTCCGGTACGATCGCCATTGGAACCTTTTCCAGCGTGGCGACCCACTGGCTGCCCAACATGATCTGCGCCTTTCAGAAGGACTATCCCAATATCGACTTTGAGATCCTGATGGGGGATTATCCCGAGATCGAGCAGTGGATATTGCAGGGCCGGGCGGATTATGGTTTTTTGCACCTGCCCACCCGTCCGGAGCTGAAGGTCATGGAGCTGGCCCGGGATGAGCTGATGGCGGTGCTGCCGGAGGAGCATCCCCTGGCGCGGCAGGAAAGCGTTCCGGTGGCAGCGTTGGCAGAGCAGCCCTTCATCCTGCTGGACAAGGCGGGCAACCGGGACCGTGAGGTGATGCAGGTGTTTGAACAGGCCGGGGCAGCGCCGCGGGTACGCTTCACCACGCTGGACGACTACGCCGTCATGTCCATGGTGGAGCACGGACTGGGCGTCAGCATCCTGCCCCAGCTGGTACTGCGGCGTATTCCCTACCGGATCGCGCTGCGTCCACTGGCACAGCCTGCCTTCCGCCGGATCGGTCTTGCCATGCGGCGTGGCGAAGAACTGTCCCCGGCGGCGAAGAAGTTCCTGGAGTATCTTTCCTTCCGTGATGCGGAAGCGTTATCTTTGAATTAGAATAAAGGTTTTTCTGTATATCCCTTGCAGAAAGCTGAAAAATATTGTATAATATAGAAAAATTTTTAGGCAAAAGCACAGTATGATCTTTTGTCCGCCGCGGCGGAGGGAAGGAGCACACAGTATGGCGACGTTTACGGTAAATGGCAGACCCGTTACGGTGGAGAAGAATCAGAAGCTGATCCGCTTCCTGCGGGATGAGCTGCATCTGACTTCGGTGAAGGACGGCTGCAGCGAGGGTGCCTGCGGCACCTGCCACGTCCTGATCGACGGCAAGCCCACCAAGGCCTGCATTCCCCAGACGGACAAGCTGGAGGGCAAGACCATCATCACGGTCGAGGGTCTCAGCGATTGGGAGAAGGAGGTCTATACCTTCGCCTTCGGCGAGGCGGGCGCGGTACAGTGCGGCTTCTGCATCCCCGGCATGGTGATCTCCGCCAAGGGCCTGCTGGACGTGAACCCCGATCCCACCCGAGAGGAGGCGGCCTTTGCCATCCGCAACAACATCTGCCGCTGCACCGGCTATGTGAAGATCATCGACGGTATCCTGCTGGCGGCGAAGATCTTCCGGGAAGGAAAGCTTCCCGAAGCATCCGCCGATGACTGGCAGATGGGCAGCCGTGTCCACCGTCTGGACGTGGCCGAGAAGGTACAGGGCTATGGCCAGTACCCCGACGATGTGTATGTGGACGGCATGTGCTACGGCGGCGCGGTGCGCAGCCAGTATGCCCGCGCCCGCGTCCTGTCCATTGATACCGCTGAGGCGGAGGCCCTGCCCGGCGTGATCTGCGTGGCCACCCAGAAGGACATCCCCGGCAAGGTTAATGTGGGCCACTTGAAGAAGGATCAGCCGACCCTCATTGGCGTGGGCGAGCTGGTTCACTATCTGGGAGATAGTCTAGCACTGGTCTGCGCCGTGAATCAGGCTACGGTGGAGGCCGCCAAGAAGCTGGTGAAGGTGGAGTATGAGGTGCTGCCTGCCGTTCATAACCCTACCGAGGCCGCCGCGCCTGACGCGCCGCTGGTGTTTGACGAGGAAGAGAGCAATGTGCAGGCCTATAAGCACGTCTCCCGCGGCGATGCCGAGACGGCCATCAAGAATTCCAAATATGTGCTGACCGAGCACTTTTCCACCCCGTGGACGGAGCACGCATTCTTAGAGCCGGAGTGCTGTGTGGCGCTGCCGCTGGACAACGGCGGCGTGAAGCTGCTGACCACCGATCAGAGCGCCCATACCACCATGCACGAGTGCGCCGGTATGCTGGGCGTGGATTATGAGCACTGCCAGGTGCAGAATATGCTGGTGGGCGGCGGCTTCGGCGGCAAGGAGGATATGTCCGTGCAGCACCATGCCGCGCTGCTGTGCTATCTGACCCGAAAGCCCGTCAAGTTCAAGCTGAGCCGCCAGGAGTCTATTCTGGTGCATCCCAAGCGCCACAGCTTCGACATGAATTTCACCATGGGCTGCGACGAAAACGGCATCATTCAGGGTGTCAAGGCCTCCGTGGTGTCCGATACCGGCGCATTCGCCTCTCTGGGCGGCCCGGTGCTGGAGCGCGCCTGCACCCATGCGGCAGGCCCATACGCCTACGAGAATTTCGAGATCGAGGGCCATGCCTATTATACCAACAATCCCCCGGCCGGCGCGTTCCGCGGCTTCGGCGTGACACAGACCTGCTTCTGCACCGAGACGCTGCTGAACCAGATGGCCGACCTAGTGGGCATCTCTCCTTGGGAGATCCGCTACCGCAACGCCATCCGTCCCGGCGGCGTGCTGCCCAACGGCCAGATCGTGGACGATTCCACCGGTCTGGTAGAGACGCTGGAGGTCATCAAGCCCGCCTATGACGAGGCCGTGAAGAACGGTGATCCCGTGGGTATCGCCTGCGCCATGAAAAATGCCGGTGTGGGCGTGGGCATCCCTGACTGGGGCCGCTGCAAGCTGATCGTGGAGGACGACGCCAAAGTGCATATCTACTCCGGCGCCTCCTGCATCGGCCAGGGTCTGGGCACTGTGCTGGTACAGGTGGTGGTCACCAATACCGGCCTGCACCGCGACGATATCGTCTACGAGGGCAATAATACTTGGATCGCACCGGACTCCGGCGATACCTCCGGCTCCCGCCAGACGCTGGTGACCGGCGAGGCCACCCGCCGCGCCTGCGAGCTGCTGAAGGCCGAGCTGGACGGCGGAAAGACGCTGGTTGACCTGAAGGGCAAGGAGTTCTACGGCGAGTATCTGGCCAAGACCGATCCGCTGGGCGCGGATGTACCCAATCCCGTCAGTCATGTGGCCTATGGCTACGCCACCCAGATGTGTATTCTGGATAGGGAGACGGGCCGGATCAAGAAAATGGTGGCCGCCCACGACGTGGGCAAGGCCGTCAATCCCCTCAGCATCGAGGGACAGATCGAGGGCGGCGTAGTCATGTCCATGGGCTATGCCCTGACGGAGAAGTACCCCATCGACGAAAACTGCAAGCCTACCGCCAAGTACGGCATGCTGGGCCTGTTCCGGGCCAACCAGATCCCGCCGGAGATCGAGGCCATCGTGGTGGAGAAGCCGGGCCTGAACGTGGCCGGCGGCGCCATCGGCATTGGAGAAATCACCTCCATCCCCACGGCACCGGCCATCGCTGACGCCTATTACCGGCTGACCGGTGAGCGGGAGTTTGACCTGCCCCTGAAAAATACCCCCTACGCCCCCAAGAAGTAAGCAAAAGAGCCGTGACGGCGATACCGTCACGGCTCACAAAGGATACATTCTTAAAGCTGGGCCAGCGCTTCCTGCGTGTCCACGTCCCGCAGCTCATCGGCGGGCACCTCGTACAGCAGAAGGTCGGATTCATGCTGGCGGATGACCACATTGCCGCCCCGGTCGCCCTCGACCTTCAGAAGCTCCGGAAAGAACCGGGCAGGGAAGATGCAGGGATTGCCCCGCTGGCCGCCGTGGCCAAGGCCCACGATGCGGCCGGGGTTGCAGCCGTAGAAGTCGATCAGACGGGCCACGCTCTCCCGCCGCAGCAGCGGCTGATCGGCCACCTGAAAGAGCAGGGCGTCACAGTCGCCCAGCGCCTGGACGCCCAGATGGATGGTGTGGCTCTGGCCGTACTCCGGATGGCTGTTGACGATTGGTGTAAAGTTAAATTCCTTTGCAAGCGTCACAACCTCCGAATATTGGGTCACCACCACGGTGGCGGACAGTTTGGTCGCCGGAACAGCCTCCAGCGCATGACGGATCAGGCTCTTGCCCTGCCACTGCCGGGCCAGCTTGTTGCCGCCGAAGCGGGAACCCATTCCGGCGGCCATCACGACGCAGCCGATACGCATATACAGCACCTCTCTTGCCAGATGATATCTGGTAGCTAGTATACCCAGTTTCTTGAAAATGTGTCAACAAAAAGTTGGATATTCTCCAATTAAAATAACGAAAACCACTTTTCACACAGACACGATTGTGCTATGATTAGCGAAATGAATACTTGACATAGCCAATTCGGACAACCGCCGTTTTTCCCTCAATGGAGTACGGTTTTCAAACAGACATAGAGGAGGAATTCACATGGGTGAAGTCGGAAAAAGCCAGATCCGCGTGGACGCTTATGACAAGGCGACCGGACGGACGAAATACTATGAGGATCTCATGCCGCAGGACGCCCTGTACGTGCGCATCAAGCACGCGGAGATCGCCCATGGCATCGTCAAGTCGGTGGATACTGCCGCCGCCGAGGCTATCGACGGTGTGGTAAAGGTACTGACCTGCTTTGACGTGCCGGATATCACCTTCCCCACGGCAGGCCATCCCTGGTCCTTGGATCCCGGCCATCAGGACGTGGCCGACCGGCATCTGCTGAACCGCCATGTGCGCTATTGGGGCGACGATGTGGCGGTGGTCATCGCGGAAAATGAGGTGGCCGCCATGCAGGGCGTCCGCGCCCTGAAGGTGGAGTATGAGGAGCTGCCCTTTGTGCTGGATGTGCAGAAGGCCATGGAGGACGGCGCACCCCAACTGCATGAAAAGTTCCCCAACAATATTCTCAAGCATACCGATATGAAGAAGGGCGACTATCGCTCCGCCATTCAGGAGCCGGGCCTTATCAAGGTGGAGGGCTGGTACGATACGCCCACCGTGCAGCACAGCCACATTGAGAATCACGGCTGTTTTGCCTATGAGGAGAATGGCCGCATCGTGGTGGTGGCCTCTACCCAGATCCCCCATATCATTCGCCGTATCGTGGGACAGGCGCTGGGCCGCCCCTGGGCGGATATCCGGGTGGTGAAGCCCTATATCGGCGGCGGCTTCGGCAATAAGCAGGACGCCTTGTATGAGCCCCTGTGCGCATGGTGCACCACCCAGGTGGGCGGCCGCACCGTCCGTATCGACTGCTCCCGCGAGGAGACCTTCGTCTCCAACCGTGTGCGCCACGCCATCCGCTTCCATATCGTCTCCTGGCTGCGAAAGGACGGCACCTTCGCAGCCCGTAAGGTGGAGTGCTTCTCCAACCAGGGTGCTTACGCCTCCCACGGCCACTCCATCGTGGCCAAGGCCATGGGCTCCTTCCCGCAGCACTATCCCTGCGACAACATGGAGTGCGACGCCTGGACGGTGTTCACCAACCGCCCCGCCGCAGGCGCTATGCGCGGCTACGGTATGCCGCAGGCATCCTTTGCCGACGAGGCCAACGTGGACGAGTGCGCCAAGGCTGTGGGCATGGATCCGCTGGCTTTCCGTATGCAGAACATCATGCCCCAGGGCTATGAGGACGGCTTCAGCCACAACGTCAACTACTATGACTCCTTCCGGGAATGTCTGGAGGTGGGCCGCAAGTACATGGATTATGACCGCAAGGTGGCCGAGTACGCCAAGGACACCGGCCCCATCCGCCGCGGCATCGGCGTGGCGACCTTCTGGTACAACACCGCCGTGTATCCCATCTCGCTGGAGACCAGCTCCAACCGCATGCTGCTGAATCTGGACGGCACCGTCACCATGCAGTGCGGCGAGACGGAGATCGGTCAGGGCGCCGATACCGCCTATGCCCAGATGACCGCCGATATCGTGGGTCTGAAGAGCTATAAGGACGTGCATGTGGTGTCCTGTCAGGATACGGACATCACCCCCACCGGCCTGGGCGCCTACGCCAGCCGCCAGACCTATGTGGCGGGCTTCTCCATCCGCAAGACCGGCCTGCTGCTGAAGGAGAAGATCCTGGCCTATGCCCAGAAGATCAACCGGCAGGCCACCTATAACATGGACATCGTGGACGGCAGCATCGTCCGTAATACCGACGGCAAGGTGCTGATGTCCCTCAGCGAACTGGCCATGACCGCCCAGTATAACCCCAATGATTCCGAGCATATTACGGCAGAGAGCACCTATACCATCCAGAACAACGCCTATTCCTTCGGCTGCACCTTCGCGGATATTGAGGTGGATATCCCCATGTGCAAGGTGACGCTGAAAAACATCATCAACGTCCACGACTGTGGCAAACTCATCAACCCCGCTTTGGCGGAGGCGCAGGTGCATGGCGGCATGTCCATGGCCATCGGCTACGGTATGGGTGAGCAGCTGCTGTTTGACGAAAAGAACGGCAAGCCCCTGAACAACAACCTGCTGGACTACAAGCTGTCCACCATTATGGACCACCCCCATCTGGAGGCCCAGTTCGTGGAGAACGCCGAACCCACCTCCGCCTTCGGTACAAAGGCGCTGGGTGAGCCGCCGGCCTGCTCCGGCGCTCCCGCCATCCGCAACGCTATTCTCAACGCCACCGGCGTGGCCATCGACCAGAATCCCATGAATGCTCACATCCTCTTTAAGCGGTTCAGCGAAGAGGGTCTGATCCAAGACTAAGGAGGTACGCAGCAATGTATGACATGTTAGCGCTTTACGAGGCGAAAGACGTACAGGATGCCGTGCGCCTTCGTCTGGAGCATCCCGAGGCCCAGATCATCGCAGGCGGCACCGACGTGCTGGTGCAGATGCGTGAGGGCAAGCGGGCCGGTAAGGCCTTGATCTCCATCCAGAAGTGCAATGAGATGCGGGGCGTCTCCATCGACGGGGATGAGAACATCCGCATCGGCAGTCTCACCAGCTTTACCCATATCACCAACGATCCCATCATCCAGAAGTACATCAACGTTCTGGGCGAAGCTGTGGACATGGTGGGCGGCCCTCAGATTCGCAACGCCGGCACCATCGGCGGCAATACCTGCAACGGTGTTACCTCCGCCGACTCCGCCTCCACGCTGCACGCATGGGAGGCCATTGTGGAGATCACCGGCAGGAACGGCGTCCGCCGTATCCCCATCAAGGAGTTCTATCTCAAGGCCGGTACGGTGGATCTGAAGATCGAGGACGGCGAGATCCAGACCGCCATCCTGATCCCCAAGGCCAGCTATGACCGCACCTGGGGCCACTATATCAAGTACGCCATGCGCAACGCCATGGACATCGCCACGCTGGGCACCTCCGTCAACGCGCGGCTCAGCCCGGACGGCAGGACCTTCGAACGGGTGCGTATCGCCTTCGGCGTGGCGGGCCCTGTCCCCATGCGGGCGGTGAATGCGGAAGCCTTTATCAACGGCAAGACCGTGACGCTGGAGAATATCGAGGAATTCGGCCGCAAGGTGCTGGAGGATATCAACCCCCGTGACTCCTGGCGTGCCAGCAAGGCGTTCCGCAGCCACATCGCTGTGGAAAGCGCCAAGCGCTGCCTGATCGAATCCGTGAAGCTGGCGGGAGGTGAGCTGTAATGGCAAAGAAACAGTATGCGCTGGTGACCTGCTGGATCAACGGCAAGGAAGTGGAGCAGATGGTGGACGTCCGCGCGTCCCTGACCGACATGCTCCGCAACGATTTCCGCCTGACCTCCGTGAAGAAGGGCTGCGAGGTGGGCGAGTGCGGTGCCTGCAACGTGCTGATCGACGGTGAGTGCTTCAACTCCTGTCTGTATCTGGCGGTGTGGGCCGAGGGCAAGCACATCACCACGCTGGAGGGTCTCACCGGCCCTAACGGCGAGCTGAGCGACATTCAGCAGGCCTTCATGGACGAGACCGCCATCCAATGCGGATTCTGCATTCCCGGCTTCATCATGACCGCCGCCGAGATCCTGGACCGCAAGGTGTACTACACCGACGACGAGCTGCGCAAGCTTCTCAGCGGCCACCTGTGCCGCTGTACCGGCTATGAAAATATTTTCAAAGCGGTGAAAAAGACCATGCTGCGCCGTCTCGGCATGATGGACGATCCCTTCCTGAATACCTGAACATCTCCAGTAAAGAAAGCCACCCGTAAGGGTGGCTTTCTTTCATATAAGATGTATTTTATTTCAGGACGCCCACGCCGTTCATGATGATCTTTCCGGCCAGCTGCGCCATTTCCTCCGGCGTTTCCTTTGCCCCGTTGTTGAGCCATGTCAGAGCGAGATTCAGGTTGCCGGAGACGATAAAGGCACAGAAATGCTCCAGCCGCTCCTGGTCATTGGGGTAGAAGCGGGAGAGAAAGCCGTACAGGAAATCATCGTGCAGAATGTGACAGATCCGCTGCCGATAGGCAATGTCGCCGTTGGGCCCCAGCAGCACACGGCAGAGATCCGCGTTATCCAGAACGAACACATATAGATCCGTCAGGAAGGGATAGGAGCTGATCTCCGTATTGGTGGCGTGATGACAGCACATCTCCGACAGGCGCTGCGCCATTTCATCCTCCAGCCGCTGCAAAAGGTCAGATACATCCTTATAGTGGATGTAGAATGTACCCCGGTTGATATCCGCTCGCTCCGCCAGCTCGCGGACAGAGATGTTCTTTTGTGCCTTTTCGCTCATCAGATCCATCAAAGCCAGCCGAAGCTGCTTTTTTGTTTTCTTGACCCTGCGATCCACGTTTTCTTCCGACATACTTGTTTCATCCTTCCACGAAAATCGTCAGATTATGGGAAAATATATTATTTTTATAATACCACAGGTCATCGTCCATGTTCAACAATTTATTCACAAATTATTAAAATTTTTTTGCATACGGAAAGACAAGACCACATAGAAATGAAGTAAAAACAGCAGCGGAGGAAGATACCATGAATCAGTCCACATGCATTTATCAGGACATGGCGGTACGGACCCAGAACAGCATCTATATCGGCGTGGTAGGCCCGGTCAGAACAGGGAAGTCCACCTTTATCAAGCGCTTCATGGAGACCCAGGTGATCCCCCACATCAGCGACGTATACCGGCGGGACCGGGCCAAGGATGAACTGCCCCAAAGCGGTTCCGGCCGCACCATCATGACGGCGGAGCCGAAGTTCGTGCCGGAGGAAGCGGTGGAGGTGCAGCTTGAGGAGGGCGTCAGTTTTTCCGTGCGGCTCATCGACTGCGTAGGCTATATGGTGCCCGGCGCGGTGGGCCAGTTTGAGGATCTGGCGCCCCGCATGGTCATGACCCCGTGGTACGACTATGAGATCCCCATGACGGAGGCGGCGGAGATCGGTACCCGGAAGGTCATCGCGGATCACTCCACAGTTGGTATCGTGATCACCACAGATGGAACGGTAACGGATATCCCGCGGCAGGATTATGAGGAGGCAGAGGCCCGCGTGATCCGCGAATTGCAGGAGATCGGCAAGCCCTTTGTGGTGCTGCTGAACTCCGCCGAGCCGGAGGGTGAGACGGCCTGCCGCATCGCCAGCGAGATCGATCAGCGCTATGATGTGAAATGTATTCCCATCAACTGTCTGACACTTGACGAGCGGCAGATCAGCGACCTGATGCAGAGCCTACTGTTTGAGTTCCCCATACAGGAATTGGCACTCTATCTGCCCAGTTGGGTGGAGGCACTGCCGCTGGAGCATCCCATCAAAAACAATATCTATCAGACCGTGCGTGAAAAAGCGCGTTCACTGTGCCACATCCGGGAACTGGAAGGCGCGCTGAAGGAAATGTGTACCTGTGAGGTGATTGACAATACCGGTATCCGCAGTATTGATCTGGGTACCGGCACGGCGGAAGCAGAGCTGCAGGTGCCGCGCAAGCTGTTCTACGACACCCTGAGCCAGCGCTCCGGCCTGACGGTGGCAGACGACGGCGACCTGATGCAGCTGCTGACGCAGCTGGGCACGGAGAAGCAGGAGTATGATAAGGTGGCCGACGCGCTGCGCTCGGCCCGGGAAAACGGTTACGGGATCGTGATGCCCAGCGTGGAGGAGCTGGATCTGGAGGATCCGGAGATCGTCCGGCAGGGAGGACGCTACGGTGTGCGGATGAAGGCCAGCGCACCCTCCATCCACATGATCCGGGCGGATATCGAGACCACGGTCTCGCCTATTGTGGGCAATGAGAAGCAGTCGGAGGACATGGTGAATTACCTCTTACAGGAATTTGAGGGGGACACCAGCAAGATCTGGAACTCCAATATTTTCGGCCGCAGCTTCCACGAGATCGTGGGGGAGGATCTGCAGGCCAAGCTGAAGCGGATGCCGGAGGACGCCCAGGCCAAGCTGCGGCAGGCGCTGGAGCGCATCATCAACGAGGGCGGTGGAGGCCTGATCTGCATTATCCTATAGCACGAACAGCAAAAGGCGGGCAAAGCCCGCCTTTTTCCTTGCTATCTTATGCCGGATGTGCTATGCTAAATAGAAGAAAACAGGGAGGGGTACACCATGCTGCTGGCCATTGATATCGGCAATTCCAATATTTCCGTCGGGCTTTTCAGTAAGGAGCGGAAGCTGCATTTTCTGGCATCCATCGACACCGACAGCCGGAAAACGGCGGATCAGATCAGCATTGATCTGATGAACATTTTCTCGCTGTACGGCTTTGATCTGAAGGATGTGTCCGGCGCGATCTTTTCCAGCGTGGTGCCGCCCATCAATTTCATGATGGAAAAGGCTCTGACCCGTCTGCTGGGCAAGCCGCCCATGGTGGTAGGCCCCGGCGTCAAGACCGGGCTGAACATCCGCATGGAGATCCATAACCAGCTGGGTGCCGATCTGGTGGCGGACGCGGTGGCGGCGCTGGAAAAATATCCCGCTCCCATCATTGTGATCGACATGGGAACGGCCACCACCATCTCCTACATCTCCGCCAAGCACGCCTATGAGGGCGGCCTAATGTTCCCCGGTGTGCGCCTGTCTCTGGACGCGCTGTCCGACCATGCGGCGCAGCTGTCGGATATCTCGCTGCAATATCCCCGGAATCTCATCGGTAAGAATACCGAGGACTGCATGCGCAACGGTATCGTCTACGGCACCGCAGGCATGCTGGACGGCATTATCGACCGCATCCGGGAGACTATCCCCGGCGAAACGCCCACCATTGTGGCCACCGGCAGCAACGCGCCGGTCATTGTCCGCTACTGCCGCAATAAGGTGCTGTACGACAAATACCTGCTGATGGAGGGCCTGTGGGCCATCTATCACAAGAACCGCCCATAAACCCCATAAAAAATGTCTCAGGCCGCAGCCTGAGACATTTTTTTGTGTAAACTTATTTGGCAATGATCTTTTTCAGCCGGGCAAAGCGGGGGAGGGAATCCTCCTTGGGCAGATCGGGCTCACCCTGGATCAGGGGCAGGGCGTACTCGATAAACTGGTGGTTGACATAATTACCAGCCTCATTGATCCACTCGCGGGGGATCTTCTTCTCCACGTTGGCAACCTCCATTAGAGGGATCAGCTTGGTGCGGCAGGCGTACTTGCCGTCCTTGATGCCGCGCTCGAAGCCGATCATGCGGCCGTTGATGCCGTTGACGGCGTTCTCCACGGCCACCTTACCGGCCATGTAGCTCTCCTCAATGTCGGTTTCGGAGGCCAGATGCGCGCCGCAGCGCTGCAGCAGGTTCAGCTCGATGCCGCGAACCTTGGCGCCGGTCTCCTCCTTCAGCACCTGGGCCAGAATGGCGGCCAGACCGCCCAGCTGGGCATGGCCGAAGCCGTCGTTGGCGGCCACCTTCGCCTCGGAAACGAAGTCGCCGTCGGCGTAATGGATGCCTTCGGACACGGCCACGATGCAGCTGCCCTTTTCGGCGTAGACACGCTTGACATCATCAATGAAGTCCTGCATGTTGAAATCCAACTCCGGCAGATAGATCAGGTCGGGGCCTGCGCCTTGGATACCGGCCAGAGCGGAGGCAGCGGTCAGCCAGCCCGCGTGGCGGCCCATGATCTCCATCACCACGATCATGCCGGTATCATAGACGTGTGCGTCCTGATAGACCTCCATCATGGAGGTGGCGATATACTTGGCGGCGGAGGCGTAGCCGGGGCAGTGGTCGGTGCCGAACAGGTCGTTGTCGATGGTTTTAGGCACGCCCATCACGCGGCAGTCATAGCCCACGGACTGCATGTAGTTGTTGATCTTGTTGCAGGTATCCATGGAGTCGTTGCCGCCGTTATAGAAGAAGTAGCGGACGTTGTGTTTCTTGAACACCTCAAGGATGCGCTTGTAATCAGTGTCATCCAGTTCGGGATCGGCGATCTTATAGCGGCAGGAGCCAAGGGCGGAGGAGGGGGTGTACTTCAAAAGCCGCAGTTCTTCGGGATCTTCCAGTCCCATATCGAACAGGCGGTCATTCAAAACGCCCTTGATGCCGTGCTCCGCACCCAGCACCTGAGTGATGGCGCCAGACTTCAAAGCCGTGTCGATCACGCCGTAAGCACTGGCGTTGATCACGGACGTGGGGCCTCCGGATTGGCCGATGATGCAGGCGCCTCGCAGTTCATTCATATCAAATACCTCCAACTTTATGGAATTTAGTGTTTACAACCGGTATTTTACCATGTAAAATACCGGTTGTAAACAAGTTTGTACTTGCAAAACGAAAAAAATATGATACAATGGGAATGTTCCATACAACAGGTGCAAATGTTGCTGTAATTTTATTGTGAAGGAGATATAATTATGCCACTGGTAACTTCTAAGGAAATGTTTGCAAAGGCATATGACGGCGGTTACGCCATCGGCGCGTTCAACGTCAACAACATGGAGATCGTGCAGGGTATCACCGAAGCTTGCCAAGAGGAGCACGCCCCTGTTATTCTGCAGGTCAGTAAGGGCGCCCGCGCCTACGCCAACCACACCTATCTGGTGAAGCTGGTGGAAGCGGCTGTTGCCTGCTGCCCCGACATTCCCATCGTGCTGCATCTGGACCATGGCCCCGACTTCGAGACCTGCAAGAGCTGCATCGACGGCGGCTTTACCTCCGTGATGATCGACGCTTCCTCCAAGCCCTTCGCTGAGAATATCGAGATCACCAAGAAGGTGGTCGAGTACGCCCATGACCACGGCGTCGTGGTGGAGGCCGAGCTGGGTACGCTGGCCGGTATTGAGGATGAGGTCAAGGTGGCCGCTCATGAGGCGTCCTACACCCGTCCCGAAGAGGTAGAGGAATTCGTGTCCAAGACCGGCTGCGACTCTCTGGCTATCGCCATCGGCACCAGCCACGGCGCGTATAAGTTCAAGCCCGAGCAGTGCACCGTCAACGAGAAGGGCATCCTGGTGCCGCCTCCCCTGCGTTTCGACGTGCTGGAAGAGGTCAGCAAGCGCCTGCCCGGCTTCCCCATTGTGCTACACGGTTCTTCCTCCGTTCCTCAGGACTATGTGAAGATGATCAACGACCACGGCGGCAAGATGCCCAACGCTATCGGCGTTCCCGAGGAGCAGCTGCGTCAGGCCGCCCGCCTGTCCGTGTGCAAGATCAACATCGACTCCGACCTGCGTCTGGCCATGACCGGCACTATCCGCCAGTTCATGGACGAGCATCCCGACAAGTTCGATCCCCGTGAGTATCTGAAGCCCGCCCGCGCCAACATCAAGGAGCTGGTACGCCACAAGCTGGTGGACGTGCTGGGCTGCGCTGGCAAGGCATAAGCTTATCCCTATTAGAAAACATAAAAAATATCCGGTGCAAGGGCACCGGATATTTTTTTGGTTTATCACACGTCATCCTCATAACGCAGGACAATGGCCCGGCACTTGAGGCAGCCGAACGCCTGAAGCTGGATGTCCCGGCGGAACACATACGGCCCGGCCAGGTCAACGGTATCGCTGAGACCCGGCGTCGGCTCGAAGCAGACACCGGCACTCTGTGCTGTCCGAAGCACGCCCGGCCGCATTTCGCCGGAGCAATAGGGGCATTTCGGTGTCATCGCCCGTCACCTCACTTGAACAGCTTGCCGGCAATACCGCCCAGCATGTCGGACACATTACCGCCCTGCTTGCTCAGCAGTTCCTTCAGCATAGGGACGGCCTTGTTCAGGATGTCCTTGACGCTGTCGCCGCTGATGCCGACCTTTTTGGCGATCTTCTCCACCTCATCGCTGCCCAGCAGCTTCTTGACGGCCTTGGCCACATCACTGTCGCCGTCCAGATGCTTCATCACAGAGGGCGCAGCGTTCTTCAGCACGTTGGACACGTCGGTGGTGCTGACCTTCGCAGACTTGCTGAGCTTTTCCAGCATGTCCTTATCCATAACATTCCCCAGCAGGGAAGTAATATCCATATAAAGCGCTCCTTTTCTTAACTGTAAAGTGAATATATATTACAGTGTTTCCTTGATGCTGGCTGCGATCTGATCGGCAGTCAGGCCGTACTCCCGCAGCACATCGGCCGCCTTGCCGGACTGGCCGAACTGATCGTTGATGCCGATTTTCTTGAACTTGCAGCAGACCTTGCCCATCAGCGCATCGGCCACCGCGTCGCCCAGACCGCCAATGACGCTGTGCTCCTCCACGGTAACGACGTTGCCGCACTTCTCGGCGTACTTCACCACGCACTCAGCATCCAAGGGCTTGATGGTGTGCATGTTGATAACGGTGATCTCAATGCCCTCGGCGGCCAGCAGCTTGGCAGCCTCCAGGGTTTCGTTGACCATCAGGCCGCAGGCGAACACCGCTGCGTCCTTGCCCTCCCGCAGGACATTAGCCTTGCCAATCTCGAAGGGATAGTCCTCCTCGAACACGGGGGTGGCCAGACGGGCCAGACGCATATACACGGGACCCTGGAACTCTGCCAGCGCGAAAGTGGCCTTGCGGGCCTCGTTGGCGTCGGCGGGGACGATAACGGTCATGCCGGGGATCATGCGCATCAGGCCGATATCCTCAATAGCCTGATGGCTGCCGCCATCCTCACCAACGGAAACACCGGCGTGAGAGCAGCAGATCTTCACATTGAACTTGGGATAGGCGATGGAATTGCGGATCTGCTCGTAGGCACGTCCCGCGCCGAACATGGCGAAGGTGGAGCAGAAGGGGATAAGGCCCATGGTGGACAGGCCCGCGCCGATATTCATCATGTTGGCCTCGGCAATGCCACAGTCATAGAAGCGGTCAGGATGGGCCGCCTTGAAATACTTGGTCATGGTGGCGCCAGCCAGATCAGCGTCCAACACCACTACCTTATCGTTCTGGTTGCCCAGATCTACCAGCGCCTTACCGTAGGCTTCACGGGTCGCGATCTTTTCACTCATGTCTCAGCCCTCCAATTCCTTCAATGCCTGGTCACGCTGCTCCGCATTGGGCGCCTTGCCGTGCCAGCCGGCCTGATTTTCCATGTAGGACACGCCCTTGCCCTTGACGGTGTGCGCCAGAATGCAGCGAGGCTTGCCGGGAACCACCGGTGCGCTGAGTGCCGCCTCAATGGCGTCCAGATCGTGACCGTCGATCTCATAGAAATCAAAGCCGAAGGCCCGCAGCTTGGCGGGCAGGTCGCCCAGACTCATGACCTCGTCATTGCTGCCGTCGATCTGCAGGCCGTTGTTGTCGATGATGACGGTCAGATTGTCCAGCTTATAGTGGTTGGCCGCCATAAAAGACTCCCAGATCTGGCCTTCCTGGCACTCGCCGTCGCCCAGGATGGTATAGACCTTGCTGTCCTTCTTCAGTTGCTTGGCACCCAGCGCCATGCCCACCGCGATGGAGCAACCCTGGCCCAGAGAGCCGGTGGAAGCGTCCACACCGGGGACCTTCTTGCAGTCGGGATGGCCCTGCAGGATGCTGTGGAGCTGACGGAAGTTGGTAAACTCGTCGCGGCTGATGAAGCCCAGCTCCGCCAGAACCGCGTAATAGCAGGGGGCGGCGTGGCCCTTGCTCAGCACAAAGCGGTCACGGTTGGGATTTTTGGGATTCTTGGGATCAATGCGCATGTGGTTGTAGAATACGCTGGTCATCAGCTCCACCATGGACAGGGAGCCGCCGGGATGGCCGCTGCCTGCGTTGGCGATCATGGTGATGATGTCACGGCGCACCTGCTTGCATACGCTGGAAAGTTCTGCCGTATTCATTGAGAAACCTCCAATTCAATTATTCCACATGCTATGTTAATGCATTTGCCTGCTGAAGTCAATGAACAGCGAAAAAAAGTGGGGAAAAATCAGAAAAACATTTTCAGCGCTTGTGAACGGCAGGCAAACCGTCTACATAAAATAAGAGCAGGGAGGGGAGAGATATGGAATTGCTGCCATATCGCCGGGAAGAAGCTGAAGCTTACGCCCGGTATTGGGCCTATGGCCGCAATCCGGACTTTTATGATTATGAGACCATCGGCGGTGACTGCACCAACTTTGCCTCCCAGTGCATCTATGCCGGTACCGGCGTCATGAACTATACGCCCACCTTTGGCTGGTACTACATCAGTGCCGATGATAAGGCCCCTGCCTGGACAGGTGTGGAATATCTCCACAACTTTCTGGTACGGCGGGAGGTCTCACCGGGGCCGGTCTGTATGGTGACGCAGGGACTGGCCATAGCGGAGCCGGGCGACGTCATCCAGCTGATTTTTCAGGGCGAGGTGTTTCAGCATTCTCCCGTTGTCATTGCCAATGACGGCAGCGGAGAAGCGTCCGGTATTCAGATCGCCGCACACAGCTATGATGCCAACTGCCGCCCCTTGAGCAGCTATAATTATCAGCAATACCGAGTGCTGCACATTTTAGGCTACTATCCGGAAGCATAAAAACAAGGCGGAGTTTACTCCGCTGCATCGTTGATTTTTCCTTTCATCTTCACATGTGACAAGGGATTTGCCTTTGCAGCTACACGCAGGGATTCGTTGTCGATGTGGGTATAAATTTCTGTGGTGTTCAGGTGTTCGTGGCCCAGAACCTCCTGCACCGCCTTCACATCCACGCCGTTTTGCAGCATCAGCGTGGCCGCCGTATGCCGCAGCTTATGGCTGGAATACTGTGTGCTGTCCAGACCTGCCATGGCCAGATGCTTTTTCACCAGCGAGTGTACCATAGCGCGGCTGATCCGCTGGTCCCGCTCCGAAAGAAACAGCGCGTCCCGGTCCTTGCCGCTGATGGGATGACGCACCGCCAGATACCGTACCAGCGCGTCCTTGCAGGCGTCGTTGAGATACACCACCCGAACCTTATTGCCTTTGCCCAGCACCCGCATGGCGTCATCCTGGATATCGCTGAGATTCAGACCGATCAACTCAGAAATACGCAGTCCGCAGTTCAGAAACAGCGTTATGATGCAGAAATCCCGCTCTTTATGCTTGCCGTCCACAGCGTCCAGCAGAGAGAGGGAGTCCTCCAGTGTCAGGTAGCGGGGGAGGGACTTCATCTGCTTGGGGGAATCGATATCCTTACAGGGATTTTCCTCCAAAAGGTGCACTTTATTGCACAAATAATTGAAAAACGACCGGATCGTAGCCAATTTTCGTGCACGGGAAGCAGCGTTCAGTCCTTTGTTAGAATTTTCACAATTCTGATGCTGCACACGATCCCGGCTAAGATAGGTCATATAGCCGTAGATATCCGACAGGGTAATGGAGCGGATCAGCGGCAGATCAACATCCATGATGTCGATCTGGTCAAGGGGCGTGTCCCGCAGCGCCGGGTCCCGCAGCTGTTTGATATAACGGAAGAAATTCCGCAGATCAAGAAAGTATTCATCCACCGTGCGCTGAGAGTGCGCCTTGATGGTCTCGTGATAGCTGAGAAAGTCCGCCAGAATTCGCGGAGATTGTGAACGGTAATCAATTGCCATATTTTTGTCCTTTTGTTGACAGGGGCCGAGCATGAAGCGAGGCCAGCAGCATCGACAGTTCATCGGTGCAAACGCTGCCGCCATGCGGCATCATAGTGGGTGCGCCAGAGGAGAAACGGCGTGAGGCCGTTTTGTTTATGAACTGACGATTCAACAAAATAAAAATTTTGTTGAATCGAGTGGAGGGGAATTACAAATTTACTGGATGTGCCGTCGTATGTGGGATTTACGTTCTGAACTCCGGTGCATGCTCCTGGAAGAAATCAAAATACAAGCGAACGTTTTCCAGCGCTGTCCACGGTTTCGTCTGCACCGGATCAGCGTCCAGGTCATAGATCCGCGCATCCCGTATGGACAGCAAAAACGGCGAATGTGTGGAAATGATAAACTGACAGCCAAAGAAACGCACAGAATCCTCAAGGAACCGCTTCAGATCTATTTGCCGTGCCGCTGACAGGCTGTTTTCCGGTTCATCCAGCAAATACAGCGCATGCTCCTGAATGGACTCCGTAAAATATGATAACGCACTTTCTCCATTGGAACGCTCCGGCACATTGGCGGCCAGCTGTCTGCGGACATATTCGGATTGTGAGGCGCTTTTGGCGTCGCTTCGCCGGCAGAATTCGCGGTAATCGGACAAGCCCTTCAGATGGTACGGCTCCCAGCGATCCCGATGGTACTGGTCAAGCAGGTGTGCACGCTCCTTGTCGATCTCATCGTTGATGGATCGGATCTCCAGCAGATAGTCGAACACATCGTCGCTGGTGATGATCCGGCTGCCCTCCGGTATGGATTGCCCGCCGGATAAACGATACCGGCACAGGTCCAGATAGTCCTCGTAAAAGTCGCTGCGATTGAACACCGCGCCCCGCTGGAGACGCAGCTTTTCCGCGATCAGATTCAGCATGGTGGTCTTGCCGCTGCCGTTTCCGCCGTACAGGATCGTCAGCGGCGCGAATTGCAGCTTCGGCAACTGACGGCGACGAAAGGCATGAAACGGATACTTGGTCGTATAGCAGGTACGCCGGTTTTTGGCGGTTTCCTGCGCAAAGTACAGCTCTTCCTCGTTACGGTCAGGAAAAGAAAAGGATTTCAGATAGCGCATGTTGCCTGCCTCCTGTGGGGATGCGTTCCCCTTCCCTCTCATTATACAAAAATGCCCGGTGGATGACAAGTCCACCGGGCAAAATTTTGTTGAATCGAAGCTTACGCCTTCAGGCAGCGCAGAACTGCCAGCAGGATGGAATAATACTTGCTGTCGGGGCTGTCGGCGCGGCTGGTGATGATCACGGGGCAGGAAGCGCCGCAGATGGTGCTGGCCACGGTCTTGCCGGCGATGTAGGTCACGGCCTTATACAGTACGTTGCCGATCTCAATGAAGGGCACCAGCAGGATGTCGGCCTGACCGGCGACAGGATCCTTGATGGCCTTATGCTTCACAGACTCCATCGAGATGGCGCCATCCAGAGCCAGAGGGCCGGTGACCACGCAGCCGGGGATGCCCCGCTCCTTGATGGCGACGGCGCTGACGGTGGAGGGCATCTTCTCGGTGACGTTCTCCACGGCGGACAGGACGGCTACCTTGGGGCAGTCGTTGCCCAGGGCCTTGGCCACGGGCAGGGCGTTCTCCACGATGCCGATCTGGGTCTCCACATCGGGAGCGATGTTGATGGCGGCGTCGGTGATCATGACGAAGCGGCCCTCATACTCGAACATACCCACCTGGCTTACCAGACGGCGTGCGCCCTCGGGGATCAGGCCGGTCTCGCGGTTCAGAATGGCCTTGGCAAAGCTGGAGGTCTGCAGGATGCCCTTCATGGGGATATCGGCCTTTCCTTCCTTCACCAGCTTGACGGCGATCTTGGCGGCTTCCAGCTCCTCGCCGTCGAAGTCCACGATCTCATAATCGGCCTCGCTCTCGCCCATCTCGTGGAGCATGTCGATGATCATGTCCTTCTTGCCGATCAGGGTGCCTTCCACCACGCCCTTGCGCTTGGCATGGACGACGGCGCTCAGGGCGGGTTCGTCATGGGCATTGGCCAGGGCGATACGCTTTTTCAGGTTCTGGCCCAGCACATAGGCTTCCATTTCTTTGAAAGTAGTAAACATGTTTTTGTTCCTCCGAAGTTTTATTTTCTTTCCTTCTGCTTCATCACATTTTACCCGCTTATTATACACTCTTGCTTTTTCAAAAACAACTAAAACTACAATTTTTTCCGTGATTTTCCATGGAGAAAAACAATTCTTGCCTTTGCGGCCGATTTACGGTATACTGTATTTATTGATTTATGTGGGAGGCTCTTTCTATGGATGGTTTCTATTCGTTCCTGTTTTACGGCCTGATCGCCGTAGGCGCTGTTCTGATCATTTCCCTGACCGTGCTGCGGATCGACTGGGCACGGCACCCGGAAAAGTACAAAAAAGACGTAGAAAACTACGAAAAAGAGCAGTATTGGAAGAAGAAAAAGCAGGATCAGGAGGCCGCCATCAAGAAGGCCAAGGAGAAGGAAAAGGCCAAAAAGCGTCAGGCGCGGGTGGATAAGCTGAACCAATATCGCGCTATCAACGGCAAAGGCCCGCTGGCGGAAAAGAATAAGAATAACAAGAAAAAATAAGCAAAATTCCCTCTGTGACTGAGAGTACCATGACTCCTGTTCACAGAGGGAATTTTTTCTTCATCTGCTTTTATCGCAGCGTAAATGTCATTTTTACCGGATTGTGATCCGACCACCGGAAGCCGGTATCGATCACCCCGGCGCTTTCCACCGCAACATTCTTTGACACCATGAAGCCGTCCACCGTCAGCACATACTGCCCCTCGTGATAAGCGCTGTCAGCATTACGGCAGCTAGGCACCGGATCACTCTCGTCCACTGGAGCTGCCAGCGTGATATCATAGCCGTCGAATATGCCGTCCGGGATCGGCTGCGCCCAGGAGTATGCCTGATCCGCTTCCCCAAAGTATTGGGCGGAATCGCCCAGCAGATCCTTATTGAAGTCGCCGCCGGCCACGCACCAGTTACCGGCCTCATATTCCGCCTGCATATCCGCCAGCAGCAGCTTCAGCTGCTCGGTGGCAATGGTGCCATCGGAGGTATAGGCGGAAAGATGAAGATTGTAAAGGATAAGCTCTTTACTGCCATTCACCGGTATCCGGCTGACGGAATAGCACCGATCCAGGTCTAGCAGCTTCATGACGCTGTTCTCGATGGGCAGCTCTACCCGCCTGGCGGAGGAAATGGAGGCCGCGGAAAATGTCAGCAAGCCGGAGCGGGACGCGCCGTGAGGCTGTGTGAGAGGGTACATCAGAAAGGGCGAGTCATAATTCTGGGCAAACACATGGCTCATGCCGGCCAGGGCCTGACAGATGGACTGCCGCTCGTCCACATGGTAGCTGCGGGTGGAGTCGATATCCACCTCCTGAAGCAGATAGAAGTCCGCCTGCTGCCGGGCCAGGAAGGCCGCGATGGCGTCCACATTGGCCGTCAGCCGCTCCTTGCTCCAGGCCCAGGACTCCGTCCCGCCGTCCATGAAAAAGCCGTAGTCATCCTCATAAGCGCCGAAGCCGATGTTGTAGGAGAGGACGGTATAGCGCTTCCATGCTGCCAGCTCCGTCACGGCGGCATCGCCCTCCGGCGTCAGCTCCATGTCACCGATGCGGTGGTAGTCGATGAACACATACGCCACATACGCGCCCACTACCAGCACCAGTGCCAGCACGATGCATAGTAGTACCTTTACCCATCGTTTCATCTTCTTCATAGGGAAACCTCCCGTTTACAAAGTTCAATGTATCTATTATAATGACTTCATTACGATTTGAAAAGAGAAAAGAGGAATTTCCATTGAAACGACGCCTTGTGATCCGGTTCAACGCGCCGGTGATTTTAAGCTTTGCGCTGCTGTCGCTGCTGGCACTGGTGCTGGGAACGCTGACCAACGATGCCACTACCTACCGGTTTTTCAGCGTATACCGCTCCTCCCTGTCCGATCCGCTGACCTATGTGCGCTTTTTCGGCCATGTTCTGGGCCACGCCGGATATGAGCATTACATGGGAAATATGCTGCTGCTCCTGCTGGTGGGGCCGGGGATCGAGGAAAAATACGGCCATAAGACCACGGCGTTGTGCATCGCCATAACGGCGCTGGTAACGGGACTGGTGCAGTTCATCTTCTTCCCCACCACCGTTCTGCTGGGCGCCAGCGGCGTGGTATTCATGATGATCGTGCTGTCCTCCTTTACCGAGATGGGCAAGGAAGGCATCCCCATCACCCTGATCCTGGTGGTCATTTTCTACCTGGGCGGTGAGCTGATAGACAGTCTGACCACTGCCGACAACGTCTCTCGATTGACGCATATTGTGGGCGGACTTTGCGGTCTGGTGTTCGGATTCTCCATCAAACGCCGCCGTCATCGATAGGAGAAATAAGCGTACCATTAGAGGCTCGCATGAGTACCATTATGCATTGTAATATTCATGCGCTCGAGTGAATATGTCTATTTTTTAACAAGAAAAAAAGTTTGTTTCCTATGATGATTAACTCCCCCTTGGATGGGGAGTTTCTTGTCGAAAAATGGCATTTTATTTATGAACAATTTATGACTGGAAACGTTTTCTTGACGTGCATTATATGAATTTTCTGTTATGCTAGTGTTATCAAATCCAGAGTTGTCCGGGAACTTTGGAGAAAAAAACGGTAAAAAAGGAGAATGAGATTATGACTACATTCATTATTGGTCTCGTAATCCTCATCGGCGGCGCCGCCCTGTACGGACGGTTCTGCGAAAAGGTCTTTGGCCCTGACGACCGGAAGACCCCCGCCTATACGAAAGAGGATAGCGTGGACTTCGTTCCCATGCGCGGCTGGAAGAACAGCCTGATCAACCTGCTGAACATCGCAGGTACCGGCCCCATCATCGGGCCGATCCAGGGCATCCTGTTCGGGCCCATCGCGTTCCTGACCATTCCTATCGGCAACATCATCGGCGGTGCTATGCACGACTATTTCTCTGGCATGATCTGCCTGCGTGACGGCGGCACCCAGATGCCCGAGATGATCCGCAAGTACTCCACCAAGGGCATTTTTAAGTTCTACAACGTGTTTGTGTGCGTGATGCTGCTGCTGGTGGGCGCTGTGTTTATCTACACCCCCGGCGACATCGCTGCCACTCAGGTCTTCGGCTTTGACGGCAAGGCCACTTCCGTTTCCACCTGGGTCATCTACGGTGTGATCTTCCTGTACTATCTGATCGCCACCGTGTTCCCCATCGACGCCATCATTGGTAAGATCTACCCCATCTTCGGCGCCATCCTGCTGTTCTCCGCTGTCGGCGTGTTCATCGGTATCTTTGCTACCAAGATGCCTCTGATCAACGTTTGGGAGAGCTGGTCCGCTCCCGTGCTGAACCTGACCAATGCCGCCACCGGCGAGGTTGGCACCTTCACCTATGCTGACTACTTCTCCAACGGACACTTCCTGCCCATCTTCTTCGTGACGGTTGCCTGCGGCATTCTGTCCGGCTTCCACTCCACCCAGACCGCTATCATCTCCCGTACCATGAAGAGCGAGCGTCAGGGCCGCAACACCTTCTATAACATGATGGTGCTGGAAGGCTTCATCGCCATGGTTTGGGCTGCCGGTGCTATGGGCGTGTACAACCTGGCTCTGCAGGAGCCCAACGCTACTCTGGCCACCAGCACTGTCGGCGTGGTCTGCAAGTACCTGCTGGGCAACGTGGGCGGCATCATCGCCCTGATCGGCGTTATCGTTCTGCCCATCACCTCCGGTGATACGGCACTGCGTGCGCTGCGTCTGAGCCTGTCTGAGACCATGCACATCGACCAGTCCACCAACGGCAAGCGTATCAAGCTGGCTGTGCCTATCTTCGTTCTGGTTATCGCCATCCTGGTGTTCGCCAAGACCAACAGCAACGGCTTCATGATCCTGTGGCGTTACTTCGCATGGGCCAACCAGACTCTGTCCCTGTTCGCCTTCCTGTGCATCACTGCATGGATGTTCGAGAACGGCAAGAGCAAGTTTGCCTGGATGCCCATGATCCCCGGCGGCTTCTACACCTTCATCTGCGTGACCTACATTGCCAACGCTCACATCGGCTTCAACATTCCCTGGACTCCCGCCTACATCATCGGTGTGGTTTGCGCTATCGCCTATGTGGTCGCCTGCTGCCTGTATGGTAAGAAGCGTGCCGTCAAGCTGCATGCTACGCTCTAACTGACAGTTTCCAGTTTTCATAGTTTCCCGGTAAAAGGATCGCCGCCCGTTTATCACGGGCGGCGGTTCTTTCTCTACTCCTTTTCATATGCAGGAAAGCCTCCGCCGCAGCGGAGGCTTTCCTGTTATTTTTCTTTATAGTAGAGGCGGCAGTGGCAGTACCCTTCAAAAGTTGGGTCTGCGATCTGATCCCGGAACTCCTGACACATGCAGATGTTCTCTGGTGTCCGCTGCAAGCGGCAGGGACAATAGCCGTCCTTGCGCCGCAGCCCTTCCCTCACCGTCTCCACGATCTTCGGATCGTCATTGAAGCGGATCTTCATAGCGTTCTCCTTTGTACGCGGCTGCCTTACTCGGCGGCGAACCAATCCTTGCAGAACTGCGCCAGCGCAGGGACCATCTGCTTGATCTCCCGGTGGGTGGTGTTGATGCACAGGTGGTAAGCTTCCTTGGTGCCCCACTTGGTGTCGGCGTACATCAGGTGGTTCTGGGCGCGCTCCTTGTCAATGCGGCGGATGGCCTTCTCCATCTCGGGGCGGGTCAGATGCTCGCCCTCCGGGGCGCGCTTCATGCAGCGCTCCACCTTGGCGTCCATTTCCGCGTAGACAAACAGGTTCAGCGGATGGTAGTCCTTCAGGATCACATCGGCACAGCGGCCCACGATAACGCAGTCCCCCTGCTGGGCGAACTTCTCCAGCAGCTGCCGCTGGGCCACCGCCACGCGGATGGGCTGATCCATCACGGTAACGGGCATCATGGCCAGACGGTGGCCGATGGTCATGGGGTAAGCCGCCTCGATGCACTTCTCCCCTACGTTGGCCACATAGTCGGCGTTCAGGCCGTTCTCCTTGGCGATCATCTCGATGATCTGATGGTCGTAGCAGGGGATGTGCATGGCCTCCGCCAAGCGCTTGCCCAGCTCACGGCCGCCGCTGCCAAATTCACGGCTGATGGTAATGATCATTGCTGTCACTCCTTTAGAATTGTGATCAATATTCGTAGCAGCTGCCGCCTACGAACTCACGCACCAGTGAGTTATGGGGTACATAGGGGCAGTGCAGCGGCGGTACGCCGCGAACCACCTTCATCAGGTCGGTCAGGCCGTGATCCTCCAGGAATTCCGGCGTCATCTCCTCCCGGAAGCAGGGGATCTCGTTCAGGTACTTGCTCAGAATACACGGCTCGTAGTCGTGGAAGGTGTCGATATGAATGGCGGCGTTGTCCTTGTAGGGCTGGATATAATTGATCTCGCCCCGGTCAACGCTCTGCGCCCGCTCCACCGTTTCGGCGATGCTGTGGCCGCGGGTGTTGTAGTCGCGGATCATGCGGCGGGCCACACGCAGCTGCTCCGGCCGGACGATCCTGTCGTCATTGGTGATGATACGGGTGCGGGGCGCCACATACACGCCGTTGGCCACGCCGCGGATCTTATCGAAGATCAGCGGGTTGAGCATGTGGATGCCCTCGGCGATGATGACGGCATCGGTATAGCCCTGCATCTTGGTATAGCCGCCGGTGGTGCCGTTTTTGAAGTCGTACCAGGGGATGTCCACCTCTTTGCCGTCCATCAGCTGGCTGATGCAGCCGATCAGACTGTCCACGTCCACGCAATAGGGGGATTCCCAGTCCGTCAGCTCAGGAGGACGGCGGTCCAGCGGCAGGAAGAAATTATCCATATGGATCACGCAGACCTTTACGCCAAGGTTCTTCAGATAGTCCTCCAGCCGCAGGGCGGTGGTGGTCTTTCCGGAGCCGGAAGGGCCTGTCAGCGCCACCACAGGGCGCTCCTGACGGGAGGACAGGATCGAGGCCGCCGCCGCGCTGATCTTATCGTGAAAGACCTCCTCGCAGCGCAGGACGAACTGCGTCTCATTCCGCATGGCGCTGTTGATGTTTTCCAGGTCGATAACTCGCATTGAGCGTGCTCCTTTCTCATGCTGATAATGAAACAGTATACCACATTTTTCCGTACCGTGCAAGGAAAAATGACCAAGGGCAGTATTCGTACCGGGACCGCACCTTATGCAAAAAGGCGGCCAAGGGCCGCCTTTCGGTACTTGCTTACGCTCTGGGGTGCGCCTTGTTGTAAACGTCCTTCAACTGCTTCTGGATCACATGGGTGTATATCTGGGTGGAGGAAATATCCGCATGTCCCAGCATCTCCTGAATGGAACGCAGGTCGGCACCGTTCTCCAGCAGATGTACCGCGAAGCTGTGGCGCAGGGTGTGGGGCGTGATATCCTTGCTGATCTCCGCCTTCTCCTGATAGTACTTGATGATCTTCCAGAAGCCCTGGCGGCTCATGCGGTCGCCGTTCATGTTGACGAACAGTGCCGGTTCATTCTCATCTGAAATGATGCGGGGACGGATATTTTCCATATAATCCCGCAGCGCCTTGACAGCCGCAGCGTACAGCGGTATGATGCGCTCCTTGCCGTGGCTGGTGCAGCGGATGAATCCCACCGTCAGGTTCACATCCGATACGTTCAGGCCGATCAGCTCTGAGACGCGAATGCCGGTGGCGTACAGCAGCTCCAGCATAGCATGATCCCGGAAGCCCTTTTCGTCCACGCATTTGGGCTGCTCCAGAAACAGCTCGACCTCCTTGCTGGTCAGGATCTCCGGATATTTTCGCTCTACCTTCGCGGCGGTCACCGCTTTGGCCGGATTTGTTTTCACCAGACCAGTCTGCAGCAGGTAGTTATAGAAGGAACGGATCGAGGCGGTGGAGCGGGTAATAGTGGCAGGTGATTTTCCTTTACTGCTCATGTATTGCAGGTAATTACCGACATTTTCCTTCTTGACCTTTTTCAGATCGGCAACACCCTCGCTCAAAAGCCAGCTTTGGAACTGGTTCAGATCCCGGGCATAGGAGTTCAGCGTATTGGTCTGGGCATGCTTCTCCTCGGTCAGATAGCGGCAATAGTCCGCAATATGATCTGCCATATACGCTTCCTCCTACAATAATAATTACGGTTTAAGGCGCGGCAGCCAGCCGCGTCTTTTTCCATCTCAAAGCCGAAGCTGTTAGAATGGGAGAGCAAATGGCCTGACAAATGTTTCCTTGGGCTTGCACGCCCGCAGAGGAGTCCGTCAGCCGCCTCTCTCGTTCGCAGCATTCGATTTGCGCAGGTAGAGCCACCTTGTGCGCTCGTGTCACTCAGGAGATTGAACAGGCAATGGGAAAAGGGCGGAAAGTCATATCCAATCACAAGGAGGAACAAAATGAACGCAGTAGGGATCGATGTTTCCAAAGGGAAAAGCATGGTGGCTGCCCTGCGGCCAATGGGTGAAGTGGCGCTGCTGCCACAGGAATTTCTCCATACCGAAGTCGGTCTGGAGCAGATGGCCTGCGCCATCATTGCGCTGGGGGAAAATACCCGCGTCGTCATGGAGGCCACTGGGCGTTACCATGAACCGGTAGCCGCAGCGCTGCACGAGTACGGTATCTATGTCTGCGTCCTGAATCCACTGTTCATCAAGCAGAGCGGAGGCGGATCCATCCGCAAGGTCAAAACCGACAAAGCAGATGCCATGAAAATCGCCAAATACGGCCTTGACAACTGGGTGGATCTGCGGGAATATACTCCTATGGACACTGTAAGACAACAATTGAAGCTGTGCAGCCGCCAGTACAACCTCTACATGAAAACGGTGGTGTCGCTGCAAAACAATCTTATTTCATTGACCGACAAGACCTTTCCCGGCGTGAACGAGATGTTCTCCAGCCCGGAACGCACTGACGGCCACCAGAAATGGGTGGACTTTGTCATGACCTTCTGGCATTGCGACTGCATTTGCCGCGTCAGTGAGAAAGCGTTTACCGAGCGTTACCGAAAGTGGTGCAAGCGCAAAGGCTACCATTTCAGCGCGGAAAAAGCACTGGATGCCTATGCCGGGAGCTGTGGTCATTTCACCACGCTGCCGAAGAATGACAATACTAAACTACTTATTACCACAGCGGCACAACAGCTTTTAGCAAGCAAAACAACGCTGGCCGCACTGCGCGCCGAGATGTCACGCCTTGCGAAGCAATTGCCGGAGTACGATACCGTGCATGCCATGTACGGCGTTGGCGAAACCACTGCCGCGCAGCTTATAGCTGAGATTGGGGATGTGCGCCGTTTTCCGCGCCGCAGCTCCATTGTGGGATTTTCGGGTGTCGATCCGGCTGTAAACCAATCCGGCAAGCATGAGGCACAAAGCACGCCTACGACCAAACGCGGCTCCCCGCATCTGCGGAAAACGCTGTACCAAATCGCCTGTACTTACCTGAGAAAAGCCCCGGCAGATGAGCCGGTGTACCTGTTCCTTGATAAGAAACGCAGCGAGGGCAAACCGTACTTCGTCTACATGACTGCCGCACAGAACAAGTTTCTGCGCATCTACTACGCCCGCGTGAAAGAATGCCTTGAGGCTTTCGATGCGCGGCAGGCTATCCCGCAGGACTAATTTGATTAGTAACTTCATCCCGGCTGGCGATCTAATTTTTCTCCAGCCTGTTTTGTTATACCCTCTTTCAGTCTCGCAAATTTTACGGGACTTTTCTCATTTCAGCTATTGACTTTTGTTTGCAGGACTCCT
>CAKTRJ010000003.1 GCA_934597345.1 uncultured Oscillospiraceae bacterium
CCGAACACGGAAGTTAAGCTCGCTTCTGCCCACAATACTTGGCTGGAGACGGCCCGGGAAGATAGGTAGCGCCAACATAACAAAAACACCATCCAAGTGGATGGTGTTTTTGCTATGTGTAATTCCGCTTCGATCGAATAGCTGGGCGGGGTTGCGATCGTATGACGCATATTTAAAGGCTCCCCTGTGTAAGGGGAACTGGCACGGCGTATGCCGTGACTGAGGGGTTGTTATCAAAGCAACTCCTGACTGTATAAACTTAATTCAATATAACAGCTTGTATACAATCTACTTGCCCTTTTCCACCTTATCCGCAGTTTCTTTCCGAACGGCCTCACGCAGCTGGGTCAGGTAGGGGGAGAAAGGCACATTGTCATTGGCATAAGTCATGTTTAACTCATATTCCAGCGGCAGCCAGGTTTCCAGCGGCGACTCGTTGTGAGAGATCACCGCCTCCAGTTTGTCCAGCGCCTTGTAGACTTTGGCCTCCGGCGTTTCCAGTGCGTCCATTTCCGCATACAGGGCAGCCATGTCCTCCCGATAAGGCTGAGGCAGGGAAGCCACCCATTGGGCCAGCAAGCCATCCTCTTTGGCAGTGTCTTCGGCAGTCTTTTCAAAGGAAGGAATGTCTCCGGTAAAGCACTCGCCCAGATCGTGGATCAGGCACATCTGCATTACCCTGTCCATGTCCAGCTCCGGAAATTCATCCCGCATCAGGAAAGCCATCAGCGTGACCCGCCAGCTGTGCTCTGCGACGCTTTCATGGCGGCCCCTGCTGGTGTAGCAATGGCGCGTGGTATCCTTCAGCCGTTCTGCGGTGTGCAGCACGCTGAGCAGTTCATTCGGCTTCATATAGTTCCTCCCTGATCGTAGAAAGAAAGGCCGTTTACCTGCGGGTAAACGGCCTTTTGCATTGAAAATTAGAAATTGTCCTTCTGGAAAATTTTCAGGATGTCGTTGAAGGACTTGTCCATATCATCATCGGCCTTCTCGCCCTCGGCAGGCAGGGGATCCAGCTTCAGCTTGTCCGGCTGCTGGGTTTCGGATGCCTTTTCGGGAGCCTTGCCCGGCGTGTCAGCAAAACCGGTGGCGATGACGGTGACGCGGATCTCGTCATCCAGCGTCTCGTCGAAGGTGGCACCGAAAATGGTTAGCGCATCGGGATGTACGGCCTCCTGCACCAGCGTAGCCGCCTGCTCGACCTCCTCCAGGCCGATATCGGTGGAGCCGGTGATGTTGATCAGCACGCCCCGTGCGCCCTCGATAGAGGTCTCCAGCAGGGGACTGGAAATGGCCATGCGGGCAGCCTCCTCAGCCTTGCCCTTGCCGGCCGCACGGCCGACACCCATGTGGGCCATGCCGGCATCCTTCATGATGGCGGTCACGTCGGCAAAGTCCAGATTGATAAAGCCGGTGTCGCGGATCAGATCGGAGATGGACTGTACCGCCTGCCGCAGCACGTCGTCAGCAATCTCGAAGGCGTTGGCAAAGGTGATCTTCTGGTCGGTGGCGTACTTCAGGCGCTCGTTGGGGATGATCACCAGAGAGTCAACCTTTTCCTTCAGCTCGGCAATGCCCGCCTCGGCCTGCTGCGCGCGGCGGCGGCCTTCAAAGCCGAAGGGCTTGGTCACCACACCTACCGTCAGCACGCCCAGTTCGCGGGCGATCTCGGCCACCACAGGGGCCGCGCCGGTGCCGGTGCCGCCGCCCATACCGGCGGTGACGAACACCATGTCCGTCTCCTCCAAGGCCTTGCTGATCTGGTTGCGGCTCTCTTCGGCGGCCTTGCGGCCAATCTCTGGGTTGGAGCCTGCGCCCTTGCCGCCAGTCAGCTTTTCACCGATCTGCAGCTTATAGTTTGCGCTGGAAGCATTCAGCGCCTGCTTGTCCGTATTGACCGCAATAAAATCAACACCCTGTGCGCCGCTGTGTACCATGCGGTTGACCACATTGTTGCCGCCGCCGCCAACGCCGACCACTTTGATGTTGACTACATTTTCCACGCCTGTTTCAAGTCCAAAAGCCATGTTCGTTTCCTCCGGCAGAAATGGTATAAAAACGACAATTCGTCCAAATTTAAATACTATATCTAGTATTATATTGCGGAATAGCCCGCAGGTCAAGTGCAAACGGCTGATTTTCAAAAAAAGTTCATTGCCGCTGACAAAACGTGTATCCTGATGATATTTCAGCCGGGGATAAAGCTGGCTTTTCCATCCTGGGTCATGTCGATGGCACCCTTTTCATTGATCTCAAGGCGCTCGACGACAGCAAGCAGATAATCCAGCTTGTAATCAAAATCCGCGTCCCAGCGGAAGGTCACATCAAACCGGTCCAGATACCGCAATACGACGGAGGCACCGTCACTCAGGTCGATGGACTGCACGTCTGCCAGCATGCTTTTGTCCCGCAGCAGGCCCAACAGTGTCAGCAGCAGCTGGGCGGAGGGCTGTTCCTCTTCGGATACCTGAATGGCCGCACCCACCTGCGGCTCCAGCAGGGACAGTCCCTTTACCATGGCATACTTTGTATTGGTGCCGATGGTCTTGCTGTCCACAATCTTGCCGTCACCGGACAGCAGCCACAGCTTGCCCTCCTGTTGCACGGCGGCCGGCGCGGTACATTCCGTCACGGCCACCACCAGCGTGTCAGGCAGCTGGCGGCTGATCCGAACGGTCTCTACATAGGGCAGAGCGGCGGTGATTTGCTCCGAGGCATGATACTTATTCAGAAAGAACATGTTGTCGCCGGTCTGTATCCCGGCGGCCTCCACGATCTGTTTTGCCGTGTACCGGCTGTTGCCGGTGACGGTGATCTTATCCACCTTGAAAAACAATGCCAGCGCCACGGCGATCGCGCCGCAGATGGCCACAAAGACCAGTATCCTATACAGGAATGAAAAACGTCCCTGACGCCGTCTGCGATTGTATCTGCTTCGTCTGGCCATAGTGTATCCTTTCTATATCTCTGATCCCTCCACGGCGGCGATCTCTGCGCCCAGCGACCGCAGGTCGCCGGTGAGATCCTCATAGCCCCGTTGGATATGGTGAATGTCGTGTATTTGTGTGATGCCTCGTGCCTGTAAGGCGGCCACTGCCAGCGCCGCGCCGCCCCGAAGGTCGGTGGAGCGCACCGCGGCGGCGTGCAGCTCCGGTACGCCGCAGACCACGGCCACCCGGCCCTCCAGCCGGATATCCGCACTCATCCGCAGCAGCTCCGGCACATGGCGGTAGCGGCTCTCGAACATGTTCTCCACGAACATGGTGGCGCCCTCACTGCGCAGCAGCGCCGCCATCAGCAGTGCCTGCGCGTCGGTGGGAAAGCCGGGATAGGGGGAGGTGCGCACCGGCGCAACGGCCCGCAGGCGTCCGTCGCTTTCCAGTGTGATAGCGTCGCTTTCGCATTGCAGGCGGCAGCCCGCCTGATGCAGCGCCGTGGTCACGGTGGCAAGGTGCCGGTAGTTGATGCCCTCCAGCGTGATCTTACCGCCGGAGGCCGCCGCCGCGCACAGGTATGTAGCGGCCACGATGCGGTCGCCGATGCAGCGGTGGGTGCAGCCGTGCCGCGTACCGCCGCCCTGTACGGTAATGGACGAGGTGCCTGCGCCGTGGATGGTGACGCCCAGCTTTTGCAGAAAGTCCTGAAGATCCACGATCTCCGGCTCCCGTGCCGCATTGGAGATCACGGTGACGCCCTCCGCGCCGCAGGCGGCCAGAATGGCGTTTTCTGTGGCGCCTACGCTGGGCAGCGTCAGCACAATGTCCGCGCCCTGCAAATGCGCGGCCCGGCACAGAAGGCTCCCGCCCAGCTCGGTGATGTCCGCGCCCAGCGTCCGCAGGGCGGTCAGGTGCAGGTCGATAGGCCGGGGGCCAAGTTCGCAGCCGCCGGGATAGGACAGCTCCGCCTGACCGCAGCGGCTGAGGATCGCACCCAGAAAGATGACGGACGAGCGCATCCTGCGCATCAGCGCTTCGGGAATGTCCCACCGTGTGATGCGGGTGGTGTCCACCAGCAGATCGTCGCCGTCCCATTGGGCCTGACAGCCCAGATGCCGCAGGATCTCCGCGGCGGTCTCCACGTCGCTGAGGTGGGGACAGGCCGTAAGGCGGCAGGTATCCCCCGCCAGCACGGTGGCGGCCAGCACCGGCAGCACACTGTTCTTGGCGCACTGCACCGGTATCCGGCCATGGAGAGGGCGGCCGCCCTCGATCGTCAGATATGCCATATCGCTCCGCCTTTCAGATGGTTTTACCCATCCTATGCCGGGCGGAGCTTGCCCTGTTACAGCAGGGACATGAGAGTGCTGTAAATACGCTCTGTGGCGTCGGGAATGCCCAGCTCCCGCATACCGGCAGCCATGGCCTGACGCTTGCCGCTGTCGTGGAGGATGGCGGAGGTCTCGTCAAACAATGCCTTTCCGGTGGCCTGATCCTCCGTCAGCACCACGGCGCCGCCGTGGCTCTCCAGCATCCGGGCGTTCTTCTCCTGATGGTTGGCCACCACATAGGGAGAGGGCACCAGAATGGCGGGCATGCCAAGGGCTGTCACCTCACTGAGGGTGCTGGCACCGGCACGGCTGATGACCAGATCAGCGGCGGCCATCACCACCGCCATGTCGTAGATGTACTGCCGCACGTCCAGCATAGGGCTGCTGAGTCCGCGCTTTTCCAGCTCGCCGGAGATATGGGGCCAATCGCCCTTTCCGGCGGCGTGAATGTGGTGGAAGGGGAACCCGGCCTGCCGCTCCTGCTCAAAGAAGTCCAGCATCCGCTCGTTCATGGTGGACGCGCCCAGACTGCCCCAGAAGGAGGCCACCAGCGGCTTATCGTCAGCATAGCCCAGCTTCTGCCGGGTCTGATCCTTCGTCAGTTCAAAGAAATCGCCCCGCACCGGCGTGCCGGTGACCACCACCTTGTCGGGGTGCTTGTAATGGCGGCGGCAGTCCTCAAAGCCTACCATCACGCAGTCCACGCAGTCCTCCAGCAGCTTGGTGGTCAGACCGGGGATCATGTTAGATTCATGTACAGCGGTGGGGATACGGTGCCGGGCGGCGGCCTTGACGGCCGGATAGCTGGCATAGCCGCCGGTGCCCACCACCAGATCGGGCTTGAAATCGCGGATGATGGCGTTGGCCTCCCGGCGGGAGGTTACCAGCGTTCTGGCGGTCTTGAAGTTGTGCCGCAGGCCGTCCAGAGAAAACGAGCGGCGGAAGTTGCTGACCTCCACGGCGGCGAAGTCATAGCCCGCCTTTTCCACAAGGCCCCGCTCCATACCGTTGGGAGTGCCCACAAACAGCACTCGCGTAGCGGGATCCTTCTCCTGCATATACCGCGCCAACGCCAGCGCCGGATTCACATGTCCGGCGGTGCCGCCGCAAGTAAAGATCACATTCATAGTAAGTAAGCTCCTTTTATCCGTTTCGCGGCGCGGGGATCTGCCGGGAGACGCTCAGTACGATGCCCATTTCCACCAGCTGTAAGGCAAGCGCCGTGCCGCCATAGCTGAAGAAGGGCAGGGAGATACCGGTGGCCGGGACGAGGCCCGACACCACGGCGATGTTGAGAAACACCTGCAAACCCAGATGGGTCATAACGCCCACCACCAGCAGCGTGCCGAACCGGTCGCGGGCATGGAGGGCGATCCAGAAGCCCCGCAGCAGCAGCATGGCGAAGATCAGCATGATGACGCATGCGCCGATCAGTCCCAGCTCCTCGCACACCACGGCAAAGATGAAGTCGTTGTGCTCCTCCGGCAGGTACATGAACTTCTGGCGGCCCTTGCCAAGGCCCAGACCCAGCAGTCCGCCGGAGCCGATGGCGATCAGGCTCTGTACCATCTGATAGCCGTCGTCACTCATGTCCAGCCACGGGTCGTGCCACATGGCGATACGGCTGGCGCCGTAGGAGATGACACCAGATTCCACCAGCTTCACGAACAGCACCGCCACGGCGGCCACGCCGCCGATGCCCGCGCCGATGAGCCAGCCCTGCATGCCGCCTACCGCCATCATTACCGCACCGGTGCCTACGATCAGGATGGTACCGGACAGATGGGGCTCCAGCAGCATCAGGATGGAGATCACGCCCAGAATGATGGCGTAGGGCAGGATGCCCTCCCGCCATTGCAGCATTTTCTCCCGCTTTTTGGAGATGCTGTCGGCAAAATAGACAATGACCGCCAGCTTGGCGATCTCCGACGGCTGGAAGGTGAACACACCTTCAATGCCCAGCCAACGGGTAGCGCCGTTGTTGGTAATGCCCACATGGGGGATAATGACCAGGATCAGCAGGAAAATGGAAAAGATCAGCAGCAGCCGGGCCGCGCCGCGCCAGCGCTGATAGTTGACCTTTGCCACCACGAACATGGCGGAAAGCCCCAGTACGGCGAAGATCGCCTGCCGCTTGAAGTAATAGGCGGGGTTTCCGGTCTCGTAATAGGCGGAGGGAAAGCTGGCGGAGAACAGCATCACAAGGCCGATGGCCGTCAGCAAAAGGGTCAGCAGCAGAAAGGGAACGTCCATGCGTCCGCCCTTGGCGGCCAGCAAATGCTTGCGCTCCACGGCCTTGCGGCGCATTTTCTCCGTGTGCTTCACGGGGGGGGGCTGGGAATATTGCGGCATAAGACGTTCCTCCTTTCTGTAATGAGTAAAAAGCCTCGCAGAGTTCGCGGCGCGGACGCCGCGAAAAAGTTAAATCATTTTTCTGACGACATGTGCGTCAGAAAAATTCTTCTCGACCGCCAGTGTGTCCGAAGGACGCGCGCAGTCGGCCGCAATCCCCATTGGCAATGAAATCGAAGATTTCATGCCAGTAGTTTTTACATGGCCAAAAATCTTCCGTTCACCGCCACAACGGCCAGCAGGCAGAAGATCAGGCTCACCGTGGCGAATACCGCCACCACCTTTTTCTCGCTCCAGCCGCACATTTCGAAGTGATGGTGCAGCGGGGCCATTTTGAAGATCCGCTTGCCGTGGGTCAGCTTGAAATAGCTCACCTGAATGATGTCGGACAGCGTCTCGCAAATGTAGACGAAGCCCACCAGGATCAGCACCAGCGGCATGTCGTAGGCGAAGGCCAGCGCCGCCACCGCGCCGCCAAGAAACAGGGAGCCGGTGTCGCCCATGAACACCTTGGCAGGGTAGTGGTTATACAGCAGGAAGCCCACCAGACCGCCGAACAGGGCGGCGCTGAAAATGCTCAGCTGGGTGTAATACACGGGGATGGCCGCCAGCACCAGATACTGGGGCATATAGCCGCAGCCCTCCCACGCGAAGAAGGCCGCCACCGGCAGCGTCACGCTGCTGGAAAGACCGTCGATACCGTCGGTGATATTGACAGCGTTGACAGTGCCCACGATGACGAAGGCGGCAAACACCAGATAGACACCCCAGTTTAACACGAGATAGGTGTTGAAAAAGGGCACATACAGGTTGGGACTCAGCATTCCCTCGTACCGCATCAGGCACAGAAAGGCCACCGCCGCCGCCAGCTGCAGCAGGAATTTCTGGGGCGCGGTCAGGCCGGTGTTCTGATGGTGCTTCACCTTCTGATAGTCGTCGATATAGCCGATGCCGCCGAATACCAGCGCGAACAGATACACATACAGGTGCTGGAAGCTGCCTGCCAGCATACCGGCCCAGCCGCAGATCACAATGGCCACGCCGATGCCGATGATGAACATCAGCCCGCCCATGGTAGGCGTACCCTGCTTGGACATATGCCACTTGGGGCCGATCTCCTTGATGCTCTGGCCCGCCTTCAGGCGGACGAGGGCCGGGATGAGAAGTTTACCCACCACGGCGGTGACAACAAAGCTGACAATGGCAGCCAGAATAATTTCCATGTGAACGACTCTCTTTCTTTTGCCTTGCGGAAAGGCGTTTTCTCTGGTTTACATTTCCTTCAGGTGCTGGGCCACAATGACCCGCTCATCCATGGGGAAGTGCTGATGGTTGATCTCCTGATAGTCCTCGTGGCCCTTACCGGCCAGCACGATCACATCGCCGGGCTGGGCGTGATCCATGGCATAGTGGATGGCCTTGACACGATCCGGCTCCACGGCGTAGGCGGTGCAGCCCTTCATGCCCTCCAGAATGTCGCGGATGATGGCCATAGGCTCCTCCGTCCGGGGATTGTCGGAGGTGACCACGCTGAAATCCGCCAGCCGCGCCGCGATCTCGCCCATGACGGGGCGCTTGGTGCGGTCGCGGTCGCCACCGCAGCCGAATACCACCACGGTGCGGCCCTTGGCGAAGCCCCGCACCGAGGTCAGCACGTTTTCCAGCGCGTCAGGCTTGTGGGCGTAGTCGTTGAGGATGGTGAAGCTCTTGCCGGGAGTGGGGATGATCTCCATGCGGCCCTTCACACCGTGGTTCTTCGCCAGCGCGTCGGCACATTCGGCGATAGGCACGCCCAGATTCCAGCAGGCGGAGATGGCGTCCAGCGTGTTATACACGGTGAAAATGGCGGGGATGCCCACATGGACGTGGGCCCATTCGGTGTCCGCCTCGGCGTCGTAGTCCACGCTGCCGGCGTGGAGCTGGATGTTCTTGGCGGAGAGGTCTGCCTCGCCCTTGGCGCTGTAGCTGAAGGTGCGGCAGGGGCAGTGAGCCAGCATCCGCTCGTGCCACGGATCGTCGGCGTTGTAGATGGCCACGTCGCAGCGGTCGAAGAGGATGGCCTTGGCGTCGCAGTAGGCCTCCATGGTATGGTGGAAGTCCAGATGATCTTGGCTGAGATTGGTGAAGATGCCCACGGCGAACCGGATGCCGTAGACCCGGTCCAGCACCAGCGCGTGGGAGGAGACCTCCATCACCACATGGGTGCAGCCCGCGTCGGACATCTGGCGGAACAGCCGGTGCAGCTCGAAGGACTCCGGCGTGGTGCGCTCGGTGTGCAGCACCTGATCGCCGATCATGTTCTGGATGGTGCCCACCAGCCCCACCTTGGCCCCGGCCTTCTGCTCCAGAATACTCTTGATGAGATAGGTGGAGGTGGTCTTGCCGCTGGTGCCGGTGACGGCGATCATGGTCATTTCTCTGGCGGGATGGTCGAACCAGTTGCCGCCCATCAGTGCCAGCGCCCTGCGGGAGCTTTCCACCTGCACATAGGGGATGTCTCCCTCCGGTACGCGCTCGCATACCACGCAGGCCGCGCCCTTTTCGGCGGCCATGGGGATGAAGCGGTGGCCGTCCACCGCCTCGCCGCTGATGGCCACGAATACGTCGCCCTTTTCGGTGGTGCGGGAGTCATAGCTGACGCCGGTGATCTCCGCCTCCATATCGGCGGTGGCGGACAGGATCTCCAAGCCCTTCAATACATCTTTTAATTTCATGGAACGATCTCCTTTTATCCTGTTTTGCGGCGGACAGTCGCCGCGCTATGTCCAGTATAGCAAGCAGAAAAAGCAAGTGAAATGGGATTATATGCTATAAATATTGCAAAAGGTGCGCATCAGTCCCGGACGGTGGTGTCGCCCAGCCGCACGGTGATGACCGTACCGGCAGGCACCTCCGTACCGGCCTCCAGCTCCTGACTGAATACCAGCACAGTGCTGGACTCTGAGCTGGTGGTGCCGGTGAAGCGGATCAGCAGTCCCGCGTTGGCGGCGGCGGTGTTGGCCTCGGCGGCGGTACGGCCCACCAGAGAGGGCACCGTACACATTTTATCCGTTTTTTCGGCTCCGGCATACAGCACCACTGTGGATTTGCCGGGAATGATGGCGCCGCCCACAGGGGTCTGGTCGGTGATCTTCTCGCCGTCGCCCTCAATCTTGCAGGCAAAGCCACGCTCCTTCATGCGGTCCTTGGCCTCCTGCACCGTCATGCCGATGACGTTGGGCACGGTGGTGTCCACGCCCATCAGCTCCTCGGCGCTGTAGCTGGGCTCGATACCCAGATAGGGCAGGATCTCTGACATGATGGCGCTGGAATAGGGGGCTACCATGTTGCCGCCGGACACATAGGTGCCGGTGGAGCGGCTGGGAGTGTCCATGGTGATCAACATCATGATCTGGGGATCGTCCGCCGGCGCGAAGCACAGGAAGGAGACCACCACGTCGCCGGACTGGCCCTTATCGGCCGTACCGGTCTTGCCGCCGATGCGGTAGCCCGCCACCTGGCCGTTTTTGCCGGTGCCGCTGGCCACCACGTATTCCAGACATTCCCGCACGGTGGCGGAGGTCTCCTCGCTGATGACCTGCCGCACCGGCGTATCGTCGTGCTGCCAGATCACGTTGCCGTTGCTGTCGGTGATCTGCTGGGCAAAGTGGGGGGTGTAGAGGTAGCCGCCGTTGACACAGGCGGCCTGCGCCGTGATCAGGGACAGCGGCGTCACGGTGAAGTTCTGGCCGAAGGCGTAGCAGGCCAGATCCAGCTGGGTGAAGTTGGCGTCGGCGGCGAATACGCCGGTGGCCTCGCCGCCCAGATCTACTCCCGTGGGGGACATGATGCCGAAGGAACGCATGTACTGATAGAACTTTTCCGTTCCCAGCTTCAGACCGTAGGAGATAAAGGCCGGGTTACAGGAGTTGCCTACCGATTGCTCCAGCGTTTGCAGACCGTGGCCGGCTTTGTTGGAGCAGTGGATGGTGTGACCGGAAATGTTCACCGCGCCGCTGCAATTGACGGTGGTGTTCATGTCGATGAGCCCCTCCTCCAGCGCGGCGGACAGCGTCAGGATCTTGAAGGTGGAGCCGGGCTCATAGGTGTCGTTCAGCGCCTTGTTGCGCCATTGGATCTGCTGGGCGTCCGCCAGCTCGATCTCCTCCCGCTCGATCCGCTCCAGCAGGGTCTTGTCGGACACGGTGGAGAAGTCGTTCAGGTCATAGTTGGGGAAGGAGGCCATGGCCAGGATGCCGCCGTTGCGGACATCCATCACGATGCCGGTGGCGCCGTTGGCAGGAGAGAAGGCGTCGCACATGTCCTTCATACCCTTTTCCAGATAGTACTGCACGGTGGCCTCCAGCGTTACCTGAAGCTCGTCGCCGTTCTCCGGATCAAAGTACTGGGAGTACTCATACAGCAGGTCGTTCTGGCCGTTGGCCTTGGCGGTCACCACTAGGCCGGACTGGCCCTGCAGCTCCTTGTCATACTCCGCCTCAAGGCCAAACAGACCCGTATAGTCCACGCCCACGAAGCCGATCACCTGGGCGGCCAGATCACTGTACGGATAGTAGCGCTTGGCGTCGGTGGTCAGGAACACGCCCTTCACCTTGTTGTCGTTGATATACTGCCGTACCTGATCGGCGATATCCTCATCCACCCGGTATTTCAGCACCTCATACATGGAGTCACTGCGGGCCATTTTTTTCAGGATGCCCTCCTCGCTGATGTCCAGGATCTTCGCCAGCGCACCGGCCAGGATCTCCTTTGTCCACGCCACGGGGTTCTTCTCGTCGTTCAGCGCGTCGTTGATCTCCTTGGGGGAGAGGAAGATGGTCTCCGCCGTGGAGGAGATGGCCAGAATATTGCCGGAGGCGTCGTAGATGGTGCCGCGGTTAGCGGTGACCACGCTGCTGCGTGTCTGCTGGCTGACGGCCTTGGCCTGCAGCTCCTCATGGCGGGTGATCTGCAAAGAGTACAGCTTGAAGAACAGCACGATGAACATGCCGATGCCCATGATCAGCATCAGCACGAAGGTGCGGCTCTGAATAATGCGGTTGGCCCGGCGGATGGATTCATCCTTCCGGGTGGGATTCTGTCGGTTCCGGGGGTAATTCTGCGGCATAACGGCACTCCTTTGCGGTGGGAAAACGGGGTTATGTAAAGGCCAAAGCAAGGAGCAAGAAATCAGCTTCTTACTCCTTGCTGTTGAAAACTATACGGGGGGTTCAGCGGAAATATTCCCACAGGGACAATGCGCCCTCCTTGACGGTGGAGGCGGCCTTTTCCATCAGTCCCGGCTCTCCGCCGCAGACCACGGCGGAATCGGCGCCGCTCAGGTCGATGTACTGGATCTGACCGGAGGTGGGCTTGGACATACCGGCATCCTCGGCGGCCGCTTTGATGGTGGCCAGGTCGAAGGTCTTTTCATACTCGGTCAGCAGCGAGACGTGCTCCTCCTCCAGCGTGGCCAGCTCCTTTTTGATGGTGGACACATTGTTGGATACGGTGGTCAGCTGCACATAGCCCAGCAGCAGCACCATCACCAACGTGCACACCAACACGATGCCGCCCATCACCAGCGCGGAGGGACGGGCCTTGGCCTGTGCCTGAGGACGGCGGCGGGGCTGGGCCTGCGGTTTTGCCTCGGCCTTGCGCTCCGGCATTTCACCGGCCTCCTCCAGCTGACGCTCCCGGACGAGGGTGTCCAGATCATAAGCCAGGTTGCCGTATATGGTTGTGATATTCCGGCGGCGTTCGTCAGTCATGGGGGAGAACTTCCTTTCCTTGGTGGCATTTTGTCATTCCGAGCCAGTGCGCACACTGGCGTGGGAATCCGTTCATTCCGGGGGTGCTTTTCATGAAGAGAAACGGATTGCCACGGCCAGTCTGAGGACTGACCTCGCAATGACAGAGGGTATCATAGCTTTTCAGCCACGCGCAGCTTGGCGCTTCTGGCACGGGGGTTTTCCGTGAGCTCCCGTTCGCCCGGAACAATGGGCTTGCGGGAGATGAGCTTCATTTTCGGTTTCTTCCCGCACACGCATACGGGAAAATTGGGCGGGCAGGTGCAGCCGGTGGCCAGCTCCTGCATGGTTTTCTTGATGATGCGATCCTCCAGCGAGTGGAAGGAGATCACCGCCAGCCGTCCGCTCGGATTCAGGTGCTGGCATCCGGCGTTCAGCATGGGGGGCAGGGCGTCCAACTCGCCGTTGACGGCGATGCGGATGGCCTGAAAGCTGCGCTTGGCCGGGTGCTGCTTTTCCCGCAGCGCCTGGGGCGGCATGGCGGACTTGATCACGTCCACCAATTGCAGCGTGGTCTCGATGGGAGCGGTCTCCCGCGCCCGGCAGATGCCCTTGGCAATGGCGGGGGCGTAGCGCTCTTCACCGAAGTCGTACAGAATACGCCGCAGTTCTTCATAGGACCATTTGTTCACCACCTGACGGGCGTCCAGGGGTGCCGTGCGATCCATCCGCATGTCCAGCGGCGCGTCGTGCATGTAGCTGAAGCCACGCGCCGCGTCGTCCAGCTGGGGGGAGGACACGCCCAGATCGAACAGCATGCCGTCCGCACCGGGGATGTTCAGTTCCTCCAATATTTCGCCGATGCGGTCAAAATTGCTGTGCACCAGCGTTACATGATCCATATAGTCCCGCAGCCGCTCCTGCGCGGCGGCGATGGCGGTCTCATCCCGGTCGATGCCGATCAGGCGGCCGGTGGTCAGCCGTTTGGCGATCTCCAGCGAGTGACCGGCCCGGCCCAGCGTTCCGTCCACATACACACCGTCGGGGCGGATGTGCAGCGCCTCCAGACACTCCTCCAGCAGCACCGGGCGGTGTCCGTAGGAGAGATCCTCCTGTACATTGTGGTTCAGCTCCATGCTTTACAGCCCCATTTCTGCCATGGCCAACTCCAGAGAGCCGTCGGCAAAGGCAGCGTTCTCGATCTCGGCCCACCGCTGGGCGTTCCAGATCTCCACCCGGTCAAAGCTGCCGGTGACCACCACTTCTTTTTCCAGCTCCGCGTACTGCCGCAGCTTCAGCGGCAGCAGGATGCGGCCCTGGGCGTCCGGCTCGCAGTCGGCGGCCAGCGCGAACATGGGGCGCAAACGCTTCACATCGCTGTAATTCATGGTTTTCAGCTTGTCCATCACGGCGTTCCAGCTGTCGTCGGAATATACCGACAGGCAGTGATCCTGCCCCACCGTGACGTGGAAGGTGCCGCCCAGCTCCTCGCGCAGCTTGGCGGGGATGAACAGACGGCCCTTGGCGTCGATGGTATGCGCATATTGACCTGTCATGTTCCTCACCTCCGTTGTCTGAAAGGGTAAGCGTGGGATTATCCCCCACAAATAGGGGTACTTTCCCCACAATTCACCACTGTGTCTTTCAGTATACATAATTCGGTTGTGGATTGCAAGGAGAAATTTTCCTGTCACAGCAGGGGTTTGCTGGCGGTTTTTCCAACATTTTCCTGATTCGACAAAGGGAATAAAACGCATGTTTCAATTCAAAATGTGCAAAAACAGACCGGACGCAATATATTGTGTCCGGTCTGTTTTTGCACACGATATGTTGATTATATGTGCAAAACAGAGAAAAAATGTTTAAATAATTAAACGTTTTGCACAATAACGGAGAAGCGGCAGGGACGATCCATACCTGCCCGAAGGGGTCACTGGATGCCCTTGACGGTATAGCCCGCCTCGGTGACGGCGGCGCGGATGGCCTCATCGGTCACGTCGCCCTCCACCACGGCGGTGCCGGAGGTCAGGTCAACGGTGGCCTTCACGCCGGGCAGGGCGGTCAGGGCCTTTTCCACACGGGCCACACAGTGGGCGCACATCATGCCTTCAATGGTCACGGTCTTTTTCATAGTCGGTTCCTCCTCATTGGATTTGGTATTATGTTCCGCCGCGGACGGCGCGGCAGGGGATACAGCTTTCAGCCGGGGCTTCCACAGCCGCAGGCGCAGGGCGTTGGACACCACGCACACGCTGCTGAGGGACATGCATGCGGCGGCGATCATGGGGTTCAGCAGCAGGCCCAGCGCCGGATACAGCGCGCCCGCCGCCACGGGGATGCCCACGCTGTTATAGAAGAAGGCCCAGAACAGGTTCTGGCGGATGTTCCGCAGTACGGCGCGGCTCAGCTCCGCGGCGGAGGCCACGTCGGCAAGGCTGCTCTTCATCAGCACGATATCCGCCGACTCGATGGCGATATCGGTGCCCGCGCCGATGGCAAGGCCCACGTCCGCCTGTACCAGCGCCGGGGCGTCGTTGATGCCGTCGCCCACCATGGCCACCAGCTGGCCCTCCTTCTGGAGTTTCTCCACGCAGGCGGCCTTGTCCTGAGGCAGCACCTGGGAGATCACCTGATCCACGCCCACCTGTCGGGCGATGGCGTTGGCGGTCTGGGCGTTGTCGCCGGTCAGCAGCACCACACGGCAGCCGCTCTGCTTCAGGGCAGCAATGGCGGCGGCGCTGTCGGGCTTCACCGTATCGGCCACGGCAATCACGCCCAGCGCACGGCCCTCCTCGGCAAAGTACAGCACCGTTTTGCCGTCCTCCGCCCATGCGGCGGCCTGCTGCGCAAAGGCGGCGATATCCATGCCCTTTGCCTCCATATACGGTGCGTTTCCGGAAAAGATGGTCTTATCGTGCAGCTTCGCCTGCACACCGCCGCCGGGAACAGCGGTAAAGTCCGTCACATCGCACAGGGGGATGCGCCGCTCCTGCGCCGCCTCGGTAACGGCGCGGCTGAGGGGATGCTCGCTGGGCTGCTCCACGCTGGCCGCCACGCAGAGGAGCTCCTCCTCGGTGACGTCCTCCGCGGCAAAGCAGTCGGTGAGACGGGGCTTGCCCTCGGTGACGGTGCCGGTCTTATCCAGCACCACCGTATTCACACGGCCCATCAGCTCCAGCGACTGGGCGGATTTGATGAGGATGCCGTTCTCCGCAGCCTTGCCGGTGCCTACCATGATGGCCACGGGGGTGGCCAGGCCCAGTGCGCAGGGGCAGGAGATCACCAGCACGGCAATGCCCACCGACAGGCAGAACTGCACGCTCTGCCCGCCCACGAAGGCCCACAGCAGCGCCGTGATCAGCGCGATGGACATGACCACCGGCACGAACACACCGCTGATCTTGTCGGCCAGGCGGGAGATGGGCGCTTTACTGGAGGATGCCTCCTCCATCAGCTTTACGATCTGGGACAGGGTGGTGTCGTCGCCCACGCGGGTGGCCTCCAGCTCCAGATAGCCGCTCTGGTTTACGGTAGCGGAGGTGACGGTGTCGCCCACGGTCTTCTCCACCGGCAGACTCTCGCCGGTGATGGCGGACTCGTCCACCGAGCCGCTGCCGGACACCACCACGCCGTCCACAGGGATCTTGCCACCCTGACGCACCACCACGATATCGCCCTTCTGGATATCCTCCGCCGCTACGGTGACCTCCACGCCGTTGCGTTTGACCACGGCGCTGTCAGGAGCCAGCGCCAGCAGCGCGGAGATGGCGTCGGTGGTCTTGCCCTTGCTGCGCTCCTCCAGATATTTGCCCACGGTGACCAGCGCGCAGATCATGCCCGCCGACTCGAAATACAGCTCCGGCATGCCGGACACCTGTCCGGCGGCAAGGCGCACCATCTCAATGAGACTGTACAGCAGTCCCGCGCTGGCGCCCAGCGCCACCAGCGTGTCCATGTTGGGACTGCGGCGGAACAGCTGGGAGAAGCCCACCGTGAAATAGCTGCGGTTCAAGATCAGGATGGGTATGCAGAACACCAGTTGGGAAATGGCATGGGTCAGGTGGCTGGCCGTCAGGAAAGCCGGCAGCGGCAGGCCCATCATATGGCCCATACTGATATAAAACAGCGGCACAAGGCACACGATGGACCATACCAGACGGCGGCGCATCCTCACCAGCGCCTCGTCCTGCTCCCTGCGCACATCCTGCTTCACGTCGGCTGCCCGCTTCGCGCCGTAGCCGCCGCTCTCCACGGCGGAGATGATCTGCTCCGCCGTCACCTTCTCCGGGTCATAGTCCACCAGCATGGTGCCCAGCATCAGGTTCACCACCGCGCTGTTGACGCCGGGGAGCTGCCCCGCCGCCTTTTCCACATGGGCCGAGCATGCCGCGCAGGTCATGCCCGTTACCACAAATTTCTCCTGCATAACGCCGCCTCCTTATTTCATCAGCTTTTGCAGCGTGGTCACCAGCTCGTCGATGACCGCGTCATCCCCTTGACGGATGCCGTCCGCCACGCAGGTGCGGATATGGGTGGCCAGCAGCTCCTTGCTGAAGCTGTTCAGCGCCGCGCTGACGGCAGACACCTGGATCAGGATATCGGGACAGTAGGCATCCTTTTGCAGCATGTCCTTCAGGCCCCGCACCTGTCCTTCGATCCGGTTCAGGCGGTTCGTCAGGCGCTTCTGCTCCTCGTCGGAGCGATGCTTCGTCTTCTGGCAATGGCAGCAGTCCATATCGTATACCTCCCAGGGGTATTATTTGATGGTGGCATTATATACCCCCGCAGGGTATTTGTCAACGCTTTTCTTTGGGCTTGCACAAAATTGCCATCAAAAGGCCGAACACCACCGCCGCGGCGATACCGCCCGCTGTGGCGGTCAGGCCGCCGGTGATAACGCCCAGCAGTCCCTGCTCCCCTACCGCCTTTGCCACGCCCTTGGCCAGCGAGTAGCCAAAGCCTGTCAGCGGCACGGTGGCGCCCGCTCCGGCCCAGTCCACCAGCGGCTGATACAGTCCCACCGCCTGTAAGATCACGCCCGCCACCACATAGCCCGTCAGGATGCGGGCCGGGGTCAGCTTCGTCAGGTCGATGAGCATCTGTCCGATCAGGCACAGCAAGCCTCCGCACAGGAAGCACCATACATAGTCCATTTCGTCCTCCTTATCGCTCCGCCGACAGCACCACCGCGTGGCACACCGCCGGCATGGTCTCCTTCTGAAATACGGTGGTGGGGCTTTGCAGTGCGCCGGTGGGGGCAAAGATCATCCGTTTCCACCGGCGGCTCTTCAGCCCCGGCAGCAGATAGGCGCACAGCACCGAGGCGCTGCATCCCGCGCCGGAGCCGCCGGCATGCATGTCCTGCTTCTGTCGGTCGAACAGCAGCAATCCGCAGTCGGTATAGCGGCTGTCCATGTCAAAGCCGTCCTGGGCCATCAGATCCTTCACCACGCTGTGGCCGATGGCGCCCAGATCGCCGGTAACGATCAGGTCATAATCCTGCGGTGTGGTGCGGGTGTCCCGGAACAGAGTCTCCAGCGTATCGATGGCCGCCGGAGCCATGGCCCCGCCCATGTTGCACTCGTCATTGACGCCCATGTCCACCACCCGGCCCATGGTGGCATGGGTGAGATACGGCCCGTCGCCGGTGCGGCCCAGCACGCAGCAGCCGGAGGCGGTGGCCGTCCACTGGGCGGTAGGACAGCGCTGGGAGCCGTAGGGCAGCGGCATGCGGTACTGCCGCTCCGCCGTGCAGTAGTGGGAAGAGGTCATCACCGCCGCCGCGTTGGCCGCGCCGCCCTGCAGCAGCATAGCCGCCAGAGCAAGCCCCTCGCCCATGGTGGCGCAGGCGGCGTACAGGCCGCCTACGCTGAAGGGCTGGTTCCGCAGGGCGAAATTGCTGGCGGCGCACTGGTTGAGAAGGTCCCCCGCCAGCACCAGATCCAGATCCTCCGCCTGCATGCCGCCACGCTCCAGCGCATGGCCCATGGCCCGCTGCTGGAAGATGGACTCCGCCTTTTCCCAGCTGGCCTGGCCGCAGAAGGAATCCGTCTCGATCTCGTCAAAATAGCTGCCCAGCGGGCCCTGTCCCTCCAGCCTGCCGCCGATGCTGCCCCAGGACAGCACGCTGACGCCGCCGGAAAAGGCCACAGTCCGCCCGGTTCGATGCATTTCCATTTGCCTTCACCTCACATTTTTCCGGTAGTATGTGGAGATGGATGGAAAATATGTGTTTGAGGGTATTTCGCGTCCGCGGACGCGGCGGCCTGTGGTCAGGCCGCCCTATGAAACAGAAAATAACAAATTCTTGCCATCTTCCCCTGTATGTGCTATTCTGTATACTGATATTTTATTGGTACGCAGGAGGCGGGGCCATGGCGTCGCTGAAGGACAAACGGCTTTTTCTGCTGGATATGGACGGCACCCTCTATCTGGACGAGCAGCTTTTCGATAAGGTGCCGGAGTTCCTCTCTCTCATCCGCCGCCGGGGCGGGCGATACCTGTTCCTGACCAACAACTCCTCGCGGGGTGTGGACGGCTATATCGCCAAGATGCGCCGACTGGGCATTGAGACCGCGCCGGAGGATTACATGACCTCCGCCGACGCGGCGGAGCACACGCTGCTGACGGAGTTTCCGGGGCGGAAGTGCTACGTATCCGGTACGGCGTCGCTGAAAGCGCAGCTCCGTCAGGCGGGCATCGACGTAACGGACACCCTGTCCGATGATATCGCGGTGCTTCTCAGCGGATTTGACACGGAACTGACCTTTCAAAAGCTGGAGGACAGCTGCATATTGCTAAACCGGGGCGTCACATGGCTGGCCACCAATCCCGACTGGGTATGCCCCACATGGTACGGCTCGGTGCCGGACTGCGGCAGCGTGTGCCAGATGCTGGAGCGGGCCACAGGGAAAACGCCCCGCTTTTTGGGCAAGCCCCAGCCGGAGATGGTACGTCTGGCGCTGGCGCGGACAGGCTTCAGGCCGCAGCAGACGGTGGTCATCGGCGACCGGCTGTATACCGACGTGGCCTGCGGCGTCAACGCCGGGATCGACAGCATTTTCGTTCTCAGCGGCGAGGGCGTCATGGGCGACATCGTGAAATACCGGGTCAACCCCACATGGATCTATGACAATATCGCAAGGCTCTATCAAGACTTGAAGGAGAACTGAATATGAAGCTGAACTACAAACGCACCATTCTGGTGGGCTTTGCCTTTTTCCTGATCTGCGCCTTCTGGCAGGCCTATGACAACACCATTCCCCTGATCCTGACCAACAAGTTCGGCATGAGCCAGACATGGTCCGGCGTCATCATGGCGGCGGACAACATTCTGGCGCTGTTCATGCTGCCGCTGTTCGGCGCTATTTCCGACAAATGCACCCACCGCAGCGGACGGCGCACGCCCTTTATCGTGCTGGGCACGCTGATCGCCGCCGTGGCGCTGATCTGTCTGAGCTTCATCGACAACACCCAATTGAAGCATCTGGGCGACGCCGCCAACATTGACGATCCCGCCGCTCTGAGCGCCATCTACGAAAGTCAGGCGGACGAGCAGCTTATCACCCCTCACGGCGACAGATTCGTGCTGCGGGAACAGTTCACGGAGGAGGCGTTCACCGCCATCCGCAGCCAGCTGGTCAGTGAGGACGGCACCGCCGTCACCAACCCCGACTACACCAACTATGTGACCCCCGCCCGTCAGGCCTATGCATGGCAGGTGACGGCGGAGCAGCCCGGCACGCTGGTGTTCTTTATTCTGGTGCTGCTGGTGATCCTTGTGGCCATGGCCACCTTCCGCTCGCCCGCCGTGGCGCTGATGCCGGACGTGACCATGAAGCCTCTGCGGTCCAAGGCCAACGCCGTCATCAATCTGATGGGTAGCGCCGGCGGTATTCTAGTGCTGGCGCTGGGCATGGTGTTCGCCACCTCCGCCGTGCGCAACTCCCTCATGAGCTACACCGGCTATTTCGGCGTCATCGCCGCCATTATGCTGGCGGCGCTGGTGATCTTCATGCTGACCGTCCGCGAGGTGGAGTGGGCGCAGGAGATGCAGCGTGACAGCGTGACCTACGGCGTGGAGGAAGCGGCGGAGGACGGTACGCCCCAGGAGGAGCGGAAGCTGTCCGTGGACGAGGTAAAGTCCCTGATTTTTATCCTGCTGAGTATCGTGCTGTGGTTCTTCGGCTATAATGCCGTCACCAGCAAATACTCCGTCTATGCCAGCAACATCCTGCATAAGGACTACAACCTGACGCTGATCATCGCCCAGGCGGCGGCCATCGTGGCCTACCTGCCGGTGGGCATCATTTCCAGCAAGATCGGCCGCAAGCGTGCCATTCAGGCGGGCGTGATCATGCTGACGGTGGCCTTCGGCGTGGCGGGCTTCCTCCAGGCGGAGAGCCCCACCCTGCTGATGAACGCCATGTTTGCCCTGGCCGGTATCGCGTGGGCCACCATCAACGTGAACTCCTTCCCCATGGTGGTGGAGCTGTCCAGCGGCGGCAACGTGGGCAAGTACACCGGCTTCTACTACACCGCCTCCATGGCGGCCCAGGTGGCCACGCCTATGCTATCCGGCCTTTTGATGGATAAGTGGGGCATGCGGGTGCTTTTCCCCTATGCCACCGTATTTGTGGCGCTGGCCTTCGTCACCATGCTGTTCGTCCACCACGGCGACAGCAAGCCTGACGCGGTGATGGGGCTGGAAGCTTTGGAAAATTTGGAGAACGACTGATATGAAACTGTTTTGGATACTTCTGGGAATTGTCATTCTTATTCTTCTGCTGTATATCCTCTGTCTGCGGTGTGATCGCCGCCGGGATTGGAAGAAATTCCAGGGCTGGCGCTATGCCCACCGTGGCTTTCACGACAAGCCCCGCATCCCCGAAAACTCCATTCCCGCCTTCAAGCGTGCCGTCCAGTGCGGCTTCGGCGCGGAGCTGGACGTCCATCTGATGAAGGACGGCCATCTGGCGGTGATCCACGACGCCTCCCTGCTGCGGACGGCAGGCGTGGACGTGGAGATCGAGGATCTGACGGCGGAGGAGCTTGTCCAGTACAAGCTGGAGGGCACGGAGTACCACATCCCCCTGCTGGAGGAGGTGCTGCCCATCTTCGCCGGAAAGGCGCCGCTGATCGTGGAGCTGAAGGCGGAGCGGGGCAACGCCGACGCGCTGGCCGCCGCTGCCTGCAAGCTGCTGGACAAGCACCGGAACGTGACCTACTGCATGGAGTCCTTCGATCCCCGGTGTCTCATGTGGCTGTGGCAGAACCGGCCCGACGTGGTGCGGGGCCAGCTCAGCGAGAATTTCGACCGCCACGGTGACGGCAAAAACCTGCCCGGCGTGGTGCGCTGGGTGCTGAGCAATCTTCTATTGAACTGCCGCACCCGGCCCGACTTTATCGCCTACCGGTTTGAGGACAGAAAGAGCCTGTCCCTGAAGCTGTGCCGCGGCCTGTACGGCGCCCAGGAGTTCAGCTGGACCATCCGCAGCAAGGCGGACATGAACGCCGCCGAGGAGGCGGGCGCTCTGGTCATTTTTGAGCAATTCGACCCAAGGGGGATGGAAAAATGAGAGTCATCACCGGTTCTGCCCGGGGCAGAATTCTAAAGGAATTACAGGGCATGGAGACCCGTCCCACCACCGGCAAGGTGAAGGAGAGCATCTTCTCCATCATCCAGTTTGATATCGAGGGCCGCCGCATCCTTGACCTGTTCGCGGGAACGGGCCAGCTGGGCATCGAGGCTCTGAGCCGCGGCGCAAAGCAGTGCGTGTTCATCGACCAGCGCAATGACGCGGTGAAGCTGATCCGGGAAAATCTGGAGGTCTGCGGTCTCAGCGACCGGGCGGTGGTCCGCAGCGGTGACGCCATGTCCTACCTCAAGAGCGGCGAAAAGTTCGACATTATCTTTCTCGATCCGCCCTACGCCTCCGGCCTGCTGGTGAAGGCGCTGGAGGATATCGCGGCATTTGACATTTGCCGCGAACATGGTATAATTGTGGCGGAAAGTGCCGTGGAAACGGAATTACCGGCACTCTCGCCCCCTTATTCGCTGTATCGTCAGTACCGGTATGGCAAGATCAAGCTGAGCGTCTATCACCGCAGCGGAAACGAGGACACCCTATGAAGATCGCCATCTATCCCGGCAGCTTTGACCCCATCACACTGGGCCATCTGGATATTCTCAGCCGGGCTGCCCGGTGCTTTGATAAGGTATACATGTGCGTGATGGTCAACTGCGAAAAGAAGCAGCCCATGTTCACCCAGGAAAAACGGCTGGAGTTGATCCGCAAGTCCATCGCCCACATCCCCAACGCGGAGGTGGAGCTGTTCTCCGGTCTGCTGGCGGACTACGCCCGGCTGAAGGGCGCTCACATCATCGTAAAAGGCGTGCGCAATATGACGGATTACGACGCGGAGTTGCAGATGGCCCGCATCAATCAGGGCATCGACCCGGAGCTGGAGACGCTGCTGCTGCCCGCCCGGGCGGAGTTTGAGCATTTCAGCTCTACCATGGCCCGGGAAATGATCCGCTATGGTCAGCCGCTTGAAAAATATGTACCCGCTCCGGTGGCGGAGGAATTGATGAAAGGATGTGACCACTGACATGGAGGAAAAGGACGTACAGCGTTTGATCGACATGCTCTATAACATGATCGACGAGGCAAAGAGTGTTGCCTTCAGCGCCGAAAAGTGCACCATCAACCGGGACGAGGCGCTGGATATCCTGGACGAAATGCGCGCCAAGCTTCCGCTGGAGCTGAAAAAGGCCAAGGAGCTGATCGCCGCCCGCAACGACTATGTGGCAGGCGCCAAGAAGGAAGTGGAGAAGATGATGCGGCAGGCTGAGCTGGACGCCAAGACCATCGTCTCCGAAAGTGAGGTCATCCAGCAGGCGCGGCAGAAGAGCGCCGACATCATCCGCCGGGCCGAGGAGCGCAGCCGCGAGCTGTACCGCGTGGCCAACACCTATACTGAGGACGCCCTGCGCCGCACAGAGGAGGCTATCCAGACCGCGCTGGCCGAGGTACAGACCTCCCGGGCCCAGTTCCGCACCGCCTCCCAGGAGCAGATGCAGGCGGCGCAGGAGCATCTGAAGCAGCAGGAGGCGCAGAAGCCCGCCAACTGAACATAACAAGCGTTTATCAGGCGCCGCGGCCTTGCAAGGCCGCGGCGCCTACGCTATAATAGAGAAAAAATACGAAAAGGGGTGCAGCAAATGGGACGTGACCGCTGGTATAAGGACATGGTGTTCTATCAGATCTGGCCGCGCAGCTTCAAGGACGGCGACGGCGACGGCATGGGCGATTTACAGGGTGTGTACGAAAAGCTGGACTATATCAAAAGTCTGGGGATGGATGGCATCTGGTTTTCGCCGCTGTATCCCTCGCCGGGGGCGGACTGCGGGTACGATATCTCCGATTATCGGGACATCGCGCCGGAGTTCGGCGGCATGGAATGGTTCAAAAAGGTGCTGGAGGGCGCCCATCAGCGGGGCATGAAGGTCATTATGGATCTGGTGGTGAACCATACCAGCGACGAGCACGAGTGGTTCCAGAAGTCCCGCCGCCGCATCGCGCCCTACACCGATTATTACATCTGGCGGAAGGAGAAGCCCAGCGGCGACCTGCCCAACAACTGGGACAGTATGTTCGAGGGGAAGGCATGGCAGTGGGACGAGCTGCGGCAGGAGTACTACCTGCACCTGTTCGCCGTGAAGCAGCCGGATCTGAATATGGATAACCCGCTGGTGCGGCAGGAGGTAAAGGATATCCTGCGGTTCTGGCTGGACTTGGGGGTGGACGGCTTCCGGGAGGATGTGATCACCTTCATCTCCAAGAAGGACGGATTGCCGGACGACCGGCTGATGCCTGCCGCCCGCGGCCTCCGCCACTATAATCACGGCCCGCGGGTCCATGAGTATCTGGAGGAGTTCAAGCGGGATGTGCTGGATCGCTATAACTGCGTGACGCTGGCGGAGGCCCCCATGGTCAGCCCCCGTCAGGCCCTGAAATACATCGACGAGAAGCGGGGCCAGATGGATATGATGATCCAGTTCCAGAGCATGTGCGCCGACTGCCTGTATACCGACTATGCCCACACGGCCTTCTCTCTGCGGCGGCTGAAGCGGGTGTGGGATCTGTGGCAGCGGAAGCTGCGGGGCAAGGCGTGGAACATGCTGTATCTGGAAAACCACGACCATCCCCGTGTCATCTCCCGCTACGGCAGCGAGAAATACCGCGCCGAAAGCGGCAAAGCGCTGGCGGCGGCGTATCTCTTCCAGCAGGGTACACCCTTCGTTTATCAGGGGCAGGAGATCGGCATGACCAACTGGCGGCCCGTCCATACGGATATGTATGAGGATGTCCAGAGCCGCAACTTCATGCCCGGCCTGCCGGAGAAGGTGCGGCTGCGGTGGCTGTGGACCGGCAGCCGGGACAGCGCCCGCACCCCTATGCAGTGGGACGATACCGCCAACGCGGGCTTTACCGCGGGCAAGCCCTGGTTCTATGTGAACACCAACTACCACGCCGTCAACGTGGCGGCCCAGGAGCGCGACCCCGATTCTTTGCTGAACTTCTACCGTAAGGCCATTGCCCTGCGCAAGAGCCTGCCGGTGGTGCGGGAGGGCAGGTATCACGACTGCTGCCCGCTGGCGGGAAGTCTTTACATGTATACCCGGGAAATGAAGGGCCAGCGGCTGCTGGTGATCTGCTCCTTTGCGGAGCGGCCCCTGACGGTGACGCCGCCCAGGGGGTATGACCTGTCTGACGGCCAGCTGGTGCTGCAGAATTACCCGGTCGACGATCCGGCCCGCCCCTTCCGCACCCGGCCCTATGAGACGCGGGTGTACCTGTTTGAGGGGTGAGGGAGCACATAGCTGAGGCCCCCTCTGAGAGGGGGCTGTCAGCGAAGCTGACTGGGGGAGAGAATTTGAAGGTTTGGATTCTCTCCCTCCGTCGCGGCTCGCGCCGCGACACCTCCCTCACAGAGGGAGGCTTTGGTTTGGTGTATCCCACTAAACGCTCCGTCGGTTGCGGAAAACCGCCCTGTTTGCTACCATGAGACCGGAGGTGATCCCATGGATCGAGAAATGTTGGGCAGATTCATCGCCCAGAGACGTAAGGAACTGAACCTGACCCAGCGGGAGCTGGCGGAGGCGCTGCATGTGACGGACAAGGCCGTCAGCAAATGGGAGCGGGGCGCGGGCTGCCCAGATATCTCGCTGCTGGAGCCGCTGGCGGAGGCGCTGGGCCTCAGCGTGGATCAGCTGCTGACCTATCAGACCGCCCCGGCGGAACCGGAAGCGGCGGAGGAGCCTGCGCCCACCTCGGAAGCGGTGCAGGCGGTACTTGACCTGACGCTGGCGGAGCGCCGCGCCCGTCGGCGCAGACGCTGGTTCATCGCCATGGCGGTAACACTGAGCCTGATCGTGCTGGCAGTTATGTATGTCCTTCTGAGCAGCCTGCAAGTGCAGGGAAAACTGTTCCGCAACGAAAGCAGTACATCACCCGATGGCAGTATCACCGTGGTGACGTATACCGGCAGCTTCGGCAATTCGTCGGTTAAGGTAACGAACCCGGCCGATATACAGCGCCGCTGGGGTGATGGCGGTGTGGACGCCGGTATGAGCGAATCGTATCCCCATACGGCGGTCACTGGCCTGTACTGGTCGCCGGACAGCGCCTATCTGGCCATCGGCCAGAGCGTTCAGGACGAAACACCCCACCTTGACTGCAAGGTCTGGCATTTCTATCAGGGCGCGGATGACCGGTGGTACGGTCAGTCAGACGGCTGCATGAGACTTATCCTGGAGTACCTGTGGCATGAGGGGGATGAAGCGCTGAAGGCGGCATTTCCCGCCGTGCCGACGGCGCAGCCGTCCGGCTATCCCATCTTTGACGTGACCTTCGATGGCTGGGAAGGCACGGTGCTGCAGGTGAAATGCACCTACACTGGCACCGACAACGCCGATCACGCGGTGACCGTCCGCTATGATGCGGCCGCACAGCAGGTAATTTCTGCGGAGTAAACACAAAACAAAGAAGGGACTTCCGAAAGGAAGTCCCTTCTTTGTTGTTTATAAGGGGTGAGAAAACTCGCAATGGAAAGCGTTACTTGGCAGCAGCGGCTTTCTTCTGAGCGCTCAGCGCCTTGACGCCCTGCACCACCAGGTCGATGGCCAGGATCACCAGCAGCACGCCGATGATGCCGCGGATGTAGCACCACACCACGCCTTCGCCGCCGGCAGCGATACCAGCGATCTGAGCCTTGATGGTGAACACCAGGGAGGTCAGAGTGACGACCAGCATGAAGAACATGGGGAAGTAGAACATCTTGTTGTTACGGCCGATCTTACCCAGCCAGCAGCACACAGCCAGCAGACCCAGAGCAGCCAGCAGCTGGTTGGCAGCGCCGAACAGAGCCCAGATCTTGGCATAACCGGTCAGGCCCAGGGCCACGCCGGCCACCACGGTGATACCGGTGGCAACATAGGGGTTGGTGATGACGCGCTTCCAGCCTTTCAGATCCTCGCGGGTCTGGCCGGGCTCCACGAAGAACTCGGCGAACATGTAACGGGCCAGACGGGTAGCGGTATCCACGGAGGTCAGGCAGAAAGCGGACACGGCCAGGATCAGCATGGAGTACACAGCGTTGTAGCAGCCATCGCCGAATACCTTGGAGAACATGGAGGCAAGGCCGGTAGCAAACACGACGGTAGGAGTCACGGTAGTGCCGTCAGCATACTGGTTCCAGATGTAACCAACAGCGCAGACGGAGATCAGGGCCAGAGCGCACTCGATCAGCATGCCGCCGTAAGCGATGGGCTTGGCGTCCTTTTCCTGATCCAGCTGCTTGGAGGTGGTGCCGGAACCAACCAGAGAGTGGAAGCCGGACACAGCGCCGCAGGCGATGGTCACGAACAGAGCGGGGAACAGATAGCCCAGAGAGGTGCCGGAGGGAGCCAGCGTATCATAGAAGCCCAGGAACGCAGGCATCTCAACGGTGGGATGTGCGCCGATGATACCCACGACAGCCAGGATCATCATGCCGTACAGCAGGAAGGAACTCAGGTAGTCACGGGGCTGCAGCAGAATCCACACGGGGGTGACGGAAGCAACGCCGATGTACAGACCGACAATGATCATCCACACGGTGTAGCTCAGGTAGATGGGGTGCCAGTTCAGGCCGATGACCATGCAGACCACGATGCCGATGACGCCGATCACAGTAGCCACGCCCAGAGGCGCGTTGCGGCGATAGACAAAGAAGCCGAACAGGATGGCCATCAGGATGAACATGATGGAGATGATAGCGGTGGAGGCGTTGGCTGCGGAAGCGGCATAGTCGATCGCGCCCTCAGCGGTGTAGGTAGCCTTGAAGGTGTTGGCCACGATGGAAGCGAAGGCAGCCACAACAAGGATCAGGGTCAGGTAAGCGAACACGATGAACAGCTTCTTGGCCTTGGCGCCGATAGCGTCACCGATGACCTCACCGATGGACTCGCCCTTGTGGCGGATGGAAGCGAACAGAGAACCGAAGTCATGCACGCCGCCAAAGAAGATACCGCCGATCAGGACCCACAGCATCACGGGGACCCAGCCGAACACAGCCGCCTGAATGGGGCCGTTGATGGGGCCGGCGCCGGCGATGGAGGAGAAGTGATGGCCCATCAGCACAGGAGCCTTGGCAGGGCAGTAGTCCTTGCCGTCTTCCATGGTATGAGCAGGAGTAGGACGGGAGTTATCGACGCCCCACTTTTTGGCCAGCCAGCCGCCGTAGAAAATATAGCCTACGACCAGAACTGCGCAGCCGATGATAAGGAACAAAGCAGCATTCATAAAGCTCTCTCCTTTCTGAACAAGTTTTTCTTTTGCTTATGAAACAGGCCCTGTTGAAAGACCTGCGCTGCACTGTGTCCGCTGGCGTTGCTGCTGACCTTTTCCTCCGGCAGCTCCGCCAAGGCGGTATGAAAATCCATCCAGCCCCAATAGGACATGCGGAAACTCTTATAGAGCTTGCAGCGCTTCAGCGCCTTTTTGGCGTCCTCGTCGCAGCTGTCGCACAGGAACAGGGCCGTAATGTAGGTGTACATGTGATTGGGGCCGGGGTTGATGCGGGCCATGCCCTCCTCGTAGGCCTTCTTTTCACATGCCTCATAAATTTCCTTGGTCAGATGGGGCACGCTGAACAAATAGACGTATTCAAAGCTGTTGGCCTCCCAGAGCTTGGCCTTCTTGGACAGCACATATTTGGAGGATTCTGCATAAAAATCCATCTGTGCGGCCAAAGGCTGCTCATGCTCCTCACAGCGCCGTACGTCGAAATCATTCTGATAGATCTCACACAGGCACTGAACGGCATCTTCTCGCGTCATTTATTCCACCGTCCTTTCTCCTTCACACGGGAACTGGTTTTCTCTGCTGACTTTCGCGATTTTAAGCGCGAAATATTTAACAGGAAAAATGCACATTTTTCCTGAAACGAAAACGTTACCGAGCCTTGAAAATTCATGCTTCATACTATACGCCTGTTGTTTTCAAATTTCAAGAGGTCAAAACTAACAAGATTTTAACGGAAAGTTCATGTAAATTTTCTGTTAAGACTATATTGAATCTGCAAAGAACGCATGATAAAATAAGTTTGTTTCCGCCCCTAAGACGGAAGAAATGAAATGCGCCGCAGAACGAAAACTGCGGCGCATTTTTATGTGTATACGCATACCGGGCATACCCTTTGCACATAGGGACTTCCCCTCGGCGCATAGCCTGACAGGGAGAGGAGGCGTTTGCCATGTTAAGCGCGGCGCTGCTGCTGGTCTGCCAGAGCCTGTTCTGGCAGCTGCATCTGGCGGGAGAGGGAGGCTCCTTCCCTAAACCACTGACGGCAGAGGAGGAGAAGAAATATCTGGAGCGGTGCGTCCAGGGGGATCTGGATGCCCGCAATGTTTTGGTGGAGCGGAACCTCAGGCTCGTGATGCATATCATCAAAAAATACTATGTTCAGGTGGAAGATCAGGAGGATCTGATCTCCATCGGTACCATCGGCCTCATCAAGGCGGTGAACACCTTCAAGCCCGACAAAGGCATCCGCCTGGCCACTTATGCAAGCAGATGTATTGAGAATGAGATCCTGATGTACTTCCGCGCGCGGAAGAAGCTGCAGGGGGAGGTGTCCCTCAGCGATACCATTGAGACTGACGGCGACGGCAGCGACCTGTCCATTGGTGACGTGGTGGGAAAGAGCGACACCATGCTGGAGGACCTGCAGGACAAGGATGACCGCATACTGGTGCGGCGGCTGGTGGCGGAGCGGCTGACGGAGCGTGAGGCGGATATCATCCGCCGCCGCTACGGCCTGGAGGGGCATATGCCCCAGACCCAGCGGCAGGTGGCCGCCGTCTATCATATCAGCCGCAGCTATATCTCCCGCATCGAGAAGAAGGCGCTGGAAAAGCTGGAGATCGCGCTGCGGGATTTCCTGTGACCGCGAAAGTGCGCAGAAAAAACGACGTCCTGATGATTTTGATCAGGGCGTCGTTTTTTACATCGTCGTTATTCGCCGGTGTATTCCGGTATGGTGTCGGTGGGTTCTTCCGCGGGCTCGTCCGCCGTGTCGTCCGAATTGCTGCTGGGCGGTATCACGGGGGCCTGCATGACATAGGTGGCCTGGGGATGGTGCAGCACCACACCGGCATAGTCATACTGGATCAGCTGCCGGGCATAGGAGAACTTGGCGTCCACCAGCGAGGTGACGGTATCCACATAATCGTCCGCCACGGTGATGCCGGGGTTGGGGGTAAAGGTGCGGGTCTTGGCGTCATAGGTGCCTGCGGCGGTGATCCAACTGTTGCCCCGGTTGGTGGGCAGAATCACCAGCGGCATGCAGGTGGAGGCCTGGGAAGCGTTATAGTTCTCGGCAAACACGTCCCGGCCCGACAGCAGGCGGGAATCGTAGGTCAGGCCGAACAGGTTGCTGAGGGTGGGGATGATGTCGATGGAGGAGCAGGGGGTGTTGACGGTGACCGGCTGCTCCATGCTGCCGCTCCACAGGATCAGAGTATTGCGGTAGCGGGAGATATCCAGCTCGCTGTCCTGCTTGCCGCTGAGCTCCTGATAGTAGTCCACCTCGTTGGTCACCAGCGCGTAGGGATAGTGGTCGGCAGTCAGGCAGATGACAGTATCATCGGCGATACCGGCGGCCTCCAGCTGCTCCAGCAGATAGGTCAGGGCATATTCCAGTTCCAGATTGGCGGCGATATAGCCCTGTACCGGCTGAGAGGCATTGGGGTAGGTGGCCACGGCGGCCTCGCGGTTCTTGGCGGACATAGCGTTGCCCCACCCCCAGTTGGCATGGCCGCTGACGGTCATGTAGTAGGCGTGGAAGGGCTTGCCGTTCTGCACATAGTCCTCAATATAGGCCGGGGCCGTCAGCTCCATCATCTCCAGATCGGAGTAGGGCCAGCCGGGGCCGGTGATGTTCAGGCCGTTGCCTTGGCCGTAATAGTCGTAACCCAGATTGGGGTGGGTCAGGTGACGGTTATAATAGGTGTAGACGTTGTTGTGATATGCCACGGTGGTATAGCCCAGCGCCCGGAACTGGTTGCCCAGGGCAAAGGGCATATAGTCCTTATGGCTGACATAGAAGCTGAGGTTATTGTTGATCCAGGTGGGGATCACGCCGGTCATGGCGGCAAACTCGCCGCCGGTGGTAGACTGGCCCCAGCCGGGCTGGTAGTAGTTGTTGAACACAAAGCCCTCGTGGGTCAGCTTATACAGGGTGGGCGTCAGCTCCTTGCTGATGACGTAGGGGGAGAAAGCCTCGGCGGTGATCTGGATCAGATTCTTCCCCTCAAACATGCCGGTGTATTCGTTCTTCTGGCTGGCGGTAAGGCTGCTGAAATATTTGTGCATGTTGGCCAGCGTCTGGCCGCCCACCAGCTGGGACTCCGCCTCGAAATCCAGATCCATCTTGTTGTAGTCATAGACCACCGGTGAGGGCTCCGGCTCCGGTTCCGGCTCCGCCACCTGGATCACCGGCGCATCAGGCAGACCGAACAGGGTGTACTGGAGCTCCAGCCGCACGGAGGCGGACAGACCAAAATTGGGTACAGCGCGGTCCGTAATGAAGTTATAAGTATAGTCGGCCTTGTATTCGCCGGTATAGCACAGAGCGGAGCCTGCGGCCTGAAACACGATAAAGCCCGCCAGCGCCAGCAGCCGCGTTCTGCCGCGCAGCTGCCTGCCCGGCAGCAGATGGCGGTGGAAGATGATCAGCGCCGCCAGCGGCACAAAGGCCAGCAGGATAAAGAGCAGGCGGCTCACGATGATCTCCATCATGGTGGTGAAGAAGTTGCCCACCACGTTGCCGGTCATCTGCATGACGAAGCCAAGGCCCCAATAGGTCTTGAAATAGCTCTTGCAGCAGTATTCGATGCACGTCAATACCGTCCAGCCTACGCACAGGGCGTAGGTGACGATGTGGGCGGCCTTCCGGGGCAGCAAATCCACCAGCACCGATAGTAGCAGTCCCATGGCGGCGGAAAACAGCAGGATATACACCAGCGGCATTTCCAGAAACGCCACGCTGCGGTCGAATATATGCATCAGCAGCTCATGATAGATGAGCGCCAGCGGAAGAAAAAACAGCGGCCACAGACTCCGCTTCGGGGGTTCCTGCGGCGCCTGCTCTAAACGGGTATGGTTTTCGTGCTCCATAGGGTCTCCTTATCGTCCCGGCGGGACGTAAACAAATCGTAAAATCTTGTCGAAAGGACAGTCTTAACATAGTAGCACGCTTTATCCGCTTTTGCAATGGGCGTTGGCCGTACCTCACGAAAAATTTACAATTTGATATTGGCTGATTTTTGGTTGATTTTTGGCGGTGGATATCAGTCGTCCCAGCCGCTGAACTTGCCAGTATTCCCGAAGGTGATGGCGCCCTTGCCGTATTTGCCCCGGATGGCGTCCATGGCCTGCTCCAGCTTCTCCTGCTTTTCGTTCTGCTTCGGTGCTTCCCGGTTCAGCAGGTCCAGCTGCTCGAAGCTGTCGGCGTCCTCGGTGAGATACAGCGCCGTGATGGTCAGGGCGCGGATGGGATCGGGAGCGTGCCACGACTGCCGCGCCAGTTCCAGCGCCGCATGGTAGATATCCTTCTGCAGATGGGTGGGGCTGTCCAGCCGCGTCTGGCGGCTGAACTGGCGGAACTGGGCGTCCCGGATGGTCAGCGCCACGCCGCCGCAGTACATGCCGTAGCGGCGCAGGCGGCCCGCCACGCTGTCGGACAGCACCGCAAGACCGGAGCGTACCTCCTCCCACCGGGTAAGATTCCGGGGAAAGGTGGTGCCGTTGCCCACGGATTTTACCGGCTCGGCCTCGTGCTGGGGACGGACGGGGCTGCTTTCCAGCCCGTTGGCGTAGTCGTGGAGCTGCGCGCCGTGCTTGCCCAATAGTGTTTCCAGATTCTGACGGGGGAATTCCGCCAGCTGGCCGACGGTCTCCACGCCGTACTGATGCAGCAGCTTCCGGGTGGAGTGGCCCACGCCCAGCAGGTCGCCCACCGGCAGCGGCCACACGATATCCTTCCAGTTGTCCCGGTCGATGACGGTGGTGGCGTCGGGCTTTTTATAGTCGCTGCCCAGCTTGGCAAAGATCTTGTTGAAGCTGACGCCCACCGAGATGGTCAGGCCCAACTCCTGCCGCAGCCGGTCACGCAGCCGGTCGGCAATGGCCTTGCCGTCGCCGCCGAACAGGTGCATGCTGCCGGTGATGTCCAGCCAGCTCTCGTCGATGCCGAAGGGCTCCACCAGATCGGTATATTGCCCGTAAATGGCGTTGACCTTCCGGCTGTACTCCTTATATAAGCTGTGGTGGGGCGGCAGGGTGATGAGATGGGGGGCCTTCTGTCTGGCCTGCCAGATGGTCTCCGCCGTCTTGACGCCCAGCTGCTTGGCGGCCTCATTCTTGGCCAGCACGATGCCATGGCGGGACTCCGGATCGCCGCATACCGCCACCGGCACGTCCCGCAGCGCCGGATAGCTCAACAGCTCTACCGACGCGAAAAAACAGTTCAGATCACAGTGCAGGATCACTCGCTCCTTCATACCGCACCTCCTGTCGCTCATTTGTTCGAGAATAGTATACCACGTTTTGCGCGGTTTGAAAAGAGGAAATGCTTACTTGACAGCTATGGTATAATAAAAACGATTGAAATTTTTGAGAAATAAGAGGAAAAACGCTATGGAGATCACCCAGGGGGTGGATTTTGAGAGCTTCGGCCTGTCCGAAGCCACGCTGCGGGCCATCCGCAACAAGGGATATACTGTATCCACGCCGGTACAGGCCGGCTGCATCCCGCCCATGATGGCGGGCAAGGATGTCATTGCCAAGGCGCCTACCGGCACCGGAAAGACCATGGCCTTCGGCATCCCCATTATTGAAAAGATCGACCCGGAAAGCGAAGAGGTGCAGGCGGTCATTATGGCCCCCACCCGTGAGCTTGCCATGCAGATCACCGACGAGATGCGGGACATCGCCGTGTATCACGAGGGTGTGCGGCTGGTGTGCCTGTACGGCGGCCAGCCCATCGGCAAGCAGATCAACGCCCTGAAGCGCAAGCCCCAGATCGTGGTGGCCACCCCCGGCCGTCTCAGCGACCATATGAAGCGCCGCACCGTGGTGCTGAAGGCGGTCAAGACCGTGGTGCTGGATGAGGCGGACCGCATGCTGGACATGGGCTTTATCCACGATGTGACCCGTATTCTGGACAAGATCCCCAGCCGCGAGAATCTGGGCATGTTCTCCGCCACCATCTCCCGCGAGGTCATGGACATCTCCTGGGTCTATCAGTGTGATCCCGAGGAGATCACCGTACAGGCCACCAAGGAGAACAAGCCCGACATCCTGCAATACCGTATCGAGGTGCCCTCCGACGGCAAGGTGGACGCCATCGCCAAAATTCTGGAGCACGAGGGCTATGACCGGGTCATCTGCTTCTGCAACACCAAGGGCAATACCGAGCGGCTCACCAAGTTCCTGCAGATGCGGGGCGTGGACGCCAAGTGCATCCACGGTGACATCCCCCAGAGCAAGCGCGAGGCCGTTATGCAGCAGTTCCGGGACGGCAAGCTCCGCGTGTTCGTGGCCACGGACGTGGCCAGCCGCGGCATCGACGTGGACGACGTGGATGCCGTGTTCAACTACGACGTGCCGGAGGAGAACGAGTATTACATCCACCGCATCGGCCGGACAGGCCGTGCCAAGCGCCACGGCGTGGCCTATACGCTGCTGAGCGACTTCCCCAGCCGCATGCGGCTGGACGACATCGTCCGCAACACCCGCAGCCAGATCGTGGCGGCGAAGCTGGCCGACAACGGCAGCATCGTGACGGAGTAAGATTATACCTGTAGGGGCCGGCGTCCTCGACGGCCCGCACGGTGAACGAACCGGTCATCCAATTTTTCCGTAGGGCGGGGTGCCCTCACCCCGCCGCACAATAAACGATGACATTTCTGATGAACGGCGGCCTGAGGGCAGGCCGCCCTACGGGAACACATGAAATCATATGGCGGGGCGTTGAGGACGCCGCCCCCTACGCATTCCCTCAGTCCCCAACAAAGAGGAGAAAACCCATGAAACGAACCAAACGACTATTATCGCTGCTTCTGGCGCTGGTTATGGTGCTGGCGCTGGCGGCCTGCGGCACGGAGGAGCCGGAAAAGATGACTGTCCGCGCCGCGCTGGTGGGCGCGCCGGTCACGCTGGATCCGGCCCGTGCCGTTACGGAAACGGAAAAGACCGTGGCAGCCAACCTGTATGAAAACCTGATGAAGCAGACCCTGACCGGCGTTACGGCGGGGCAGGCCTCCAGCTATGTGTATACCGACAACATGGACGGAACGGAGACCTATACCTTCACCCTCCGCAGCGACATCTACTGGTCGGACGGCAGGAGGGTCACGGCCCAGGACTTCGTGTATGCCTGGCAGCGGCTGGTGGACCCGGAGACCAACTCCCCCCATGCCTCCATCCTGAACATGGTGGCGGGCTATGCCGACGCTGTGGCGGGCGACCCCGCGGCGCTGCAGGTGTGGGCCACGGATAACCGTACCCTGCACGTCACCATCAGCGGCCACTGCTCCTATTTCCTGTCGGTGGTGTGTACCGCCGTATCCACCATGCCGGTGCGCGCCGACGTGGCCGCTGCGGCGGCGGATGAGACCGACAGCGCGGATACCCAGAGTGAGGACGCCGCGCAGGAGCCGCAGCCGGATTGGTCCATGTCCGCGGCCACCCTGCTGACCAACGGCCCCTACGCCGTCAGCAGCATGACGGCCGAGGGCGTGACGCTGACCGGGGTGGAGAAGTATTACGACGCCAAGCGCCTTGGCCCGGATGAGATCGACTTCACCTACTGCGCCGGGACGGAGGACGCCATGGCGCTGTACGACAGCGGCGACGCGGACTTCGTGCTGGACGCCGGAGAGGCCGAGGGCGCGGTGGAGGCCTCCGCCGCGGCGGTCAGCACGGTGCTGATCAACCAGATGGCCACCAGCCTCAGCGAGACCGTGCGCAAGGCCATGTCCATGGTCATCGACCGCAACGCCCTGGCGGCGCTGGCGGGGGGCTCCGGCGAGGTGTACCGTGCGGCGGACGGCCTGATCCCCTACGGCATCGTCACGTCTGACGGCAGCTCCTTCCGGGAGGTCAACGGCGCCCTGATCGACAACGACCCGGAGCAGTACGACGCCATCTGCCAGGCGGCGGTGGAGCTGCTGCGCGGCGCGGGCTATACCCCCACGGTGCTGGAGCATATCAGCCCGGTGACGCTGCTGTATGAGAACACCGGCAGCAATGCCAAGGTCGCCCAGGCGCTGCAAACCGTCTGGCGGGATAAGCTGGGCGTCCGGGTGGCCGCCCGGGGCGTGACGCCGGAGGAAATGATGACCGTGCTGAAAAACGGCGAATTCTCGCTGGCGCTGACCAACGTCAGCGGCGACCGCAACACGGCCCTCAGCTACCTGAACCGTTTCAGCAGCAGCCAGCAGGAGAACTACGGCCAGTTCTATTCCAACGCCTATGACATGCTGATCCGCGCCGCGGCCAACTCCAGCAGCGACGAGGCCCGGGACGCCTATCTGGCGGACGCGGAGGCCATGCTGCTGGACAGCGGCTATGTGATGCCCCTGTATAACGAGACATATACCTGGCTCCTGCGGGATACTCTGACCGGTATCCGGACAGACGGCATGGGTGTGTACTACTTCCAGAACGTGGTGAAAGCCGCCGCGTAACTTGACAAAAAAAGTCCGCTGACCATCGGTCAGCGGACTTTTTCAGCTTGTCAGGAAACCAAACCTGTCATTCCGAGCCAGTGACCGATGTCACTGGCGTGGGAATCCGTCCTCTGGGATTTAGATTGCCGCGCCAGTCTGCGGACTGGCTCGCAATGACACGCGTTTTACTTATGCAGCAGCGGACTCAGCGGCTTGTAAATGGCGAAGCACAGCGCCACGTCCAGCATGCCCTTGACGAAGGTGAACGGCACGTTGAACACCAGCAGGCAGTTGAAAAGGGCGTTCTGGGTAGGCATATGGGACACGCCACCCAGAATCTCCTCGTACATGCCCACAATGGCCTCCAGCGGCAGATTATACAGCACCACATAGGCAGGGTAGACGATGAAATAGTTGGCCACGATGCTGATGAGGGCCATGGCCACCGCCCCTGCCAGCGAACCGATCAGCGCGCTCTTACGGCTCTTGCTGCGCTTGTAGACCATACCGGCGGTAAACACGAAAATCGCGCCCAGGATGAAGTTGGACAGCTCGCCCACGCCGGCGCTGGAGCCGAAGGGCAGGTGCAGCAGGTTCTTTACCAGCTGGATGGCCACGCCGTATACAGGGCCCAGGGAGAAGGTGCCCAGCAGGGCAGGCAGGTCAGAGATGTCCAGCTTGATGAACGAGGGCACCAGCGGTACCGAGAACTCGATGAATTGCAGCACGGCGGCCACGGCGGTCAGCATGGCGGCCACGGCCAGATGATGGGTTTTCTGTTTCTGCGTCATAAAAAAGACTCCTTTTTGATGGTGTAACACCCTTGGAAACGGTTGTCTCCCAAGGTGCACGCATCAAAAAAGAGCATCACGAAAATGCCGTACACGCCTTCTCTCATCCAGACTATACTGTCGGTACCGGAATTGCGCCGGTTCGTGCTTGCCGAAGCTCGCTCGCGGACTGTGACCGCCGGTGGGGAATTTCGCCCCGCCCCGAAGACAAGTGATCCAGTTGTGTTCGCGCTTATCATACAACAAACGGCGGGAAAATGCAAGCATGATTTTTCCCGCCGTTTATGCATCGTCTATTCAGGCTTTATGCATCCCCGGTAAGGGCCGGTGGGGCGGGGGAGAAACGGCGGGAGATAATTGCCTACCCACATAGCGGGTGTAGTTTTGCGCGAGATATCGCTATGGCGCGAGGTGAATATACACCACTCTGGACACGCGATTTCCAGTAGCTGGTAATAAAGCGTTGATTTCACAAAAATTACGTCAAATTGTGGTTGTAGTGTGACTTCACTTACACTTCGTGCTAACATAATGCCTGCTAATTAACGGGGTTGACGATACAACGCACGGGATGCGCGGCGTATCGACAATATACAACGTAGCTGGTGTATATACAGCTCCGGCATACAGCATATATATCAGCGCCCCGGCCAGGTCCGGCGGCAAGCTGCGGAAACCATAGAACTGGGAGGATGACCGATATGGTACATAAGCATGAAAAGGGGAGCGGAAGCGTGGCGAAGCGGCTGCTGGGCCTGTGTCTGGCTCTGGTGATGCTGCTGGCGCTTCTGCCGGTGGCGGCTTACGCCGAGGAAACCAAGCAGGAGGAGCAGGTTCCCCAGAACTTCGTTCAGGAGTGGAACGTGACGATCCCGGTATACGTCCATCTCAGCGGACGCTCCGCCGCCGCCAACGAGACCTTTACCGTTACGCTGGAGGCCGTGGACGAGGGCGCGCCCATGCCTGATACGGCGACCATCCAGGTCCCCGCCGTGGCCACGGATAACAAGACCGCCAGCGGCGAGTTCAAGATCCACTATACCGTCCCCGGAGTGTATCACTATAAGATCACCCAGACCGCCGGTAATGCAGCCTACACCTCCTATGACAAGACGGTGTACTATGTCACTGTCAGTGTGTTCTATAATGAGAATGGTGATCTGGATTGCGAGGTGGCCGCCCGTAAGAACGACCCCAATACCACGGCCAAGGCCGGCGCTATCGAGTTCTTCAACAGCTATTCCCGCCCCGGCCACCGTGTGCCTACCACCAACCCCACCACCCCCGGCACGCTGATCCAGACGGGTCAGCTGAACTGGCCGGTACCGGTGCTGGCCGGTCTGGGCGCGGCGCTGATCGCCCTGGGCTGCGTGCTGCTGCGCAAGCGGAGGAACGGCCGCCATGCGTAAATGGTCCGGCGCGCTGTGTATCCTTCTGGGCGTGGTGCTGATCGGCGCGGCGGCGCTGCTGCTGGTCCGCAACCGGCAGGAGGACCGTCAGGCCCGGCAGGAGTCCGACGCCATGCTGGAGCAGGTGCGCTCGGAGATCGCCCAGCCCGCCGCCGATCCGGAGCCGCAGACACCGGAGGAAACGGTAGAGGACAACTTCCAGTACGCGGGCATCCTGTCCATCCCGGATCTGTCGCTGGAGCTTCCGGTGATCGACGGGTGGAGCTACAGCCGCCTGAAGCTGGCGCCCTGCCGTCAGCAGGGCAGCGCGGCCACCTATGACCTGGTGATCGCGGCCCATAATTACAAGAGCCATTTCGGCACGCTGAAGGAGCTGTCTCCCGGCGCGGCCGTCACCTTCACCGACATGGACGGCGCCGTTTACTCCTATACGGTGCAGGACGTGCATCAGGTGGAGACCGATGCCCCGGACGAGGTGTTTTCCGGGGAATATGATCTGGTGCTGTATACCTGTACCTACGGCGGCAAGGCCCGTGTGGCGGCCTTCTGCCTGCTGGACAGCCCCGACGATCAGATAGATATTGCGGAATAACAAAAAACACAGATGCCCGGCCTTTGGCCGGGCATCTGTGTTTTTTATGTTTGCAGCAGCTCTCCGGCGATGTCGGCCACCTCCGGCAGCATGAGGAACGCCTCCCGGATGCCCATGTTTTCCGCCAGCGCCGCCTTTTTCCGCAGGCTCTGGGCGTCGTCGAACAGCACATAGTGGTTGTCGTTGCCGGAGCGGTAGGTGAAGTACCGGGCGCACAGCTCCTCGGAGAAGTAGACGGTCTTGCCCTCCCGCAGCCGCCGCAGCTCCGTCAGCGACAGCGCGCGGCGGCGGTTGGCGGAGTGGGGCAGGGTGTAGTCCAGCCGCAGCCGCTCCAGATCCAGGGCGATCCGCCCCGCGCCGAAGCGGCGAACGGCGTCCTCCAGACAGCTTTTCAGCGTGCCGCCCGCCACGGCGGTGTTTACCAGCACCGAGGCACGGGGCGCGTGGGCGGCGTAGCTCTCCGGCACGAACAGGCGTCGGCCGTACTGGCCGCACAGCTGGCCCACTCTGGCGGTCAGCCCGCCCCGCGCTCCGCCGGGCCGCCAGTCCAGCACCACGCCGTCGTATTCCCGCCGCAGGCACTCCCGCAGGATGTCCCGCGCCAGCACGTCGTCGCCGCCGCACTCACCGCCGTCGTCCACCAGCATCAGCCCGCCCTGAGGCGGGGCGCTTCCCTGCGCCGCCAGCAGCCGCGGCCCCACCCGGTAGACGGCCCGCACCGGCCGGAACCGGCCATGGGGCAGCGTGTCGCCCGCACCTGCCGCCAGATAGAACTGCATGACCCCGCCCCCCTTGTTTTTCCGGATGAAAAATGATATACTGCCAATGATATCGTATGAAAAGGGGAGAGGGGATATGCGCGTCTCTCTGCGGCCGGACCGACTGCTGGCGGCCTATGACAATGTGACGACGGAGCTGCTGCGGAAAAAGGGTGTGCGGTTGCTGCTGTGTGATCTGGACTATACGCTGGCGCCCAAGTCGGTGAAAACGCCGCCGGAGGGCGTGAAGCCCTGGATCGACGGCCTGAAGGCCGCCGGGATCACGGTGATGATCCTCTCCAACAACCGCAGCGGCAAGCGGGTGGATGAGTTCTGCCGCCAGCTGGGCATCGACTATGTGGGCCACGCCCGGAAGCCGTTGACAAAGGGCCTGCGCCGGGCCATGGACAAGGCGGGCGTCACCGCCCGCGAGACCGCCATGCTGGGCGACAAGCTGCTGACGGATATGCTGGCCGCCAATCTGGCGGGCGCCGCCGCGCTGATGGTGGAGCCGGTGGGCGGCGCGGTAACACCGTGGCAGAAAGTGCTGCACGCCATGCAGGCGCCCTTTAAGGCCATGGCACGGGAAAAGGAGGAGATCGCATGAATCATCTGGAACATATCGCCGCCCATCTGGGCGAGCTGGACGCCATGCTGCTGACCAGCGAGGCCAATTGCTACTACGCCGCCGGTTTTATGGGCGAGGGCGTGGCACTGGTGACTCGCAAAGGCAGCTGGTATTTTACCGACAGCCGCTATACCGAAGCGGCGGAGAAGGCCATCGGCGGCGCTGCCGTCATCGGTGAGATCCGTCGGGACAAGCCGTTTTCCGCGCTGATCAACGATGCGCTGGCCCAGACCGGCGCACAGAAGGTGGGCTTTGAGGAGCAGCGCATGACCGTGGCGGAGCACACGGCATACACGGAGAAGCTGCACTGCACGCTGGTACCGGCCTATGGGGTGATGACGGCGCTGCGGGGCAGCAAGGACGAGGAGGAACTGGCCACGATGACCGCCGCCCAGCGGATCGCGGAGGGTGCGCTGGAGCAGATCTGCAAGGAGATCCGGCCCGGCATGACCGAGAAGGAGATCGCCGCCCGTCTGAACTACCTGATGGTGTCTGCCGGGGCGGAAAAGACCTCTTTTGATACCATTGTGGCCTCCGGCCCCAACGGCTCCATGCCCCACGCTGTGCCCGGCATGCGTCAGGTGCAGCAGGGCGACTTCATCACCATGGACTTCGGCTGCGTGTATAAGGGCTATTGCAGCGACATGACCCGCACCGTAGCGCTGGGCCAGCCCAGTGAGGAGATGGAGAAGGTCTATCATATCGTGCTGGAGGCCCAGCTGGCCGGTATCGCCGCCGCCAGGGCGGGTGTTACCGGCGCGGCCATCGACGCCGCGGCCCGCAAGGTCATCGAGGACGCGGGCTACGGCCCCTATTTCGGCCACAGCTTCGGCCACAGTCTGGGCATCGACATCCATGAATCCCCCAACGCCGCGCCCGGCAACGACAAGCCCATGCCGGAGAACGCGGTGGTCAGCGCCGAGCCGGGCATCTATCTGCCCGGAAGGTTCGGCGTCCGCATCGAGGATGTGATGATACTGCGGCCCGACGGTGCGGAGATCATCACCAGAGCGCCCAAGGAACTTCTGGTACTGTAAGCAAATAATTTCGCTTTTTTGGCAAAAAATATGGCAAAGCCCTTGCCAAACCATACGGCATCATGTAAAATAGATAAGGCCATTTTTGGCGAATGTATATTTTATTCGAGGGAATGTTGATATTCCCTCATCATATGGGAGGAATATCAATATGGCAACTATTACCGCCGGTGATTTCAGAAACGGCAAGACTTTCGAGATGGACGGCAAGATCATGCAGGTCGTGGAGTTCCAGCACGTCAAGCCCGGCAAGGGCGCGGCCTTCGTCCGTACCAAGATGCGCAACGTGGTGACCGGCGCTGTGACCGAGACCTCTTTCAACCCTACCGCCAAGTTTGAGGAAGCTTTCGTGGATCGCCGTGACATGGCGTACAGCTACAACGACGGCGACCTGTACTACTTCATGGATCAGGAGACCTTCGACATGGTGCCCCTGGGCAAGGATCTGCTGGGCGACGCTTTCCGCTTCATCACCGAGAATACCGTCTGCAAGGTGCTGAGCTATAAGGGTAATGTGTTCGGTCTGGAGTGCCCCAACTTCATGGATCTGGAGGTCACCGAGACCGAGCCCGGTCTGGCAGGCAACACCGCCACCAACACCCTGAAGCCCGCCACCGTGGAGACCGGCGCCGAGGTGAAGGTGCCCCTGTTCATCAACATCGGTGACAAGATCACCATCGACACCCGCACCGGCGAGTATATCGGCCGCTGCAAGTAATTTCATCCGTAGCAACCAACCGACCGTAAAGAAAGGAGCCGAATATGGGTATTTCTGAGAAGGTAGCATACCTGAAGGGCCTGGCCGAGGGTCTGGCGCTGGATACCGAGAGCAAGGAAGGCAAGCTGATCGCCGCCATCATCGACGTGCTGGACAACATGGCCGACGAGATCGCTGACATGCAGGACGAGATGGTGGACATCGAGGACGGTCTGGATGCCGTCAGCGACGACCTCAGCGAGGTGGAGGAGTCCCTCTACGAGCTGGACGACGAGGACGAGGAAGAGTGGGACGATGAGGACGAGGATGAAGAGTGCTTCATGACCACCTGCCCCGAGTGTGAAGAGGAAGTCTATTTCGACGAAACCGTTCTGGAGGACGGCGAGGTGGTGTGCCCCAACTGCGGCACCAAGCTGGAGTTTGATCTCAGCGACCTGGCCAACGCCCTGAACGAGGCTGCCGAAGAGGACGACGAGTAAAATAAAAAAGGAAGGGCCGTGGCCCTTCCTTTTTTTGTGAAGCGTGAAAAACTGAGGTATGCCGCCGCTGGCGGCATGATGGGGAAAGAGAGAGCCTTTCGGCTCTCTCTTCTTATGTATCGCGGGAAATCAGGGTGTCGGCGTTGCAGTCGTAGGCCAGTTTATAGACGGTTCCATCGGGGGCGGTGTAGGTCAGACGCAGGGTGTGGCCGCCGAACTGGAAGGTCCCCACCTGGAGCGTACCGCTTTCGGTGTCGCAGTCCGGGGGCACCAGACCGCTCCCCGCCAACAGTTGGCGAATACGGGCACCCATCTCCGGGCGGACGGCAGTCAGGCGGGTCTCCTTGAAATCCGTAAAGTTCCAGAGGGAGAACTCGCTGCTGCGTTCCGCCGTCTGAGAATCAGTGACGGCCACGGCGTATGCGCCGTCGGCGGACCAGTAGAAGCAGCGGAAGGTATCGCCCTTCTCCGAAGCGAGGCTGACATAGGTCTTTTGACTCTCGTCATCCACCAGATAATACCGGCCCTTCCAGGCCCGCACCAGCACCTGATCGTCGCTGAACAAGCTGGCGGGATAGGCCTCGATGCTGATGGTCTCGTCGATGGGTGAATGCTGGCGTTTGAAAATGTTGTAGGTCTCTCCAATGCGCTGGTTGTAGATCAGGAAACCGCCATAGGCTGCAAAAGCCAGCACAGCAAAGAGGATAACGCCGGCCAGAATACGGCGAATCAGCCTTTTCTTTCGCTGGTTGAGATTTTCCCGGGAAATATCCAGCACCGCCTGCACGGCGGGGGACGCTGTTTCCGGCATGGGTGGCTCCGGAGTGACGAGCTCCGGAACGGGGGTGATGTCAGGTTTCAAAAGCTCCTCCTTTTCTGCGGCGCGACAGGTCAGCAGGTCATCCACACGCAGGCCGAAGGCCGCCGCCAGCGGCTGCAAAAGGGTCACGTCGGGGTAGCTGAGCCCGCGTTCCCATTTGCTGACGGCTTTGTCGGTAACGTGCAGCGTCTGGGCCAGCTGCTGCTGGGTCAGCCTCTGCCGCTTTCGGTTTTCGGCGATGAAAGCGCCGAGCTGTTGTTTGTCCAAAGTGATCACCTCGCCATCCATTGTACCAGACAGGGCGGAAAATGCAACCGACCAGCGGTTTAGCCTCCGCAGAATACCGAATTATGTGGGAGAAACGGTTGCGAAATGTTAAATTTGTGCTATAATAATTAGATACTCTGCGCTTCACGGGGCGACAGCGCCCGCTGAGGTATTATTGAGAATTTGAGGTTTAACAGGAAATGAATACTGCTGAAAAGCTGAACATGACCATGCTGTGCGACTTTTATGAGCTGACCATGGGCAACGGATACTTCCGCAACGGTTATAAGGATCGCATCACCTACTTCGATGTGTTCTTCCGCAAGGTACCCGATCAGGGCGGCTTCGCCATCGCCGCGGGTCTGGAGCAGCTGATCGACTACATTGAAAACCTGCACTTCAGCGAGGAGGACATCGCCTACCTCCGCGGCCGGAACCTGTTCTGCGAGGAGTTTCTGGACTATCTGAAGGACTTCCGCTTTACCGGCGATATCTACGCCATCCCTGAGGGAACCCCCGTGTTCCCCCGCGAGCCGCTGGTGGTGGTGCGCGCCCCGTCCATCGAGGCCCAGCTGATCGAGACCTTCACGCTGCTGACTATCAACCACCAGAGCCTGATCGCCACCAAGGCCAACCGCATCTGCCACGCCGCCAACGGCCGCACGGTGCTGGAGTTCGGCTCCCGCCGCGCCCAGGGCGCGGATGCGGCCATCATCGGTGCGCGGGCTGCGTACATCGGCGGCTGCGCCGGTACGGCCTGCACCATCTCTGACCAGCTGTACGGTGTGCCTGCCGGCGGCACCATGGCCCATGCCTGGGTGCAGATGTTTGACACCGAGTATGAGGCTTTCAAGACCTATTGCGAGACGTATCCCACCAACGCCACGCTGCTGGTGGATACCTACAACACTCTGAAATCCGGCGTGCCCAACGCCATCCGCGCCTTTAATGAGGTGCTGCGGCCCATGGGTATCAGCAAGTGCGGCATCCGCCTGGACAGCGGTGACATGGCCTATCTCAGCCAGAAGGCCCGCAAGATGCTGGACGAGGCCGGCTGGCCGGAGTGCCAGATCAGCGTGTCCAACTCCCTGGACGAGCGGCTGATCCAGAACCTGTTTTTGCAGGGCGCCCAGATCGACATGTTCGGCGTGGGCGAGCGGATGATCACCGCCAAGAGCGAGCCGGTGTTCGGCGGCGTGTATAAGCTGACCGCCGTGGAGAACGAAAAGGGCGAGATCATCCCCAAGATCAAGTGCAGCGAGAATGTGGAGAAGATCACCATCCCCCACTTCAAGAAGGTGTACCGCCTGTACAACAAGGACAACGGCAAGGCCATCGCCGATTACATGACCGTTCATGACGAGGTGGTGGACGAGAACGAACCGCTGATGCTGTTCGACCCCTACGCCACCTGGAAAACCAAGAACGTCTGCAATTTCCAGGCCCGCGAGCTGCTGGTGCCGGTGTTCCTGAACGGCAAGAAGGTGTATGAATCCCCGGCCCTGAAGGACATCCAGACCTACTGTAAGCAGCAGGTGAATACCCTGTGGGACGAGATCAAGCGCTTTGATAACCCCCAGACCTACTATGTGGACCTGAGCCAGAAGCTGTGGGACATCCAGCAGGAACTGCTGCGGAAGAACCGGAACTGAGCGGAGTGCATAAACCACTGTACCATCGTTGTTTCTCCGTAGGGGCGGACGACTCTGTCAGCCCGCACACAATAAACACAAGCGCCGTCGACAGGGCCGATGTAGGCATTGGCCCCTTACGCAATCCCCTCGTCAACCGGTCCGTAAGCTGCCTGGCCCTGTTGTGGTACCCAAAATTTCGCTGCGGCATGTAAGCCGCCGAAATTTTGACCACGGCCACTCGCTCACCTCGCTTTATCTGCCACAGGCAGCGCTCGGATTGCTCCCCCGAAAGGAGACCTATGAAGAAGTACCGGATACAACAGAAAACGGAACGCCGGATCGGCGCGGGATTGCGTCTTGTGCTGGTGGCGGTGCTGCTGCTGGCCCAGATCGCGCTGGTGATCGGCCTGTCAAAGCTTTTGCAGCAGCGGATGGCCGTGGCCTATACGCTGCTGGAGGTCGTGGCACTGTTCAATGCCGTGCGGGTTTATACCCGTCCGGGAAGCAGCAGCTATAAGATCGGCTGGATCCTGCTGATTTTGGCGGTGCCTGTGGCGGGACTGATCCTCTATTGGCTGTGGAACGGCGAGAGCAACGCCAAGCGCCTGTCGCTGAAAAAAGCCGCAGTCCCGGCGGAGAGTGCCGCCCAGACGGAGCAGTGCGCCGCCGCCATGGCGGCGCTGCGGCAGGATTTGCCGGAGTGGAGCCGTCTGGCGGAGTATATGGCCCGGCAGAGCTTTCCGGTGTATCGCGGTACCGAGACGGTGTATCTGGAGACCGGTGAGGTATATCTCAACGACCTGCTGGACCATATGGAGCAGGCGGAACGGTTCATCTTTCTGGAGTATTATATCGTGGCCCGGGGCGATATCTTTGACCGGATGCTGGCCATCTTCCGCCGCAAGCGGGCGGAAGGTGTGGAGATCCACTTCCTCTTTGATGATTTCGGCAGCATGATGCGTCTGGGCAATGAGGAACTGGCCGCATTGCAGGAGATCGGCGTGGAGATCATGATCTTCAATCCGGTACACCAGTATGTGAACCGGCTGTACTTCAACTACCGCGACCACCGGAAAATCGCCTGCATCGACGGCGAGGTGGCCTATACCGGCGGCGCCAATCTGGCGGACGAGTACGCCAATCTCATGGAGCGCTTCGGCTACTGGAAGGACTGCGGTGTGCGCCTGACAGGAGAGGGTGCGTGGACACTGACCCGGGAGTTTATCTATCTGTGGGAGCGCATGGGCGGCGAGTTGGATTATGACTATGATTTTTACCGGCCCCGTTTTGCCGCAAAGGATGCGGGCTTTGTTCAGCCCTTTGTGGACGGGCCGGACAACAATCCCGTCAATACCGCCGAGGATGCCTTTTTGCAGCTGATCTCCGGTGCGCGGGAGACGCTGACCATCACCACGCCGTATCTGGCCATCGACGAGCCCATGATGCGCGCACTGTGTCTGGCAGCGGACTGCGGCGTAAGAACGCAGCTGCTGATGCCCGGCATCCCCGACCACAAGTTTGCCTATCTGGTGGCCCAGAGCTACTGGGGTGAACTGATGCGTCACGGCGTGGAGATCTACACCTTTACGCCGGGACTGCTGCACGGCAAGACGGTGCTGGCGGACGGTAAAGTGGCTTTCGTCGGCTCGGTGAATATGGATTACCGCAGCTTCCAGCTGCATTTCGAGTGCGGCACGCTGCTGTACGGCACGGCGGTGTCCCGGCCATTGGCGGAGGATATGGCACGGATCATGGCCACCGGCCAGCGGGTGACCATGGCCCGGTGGAAGAGCCGCCCCTGGTATCAAAAGGCGCTGGGTACGCTGCTGCGGCTGTTTGCCATGTGGATGTGAGCTTTTCTGATATGAGGTAGCGCTATGAAACTGTTGGAACCGAAATACCGTAAGCTGATGCGTATGCTGGCCATCCCGGCGGCGCTGATCTTTGTGCTGGCCATTGTGGCCATGGCCACAGGCGCCATGGCCCTGTCTTACGGCGGCGTGGCCGTGGATGACGCCGGGCGGCTGTATCTGGGCCGGGGCGGAAAGATCGAGGTATACGAGGACGGCCAAAAGGTGAATGTCATCGCGCCCGAAGTGGACAAGAGCTTTGTGTTCACCATCCGGGAGGGGCAGCTGGTGCTGTCCACCGGTAAGGTGGTGACCACACTTGACCTTCAGGGAAACGCCGTTGGCAGCAAGACCGACGAGGGCGGCGCGGTGTACAAGGAGCTGAAGCCCCTGCGCCGCAGCTTTACCGCCGCCGACGGCACGACATACACCCTGCGCCATGAGATGCTGGCGGCACAGGTGACGGCGGAGGACGGCACGGTGCTGTACAGCGAGCCGGGCTGGGCCAATGCCCTCAAGCCGCTGCTGGCGCTGGCGGGCCTGTATGTGATCTTCGCCGCCGGATATATCGCCCTGGACCGCTTTGCCACGCTGGAGGCCACCGGCCATCTGGATCAGGTGTAAAAAAGTGGCAAATTTTCCTGCTGACGCATATTGACAAAATCCGACCGATATGCTATGATTGCCCTACAATACAAGGGGTGCTGGTGCAAGCCGGCTGAGATACAGCGTATCGCCGCTGTGATCCCTCGAACCTGATCCGGATAATGCCGGCGTAGGAATGTGGTCATAGTGAATGGTTTCTTTCACCGCATTGCATCGCCGCAATGCGGTGTTTTTGAAAGCCGCCTCCGGACAGAATGTTTTCTTAGGAGGTAACAACAAATGAACAATCACATGAAGCTTCGTGCCCTGTGCGAGGGCGCTATCATGGTGGCGGCCGGTACGGCTCTCGGCTTTATCAAGCTGTTTGAGCTGCCTCAGGGCGGCAGCATCGGCATCGGCATGCTGCCCCTATTGTTCTACTGTGTGCGCTGGGGCTGGAAGGAAGGCCTGCTGGCGTCCTTTGCCTACGGCCTTTTGCAGCTGATCTTTGACGGCGCCTATGCGTGGGGCTGGACCAGCATGCTGCTGGACTACATTCTGGCCTATGGCGTACTGGGCTTTGCGGGCCTCTTTGCCCACAAGAAGAGCGGCATCTTCACCGGTACGGTGGTGGGCTGTGTACTGCGTTTCATCGTCCACTTCATCAGCGGTATCACCATTTACCGCATCTATGAGCCGACCGTGCTCTTCAACACCACTTGGCTGAACCCCTATCTGTACTCCGCCGCCTACAACGGCAGCTATATGGGTATCGACATGGCCATCTGCCTGGTGATCTTTGCGGTGCTGTATAAGCCTTTGAAGAAGTACTTCATGGGCGAGGATCTGCTGGCCGCAAAATAAAAAGCTTTCTTCTGCTCTCTGCTTTGCGTTATTTGACGGTGTGTAACAAACATGTTGTCAACCGAAAAGCCCCGCCGTAAGGCGGGGCTTTTCGGTTATGTGGATAGGCGGCGGGTCAGTCCAGCTTGGGCCGCAGCCAGTCGGCCAGCGTGTCGAACAGCTTGCCGTAGCCGTCCATGGTGAGATGGATGCCGTCGGCGGACAGCAGGTCGTTCATGTGGTGATCTGCCAGAAACGCCTGCCGCACATGGATCAGGGGTACATTGTTGGCGTAGGCCAGCTCCGTCACCGTGTCGCTGTACAGCTCCTGATGGCGGTAGATCATATCCTCGTCCCCCAGCCAGTGCATGATGGCGTTCCTGTCCAGTCCGTTGCGGCAGATAAAGCGCAGATACCGCCGGGGGTCGATGGGCGGCAGGCTCATCAGCACCGGCTGCACGCCCTGCTGATACAGCACCTTCAGCATATCGCCCAGCGTCTGGCGGAAGGTCTCCTGCTTGGTGTGGGGCTGATGGTCGCCCTCGGGATCGGCGGCGATGGCGGCCCAGTCATAGTCGCTGTCGTTGCCGCCGTAGCAGATCAGGGCGTAGTCGGCATCCAGGCCCCGCTGGGCGTCATGCTCCACCAGCGACAGACCCTTGGACACCGTGGCCCCCATCTTAGCCCGATTGGTCACCCGCACCCGGTCGGAGGGGTAGCGGGCCATGATCTCCGGCAGGTGAAAATGGTATTTCAGCTCCTCGTCCGGCACGGTGGCCTTCAGCAGCGAATCCCCGTAAATATACACATTGCGCATCACACGGCACCTCCCAAATCTTTGTATCTAATATAGCACACAAGATGATGTACGTCAATATACAATTTGCAGCCTGCCCGTTGAAAATCGGAGATTTTTTCGTGAAAAGGGTACAATTAGGACTTGCATCCGGCGGCTGTTTCGGGTAAAATAGAAGTAACAATCCAAGATTGGTAGCTGTAAGGAAGTGCTTCGCGCACGGGCTGCAACTATCACTCGGCGCAGCGGCTTGAGTGTTTCGGACTTCTTTGAGGTCTGGAACATTTTTTGCTTTTTACGACGGCGGTAGTGTATTGGAACTTTTTTACAGGAGGATACGACCATGACTTTAGTGACCAACGGCAGACTTATTACCCGCGACAGCGAGGGTAAGGGCTATTACGAGCACGGTGCGGTGGCCTACGAGGGCGCCAACATCGTGGAGGTAGGCGAGGAGGCCGCCCTGCGGGCCAAGTACCCTGCGGCGGAGATCATCGATGCCAAGGGCGGCGTGATCATGCCGGCCCTCATCAACGCCCATACCCATATCTATTCCGCGCTGGCCCGCGGCCTGAGCATCGTGGGCAACAACCCCACAAACTTCTATGAGGTGCTGGACGGCACATGGTGGGCCATCGACCGCCACCTGATGATGGACGGCACCCGCGCATCCGCCACCGCGCTGTACATCGACTCCATCAAGCAGGGTGTCACCACCGTGTTCGACCATCACGCCAGCTATGGCGAGATCCCCGGCACACTGCACACCATCGCTGAGGAGAGCAAGCGCCTGGGCCTGCGCTCCTGCCTGTGCTATGAGGTGTCCGACCGCGACGGCGAGGAGAAGTGCCTGCAGGCCATCAAGGAGAACGCCGACTTCATTACCGAGTGTGAGCAGCGCAAGGATCCCATGCTGGCGGCCATGTTCGGCGGCCACGCCCTGTTCACCATCTCCGACAAGACCTTTGACCGGATGGTGGAGGCCAACAACGGCCGCACCGGCTATCACATCCATGTGTCCGAGGGCATGAACGATGTGTACGATTCCCTCCAGAATTACGGCCGCCGTCCCGTGCAGCGCCTGCAGGATCACGGCATCCTGGGCGAAAAGACCATTCTGGGCCACTGCATCCATGTGAACACCGCCGAGATGGAGATCATCAAGGAGACCGGCACCATGGTGGTCAATAACCCCGAGTCCAACATGGGCAACGCCATCGGCATCTGCCCGGTGATCCAGCTCTATAAGCGGGGCATCCTGCTGGGCATGGGCACCGACGCCTATACCAACGACATGCTGGAGTCCATCAAGGTGGCCCTGTGCTCCCAGCGCAGCCAGAACTGCCTGCCCAACGTGGGCTGGTGCGAGGTCACGGACATGCTGTTCAAGAACAACGCCAAGATCGGCGAGAAGTACTTCCCCCAGCAGCTGGGCGTGCTGAAGGCCGGCGCGGCGGCGGACATCATCGTCATGGACTACAAGCCCTTCACCCCCTTCTCCGACGAGAATATTGACGGCCACATGCTCTTCGGCATGACCGGCCGCCAGTGCCAGACCACCATCGCCGCCGGTAAGCTGCTGATGAAGGACCGCGTGCTGGTGGGCATCGACGAGGAGGCCGAGAACGCCCACATCCTCGAGGCCGCCAAGAAGCTCTGGGGCGATCTGAACCACCGCACCTATTGAGAAAATGCCAGGATTGCCACAGCGGAGACACCCGCGGTTAAAGGATTTTGATTACAGCCATGGTTGGTATTTTGTGACCATATGCACCGATAAACGCAAAAGGATATTGAGCCGCATTTCCGTAGGGCGGGGTGCCCTCACCCCGCCGTGCGTGGAATTGTCCGATATCGGGCGCGTGGTTAAAAAGCACATTATTCGGACGAATGATGTATATCCAAATGTTTCGATAAACACGCTTGTGATCATGCCCAACCATGTGCATCTGATCATCGCCATTGAGCCTGCCGCAGGCGGCGGGGTGAGGGCACCCCGCCCTACGACACTTTCGGATATCGTCCGATCCATCAAGGCAATGGTTACCCGCGAACTTGGATACTCCATATGGCAAACGTCCTTTTACGACCACGTCATCCGCACTGAGGCGGACTATCTTCGTATCTGGCAATATATTGACGAGAACCCCGCCTGTTGGGCGGAGGACGAATACTATTCCGAATAACGACAAGGAGGACATCCCATGTCTGAAAAAATGTATCCCATTCCCTTTAAATCCCTGATGAACTGGGTGATCACCGAATACGCCAACTGCGGCGAGATCTTCGGCGTCCGCAAGGCCTATCACGCCACCGGCAAGTCCCTGCCCATCTTTGGCGAGCGGATCGAGACCCCCTTCGGCCCCGCCGCAGGCCCCAACAGCCAGCTGGCCCAGAACATCATCGCCGCCTATATGGCTGGCGCCCGCTTCTTCGAGGTCAAGACCGTCCAGAAGATGGACGGCGCTGATCTGGCCGCCTGTGTGCCCCGTCCCTGCATTCTGGCCAATGACGAGGGCTACAACCAGGAGTGGTCCACCGAGTTGACCGTTCCCCAGGCTATGGACGAGTATATCAAGGCGTGGTGCGCCCTGAAGGTGCTCAGCAAGGTATACGGTCTGGGCGATCCCAACGGCTTCGTGTTCAATATGTCCGTGGGCTATGATCTGGAGGGCATCAAGGGCGACAAGGTCAACACCTATATCGAGGGTATGAAGGACGCCACAAAGACCGCCATCTTCGGCGAGTGCAAGGCCGTCCTGAAGGAGCTGTTCCCGGAGGAGAGCGCCTACATCGACGCCATCGATCCCCGCGTCAGCCGCAGCGTCACCGTGTCCACCCTGCACGGCTGTCCCCCTGATGAGATCGAGCGCATCGCCAGCTATCTGATCTCCGAGAAGCACCTGCACACCTTCGTCAAGTGCAACCCCACCATTCTGGGCTATGAGACCGCACGCCGCACGCTGGACAGCATGGGCTACGACTACATCGTGTTTGACGAGCACCACTTCAACGAGGATCTCCAGTGGGCTGACGCCGTTCCCATGTTCGAGCGGCTGCAGGCCCTGGCCGACAGCTGCGGCCTGGAGTTCGGCCTGAAGCTCTCCAACACCTTCCCGGTGGACACCACCCGCGGTGAGCTGCCCAATGACGAGATGTACATGTCCGGCCGCTCCCTGTTCCCCCTGACCATCGAGATGTGCCACCGCATTTCCCGCCAGTTCGAGGGTAAAATGCGCATCTCCTTCGCCGGCGGCGCGGAGTACTTCAACTGCGACAAGCTGTTTGCCGCCGGTATCTGGCCCATCACTGTGGCCACCACGATCCTGAAGCCCGGCGGCTACAACCGCCTGCTCCAGATGGTGGAGAAGGTGGAGCACATGACCTACAAGCCCTTCTGCGGCACCGATACCCAGGCCATCTGCGAGATGAGCACCGCCAGCCACACCGACGTTCACCACGTCAAGCCCATCAAGCCTCTGCCCAGCCGCAAGAGCGAGAAGAGCGTGCCCTGGATCGACTGCTTCAGCGCACCCTGTAAGGGTGGCTGCCCCATCGCCCAGGACATCCCCGAGTATCTGGAACTGGTGAACAAGGGCCTGTACGGCCCGGCCTTGAAGCTCATCACCGAGAAGAACCCCCTGCCCTTCCTGACCGGCACCATCTGTGCCCACCGCTGCCAGACCAAGTGCTCCCGCAACTTCTACGAGGAGTCCGTCCACATCCGTGACGCCAAGCTGGTGGCCGCCAGGAACGGCTACAGCGCTGTCATGGCCAACATCCGTCCCACCGAGAAGATCTCCGGCAAGAAGGCCGCCATCATCGGCGGCGGCCCCACCGGTATCGCCGCCGCCAGCTTCCTGGCCCGCGCCGGTATCGCCGTCACCATCTTCGAGCGTGAGAAGGAGCTGGGCGGCGTGCCCCGTCACGTTATCCCCAGCTTCCGTATCGCCAACGAGACCATCGCCAAGGACATCGCCATGATGGAGAAGTACGGCGTTGAGGTCAAGTGCGGCGCGCCCGCGCCCTCCGTGGCCGAGCTGAAGCAGCAGGGCTATACCCACATCCTGTTTGCCGTGGGCGCATGGAAGCCCGGCAAGCTGGATATCGCGGGCGACGTGGCCGGCGCCATCCAGTGGATGAAGGGCGTGAAGGCCGGCAACATCTCCGTGGCCGGCAACGTCGCCGTCATCGGCGGCGGCAACACCGCCATGGACGCGGCCCGCCTTGCCAAGCGCAGCGGTGCCAAGAACGTGACCCTGGTCTATCGCCGTACCCGCAAGTACATGCCCGCTGACGAGCATGAGCTGGCCCTGGCCCTGGCCGACGGCGTGGTGTTCGCCGAGCTGGCCGCCCCCGTACAGCAGGCCGACGGCGTGCTGAAGTGCGAGAAGATGGTGCTGGGCGAGGCAGACGCCTCCGGCCGCCGCAGCCCCGTGGGCAGCGGTGAGTTCTTCGACATCCCCTGCGATCTGGTGATCTCCGCCGTGGGCGAGCAGGTGGATGACGCCCTCATGGCCGCCAACGGCATTGAGCTGGATAAGAAGGGCCGTCCCGCCTTCAAGACCAATATCGAGGGCGTGTATGCCGCCGGTGACGCCACCCGCGGCCCCGCCACCGTGGTGGAGGGCATTGCCGATGCCGCCGCCTTCGCCGCCGAGGTCATCGGCGCACCCCATACCTACGAGATCCCCGCGCAGGCCTACGTCACCATCGCTGACGCCGCCGCCAAGAAGGGCGTGCTGAAGATGGCGGAGTATCCCTGCCAGGAGGGCCAGCGCTGCCTGCAGTGCAAGACGCTGTGCGAGAACTGCGTGGATTCCTGCCCCAACCGCGCCAATGTGGCCATCGCCATGGCCGACGGCAAGCACCAGATCGTCCATGTGGACAAGATGTGCAACGAGTGCGGCAACTGCACCCAGTTCTGCCCCTACGCCGCCGAGCCCTGCCACGATAAGTTCACCCTGTTCCAGACCGCTGAGGATATGGTGGATTCCCACAACGCAGGCGTCCTGTTCCTGGGCGGCGATAAGGTGCGCGTCCGCACCTTCGGCGAGCCCAAGGACTACGATCTGGGCGACGCCAACAACGGCCTGCCTGCCGATCTGGAGACGCTGATCGTCACCCTCCGCGACAAGTACGGCTACCTGTTCGCATAAGGCAAAAGTATAAAAAATGTCCTCCCGAAAAGGGAGGACATTTTTTGTGCTTAAATAGCCTCGCAGAGTTCGCGGCGCGCACGCCGCGAAAAAATGAAATCATTTTTCTGACGACATGCGCGTCAGAAAAATACTTCTCGGTCGCCAGTGCACCCAACGGGTGCGCGCAGCCGACCGTAATCCTATTTGGCAGCAAAATCGAAGATTTTGCGCCAGCTCAGAATACGTGACAAATTACAACAGTTAAAACCACGCACAAGCCCAGGCATGTCATCAGCAGGCCGAAGGACAGGCTGTGGGTCATGCGGTCCAGCAGATCCTGCTTGGTCTCCAGCCGGTCGGCGGCCTCCTGCGCGGCTTTGTCGCCGCTCTGGCGGGCAATGGCCTGCACCAGCGGAGAGTAGGACTGGGTCTCCTTCTCACGGCTGGGACGCAGCAGCACCCGCTGTACCGCCAGCACCACCACGTCGAAGGCGTCGCAGGCCACGCGGCACACCACGCCCACCACCGCGAACAGCGCGCGGAAGAAGGGTTTGTAGACGCTGTCCTCCAGACTGAGCCACTTGGGCCAGCGACTGAGGTAGAAGCCGTCCCTGTTCATCAGCACCTTGCGGATGAACAGGAAGTACACGATCATGCCGATGGCCAGCGAGATCACCACGCCCTTGAGATTCGCCCACGCGAAGTAGTGGATGGCGTGGTCGAAGGCGTGGCCGCCGGTGAAGTCCAGCGTCGCACCGCTGATCTTCTCGGCAATGGCGTGGGGCGTCAGGCCCAGCACCGGCAGCGCCACGGCCGCCAGACACAGGGCAATGACCGACGCCGGTTTACCCCACTGTTTACCGTATTCCTTGCCCTTCTGCCAGAAGATGGCCACATAGATCTTGGTGAGATACGCCGCCGTCAGTCCGCCGGAGAACAGGAACAGCCACTCTACTACGGTGATGAGGGTCATGCCGCTCATGTGGGCGTATTCCACCAGCGCCTCATGCACCAGCGTCTTGCTGAGATAGCCCAGGAAGCCCGGAATACCCGCCAGCGAGCAGGCGCCGCACAGGAACAGCACATGCAGCAGCGGCTTGCCCCGGCCGAAGCCCTTGATGTCGTTCAGATCCAGGGCGTGGGTGTTGTAGTACACCACACCGGCGAAGAGGAACAGCGCCAGCTTCACCAGCGAGTGGTTCATCATGTACAGCACCGTGCCGTTGGCGGCCAGCGCGTTATGCTCTCCCAGCAGGCACAGCATAGACGCACCCACGGTGATAAAGCCGATCTGGGACAGGGAGGAGCAGGCCAGAATGTACTTCAGGTTGGTGGAGAACACCGCCAGCACCGCGCCCAGCACCATGGTGATAGCGCCCAGTACAAGCAGCAGCATGCCCCAGCTGTGGTCGCCCGTCAGTACCTGACCGGTCAGCAGCAGTACGCCGAAGATACCGGCCTTGGTCAGCACGCCGCTCAGCAGGGCGGAAGCGGGAGCGGGCGCCACCGGATGTGCCTTGGGCAGCCAGATATGCACCGAGAACAGGCCAGCCTTGGCGGCAAAGCCGAACAGGATGCACAGCGCGGCGGCCCACAGGCGGCTGCGCTCCATGGAGGCCACGGCGTCGTGCAGCTCCGCGATCACCAGCGTGCCGGTGGCGTTATACAGCAGGAACAGGCCCATCAGCGTTACCAGACCGCCCAGCACCGCAATGGTCAGGTAGGTCTTACCGGCGTCCATGGCGTCGGGGGTCTCCTCCTGCACCACCCACACATAGGAGCTGAGGGACATCAGCTCGAAGAACAGGAAGGTGGTATACAGGTCGGCGGACAGGAACACGCCCGCCGTGAAGCCCAGGCAGATCAGGAAGAAGAAATAGTACCGTTTCAGGTGATGGTGTCCATGGAAATACTGAGGGCTCAGCAGGGCTGAGACGAACCACATGAAGCACACTACCAGGCCGTACAGCTTCTGGAAGCCTCCGGCCCAGAAGCTCAGGCGCATCACCGGCACGGTGACGGTAGAGCCGTCGGCGGTGGCGGCCACATACACCATGGCCAGCAGCGTCAGCAGCGTGAACACGATGGACAGCGTACCCAGCCGCTTTCCATCGTCGCGGCGATCCGGCAGCAGAGCGATGACCAGCGCGGACAGCACCGGCAGCAGCACAACGGCCAACAGAGCGAAGGTTGTCACGGGTGGATCACCGCCTTTCCGATGACATCAAGCAATACCTCGGGGAACAGGCCCATCAGCAGGCACAGGGCCGCCAGGATCAGCATAGGCACGATCATGAACGGCCCCGCCTCATGGGCGCTTTCGGGGGTGGGAAGCTCCGTCCCCTGGGCGGGGAACCATGCCTTCACCACCACCTGGAACATGTAGATGGCCGTCAGCAGCGCGGAGATGAGGATGGCGATAAAGCCCAGATAAGAGGCCGTACTGCCCTCGCTCACGGCGGCAAGGCCGATGTACCACTTGCTGACAAAGCCGTTGAAGGGCGGAATGCCCGTCAGGGCGCAGGCGGCCGCGGTGAAGCAGGCGAAGGTCAGGGGCATGCGCCGTCCCAGGCCCTCCAGCTCGCTGACGTACTCCCGATGGGCGTAGTGCAGCACGCTGCCGGCGCAGAAGAAGGCCATGATCTTCACCACCGAATGGACGATCAGGTGCATAAAGGCGGCAACTGCCCCGGCACCGGTCATAATAGCGGTGGCAAACAGAATGTAGCTGAGGTTGGACACAGTGGAGTAGGCCAGCCGCCGCTTGAAGTGGCGCTGCTTCAGCGCCATGGCGGAGCCGAATACCAGCGTGATCATGGCCAGCGCCATCACGGTGTACTGGCCCCATGTGCCGTAAAGAATGTCCACGCCGAAGGTAAAATAGGTCAGCCGGATGCAGGCGAAAGCGCCCGCCTTGACCACCGCCACCGCGTGCAGCAGCGCCGTCACCGGCGTGGGGGCCACGGCGGCGCTGATGAGCCAGCTGTGCATGGGCCAGATGGCGGCCTTGACGCCGCAGCCCGCAAAGGCCAGCACGAACACGCTCAGCAGCAGCTCCATATTGCCGGTATAACCCGCCAGATGGCCACCGGGAACGAACTCCTGGGCGTCGTTGACGATCAGGAACACCATGCCGATAAAGGCCAGCGCCGCGCCCGCGATGGAGTAGGCGGCGTATTTCACGCCCGCGTGGATGGCCTGCTTGGTCATGGCGTGCATCACCAGCGGGATGGTGGCCAGCGTCAGCAGCTCATAGAACAGGTACATGGTCATCATATTGGCGGCGAAGGCAATGCCCAGCGTTACGCCAAAGGATGCCGTGAAGAAGGCCCAGAACATGGGCTTGTGGCCCTCATGCTTCATATAGTCCCATGCGTACACCATGGTAAAGGGCCACAGGGAGGCGGACAGTCCTGCAAACAGCTTGGCCGCGCCGTCCATACGGAGGGTAAAGTGCAGGGAATCGGTGAACCGCAGGAAGGTGAAGCTGGAGCCGTCGCATTGCAGGATGGCCAGCCATGCAAGGATGGTGGTAGCACCGATGATGACGGCGTACAGCGTGCAGCGTCCGCGGTCGGTGCGGAAGGGGATGAAGTAGGCCGCCAGACCTGCCACGATGGGCAGGAATACCGGCAGACAAAGCAAAATTCCGTTCATGTCAGCACCTCCCTTACGCGATAGCCCCGGCGATGGACTGCATCACCGAGAGCACGCCGTTGGGGAACAGACCCATCAGTCCGCAGATGGCCGCGAAGATCACCAGCGGCACCACGATGCCCGCAGGCTCGCGGATGGGGGACAGGTCCAGCCCCTCGGTATCATGGCCGGGGAAGAAGGCGGAGATCACCGGCGGGAACAGGTATCCGGCGGTGAACAGCGCCGACAGGATCAGCGTCACCGGCACCAGATAGCCCAGCGCACCGGGCAGTGCCTCCAGCGCCGCCGTGGCCAGATACCACTTGCTGTGGAAGCCGCCGAAGGGCGGGATGCCCACCAGCGACAGGGATACCAGCGCGAAGCAGATGAAGGTCACCGGCATCCGGCGGCCAAGGCCCCGCAGCTCGTCCACGCGGGTCTTGTGGACCAGCAGGATGATGGAGCCGGCGCACTGGAAGATGGCGATCTTGGCCGCCGCGTGGAAGAACAATTGCAGCATGGAGCCGGTAAACCCGTCGGGGGACAGGATGAACAGGCCCAGCAGCACATAGGAGATCTGGGAGATACTGGAATAGGCCAGCCGCTTTTTCAGCTCCTTTTCCAGACACCCCATGAAAGAGCCCATGAAGATGGAGGTGAGGACAAGAATCAGGCATACCGTCTGCACCCAGGTCCCACGCAGGAGACCGGCTCCGGCGGTGAAGAAGATGGTGCGCAGCACGGCGATGACGCCCGCCTTGGCGATCAGGCCGCTGAGGAGCGCCGAAGCCGGAGCCGGAGCCGCCGGATGGGCGCTGGGCAGCCAGTTATGCAGGGGAAACAATCCCGCCTTGGCGCCGAAGCCCAGAATCATGCAGAATACTGCCGCCAGCGTCAGGGGCGTGGCCTCGGTCATGGTGCCGCCCGCCGTAAAGGACAGGCTCTCACAGTGGAAGTACAGCACCACCACGCCAAACAGCGCCACAAACGCGCCGCCCACCGAGTAGAACAGGTACTTGTACGCGCCCACGATGGCCTTTTTCTTCAGCTCGTGCAGCACCAGCGGTGCGCTGCACAGGGTGGTCAGCTCATAGAACAGGTACAGCGTCACCATATCCGCCGCCAGCGCGGTGCCCAGCAGCACCGCCTCGGTGGTGAACAGGAACACATAGAACCGGGGCTCGCCGCCGCTGTGAGGCATATACACGGCGGCGTAGGGGATGGTCAGCAGCCAGCACACCGCCGTCACCACGGCGAACACCGCCGCCACGCCGTCCATCTTCAGCGAGAAGGTCAGCGATTCGGAGAGATACACCACACTGGTGGCCCAGTCGCGGCCGGACACGGCGGCGTAGATCACCAGCGCCGTCAGCATAGTCTGGGCCGCTGCCAGAATGGGGGTCAGCCGCCGTGCGTTCTCCTCCTTGCAGAAGGCGCAGGCGATCCCCAGCAGGAAGGGCAGCAGAAGGATCAGATACAGCATATGATACATTCCACTCCTTTCCTTAATAGTGGCAGAACAGACCGAAGCCCTGCTGCAGCAGCGCCGTCAGCGGCGCGGAATGGATACCGATGATCAGGCCGATGGCCAGCAGCACCGCGGCAGGCACGGCCTTGCCCCAGTTGACCTTCTGGGCCACGGCGGCGGAGCCGTCCTTCTGGGGCAGCCACAGCACCATGGCAGTGTACAGGAAGTACAGCACGTTCAGCAGCGTGGAGATGGCCAGCGCCAGCAGCACGGGCCACTTCTGCCACGTCAGGGAGAAGGCGGCCTGGGCGAATTGCAGCTTGGGGATAAAGCCGATGAACAGCGGCACGCCCACCATGCTGAGGGCACCGGCGGTAAACAGCGCACCTGCCGCCACGTTGCGGTGGCCTGCGCCCTGCAGGCTGGGGAAGTCGTTGTGGCCGCCAGAAACGTCACGCAGTCCGGAGGCGGACAGGAACAGCATAGGCTTGGTCAGCGCGTGAGAGAAGATGTGCAGGAACGCCGCCAGCAGTGCCGCCTGCGTCCCCATGCCCAGCCCCATGTAGATATAGCCGATCTGGGCGGCGGAGGAATAGGCCACCATGGTGGTCAGCCGCTTGGAGCGGATGGCGGACACGGAGCCCACGATCATACCGGCGATGCCGAAGAGCAGCAGCACCGACTGGATGCCGCTCTCGGCAAAGACCTCGATGCCCACGGCGCGGTAGATGATCTTGATGAGCAGCAGGATATACGCCTTGGACACGACACCGGAGAGAATACCGGAGGAGGCGGGGGTGGCCCGTCCGTAGGTATCCGGCATCCAGAAGTGGAAGGGGAACAGACCGGACTTGATGGCAAGACCCGCCGTCATCAGGCCGATGGCCACCGTCATGGAGAACTGATACGTTCCCTCGGCCCACAGCGCGGCGATGGTGTCGTGCAGCTGGGGGAACAGCAGATGGCCGGTGATGGAGTAGGTGTAGATGACGCCGATGAGGAACAGGCCGGAGCCCACCAGCGCGAACACCATGTACCGGGCCGACGCGATCAGGGCGCGGCCGGTGGACTTGGCGGACAGCAGCGCGCAGGAGGCGATGGTGCAGATCTCGATGAACACATAGCCGGTGAAGATATCGTTGGTGTAGGACAGAGCCAGCAGGGATACCAGCGTCAGATCCACCATGCTCCAGTAGAGGTGGCGGCGCTTGTCGGGAATGTCCTTCAGGATGCGGTCCATGCCGCCCAGCACGCTTAGCAGCATCACCACCGAGAACAGCAGCGCCATCAGCGGCTCGATCACGCCTGCGGCGATCTCGTTGCCCCAGGGTGCGGGGAAGTGGCCCATCATGTAGGAATAGCTGGTGTTGTTGCTGGCGCAGAACCACAGCACGCAGCTCTGCAGCACGGTAGATACGCACAAAAGGCCGATGGTCAGCCGGCGGCCCCACTTGTCGCCCGCCACAAAGGTGGTGACGGCGCACAGCAGGCACAGGATGATGGAGAAGAAGGGAAAGTTCTGGACAAAGCTCATATGCGCCCTCCCTTCCGCCGGTCGGACATCATCAGGTACAGCGCGTCAATGTCCAGCGTATGGTACTTCTTATAGATGCGGATGGTCAGGCTCAGCATCAGGGCCGACACGCTGACCGACACCACGATGCCCGTCAGCACAAGACCGGCGGGGATGGGGTTGATGTAGTTGGCCATGTCGGTGACGCCGTCCGTGACGATGGGGACGGTGCGGCCGGTGATATAGCCCCGGTCGGCCAGCAGCAGGAAGGTGCCGCTGTCCATGATGTCCAGACCAATGACCTTTTTCAGCAGGTTCTGGTCAAACAGCAGCATGCACATGCCGATGGCGAACAGGATCACCGCCACGCAGGCCTCGTAATTTTCCGACAGGTGGGTAAACATGTTGTTCATTACAGCTCCCCCCTTTGGAAATACATGTAAAAGCTATACATGGTGCAGCACACCACGAAGCCCACCGCCACGTTCAGCGGCAGGATCAGACCGGCGGACAGGATGCGGCCCGGTACGCCGGGAGAGATGATGGAGTGCAGATGGTTGGCGCCGGTGAAGAAGGAGTAGGTCTTGGAGCAGGCGTAGAAGCCCAGGGCGCACAGCACGATGATCTTCAGCACCTTGGCGGGGATGGCTTTGGAGGCGCGCTCGCCGCCCCACACCAGACCGTAGATGATCAGGGCCGAGGCCATGATGGCGCCGCCGGAGAAACCGCCGCCGGGGGACAGGTGGCCGTTCAGCAGGATATACACGCCGAACACCAGAATGATGGGGATCACGAATTTGCACACGGTGCGGATGATGGGATCCTGATAGTAATCCAGCACCTCATAGTCCAGCTTGCGGACGCGGCGCTTGCCAGGCGCGTTCATCAGCATGGTCACGGCGCACATGGCGGTGAACAGCACGAAGGATTCGCCCAGCGTATCGAAGGCACGGTAGTCCAGGATCATGCCCGCCACGGTGTTCACCGCGCCGGTCTCCTCGGTGCCTTTTTCCACATAGCGCTCCGCCACCTCATTGACGGTGGGCGCGTCGTCGCTGCCGTAGGCAGGTAGGTTGGCCACCGTCAGCAGCATGAAGGTGGCAAAGACGATGCACGCCACAATGGCCAGCACTGTATAGGCGATCTGGCCCCGCTCCACGGTTTCGCGGGCAGAGGCAGCGTCATAATGCGGCTCATAGGGAGCGGCCGCCTCTTTCCTGGCGGGCTTCTCCTGCTCCAGCATGGCAGACCAGTCCACCTGACCGTCCAGCCAGCGGTGGAGGAAATTTTTCTCACGCATGGCCGTCCTCCTCTCCCCGCTCCTCGTGAAGGGCGGCATGCTGGCGGATGGTTTCCTCCTCATGCTTGCGGTGCTCTTCATCCCGGTCGATGAGGTTCAGCCGCCGCAGCGTCAGGAACAGCAGCAGGCTGGTGATGCCCGCGCCCACCGCCGCCTCGGTGATGGCCAGGTCGGGGGACTCCAGCATGATCCAGATCACCGACATGATGACGGAATAGGCCATGTAGATGATCACGGCCTGCATGGGCTTTTTGGTCAGGGCGGTGGCGGCGGCGCATACGATCAGCCCCACCAGCAGTATCAGGCGAAAGGTCGTCATCATTCGGCAGCCACCTCCTCCTTGGTTCCTTCGGTGTGATACTCCGCGTCACTGAGATCCAGATGCTCGCCCAGATTCTCATCGGCGCGGTATTCAAACATGCTGAGCATGTGGCTGCTCAGCGGCGAGGTCATCCACTGCAATGCCAGCACCAGGATCAGCTTCCACGCCACAGCATGGAAGCCCACGGCGATCAGGATGCCGATGGTGAACAGCAGCAGACTCAGGGTGTCGCCCAGCGCGGCGGCATGGATGCGCTGCAGGGCGAAGTCAAAGCGAAACAGGCCGATGATGGATACCACCATGATGAACAGTCCCGCCAGAATAAACGCGGCGCACAGGCCGAAACGGATCCATTCACCGATCATGCTGTTCCTTCTCCTTTCGTCTGCGGTCATACAGGTTGATGTAAATGCGGCACAGCATCATCACGGCGATGAAGGACATGACCACATAGATCACGGCGATGTCCGCCAGATAGTCCTCGCCCAGCAGATAGGTCAGGGCGCAGATGATGATGACCACCAGCGTGCCCACCAGATTGATGCCGATGATGCGGTCCACCGTCAGATGGGCCTTCAGAATATAGACCAGCACCGCAATCACGCACAAGGCCAGCGCCGCCAGCACACCCCAAAAGAGGTAGTCATAGCATTGTTGGATCAGTTCCATTCCTCGCCCTCCATTTTCCGCAGCATCCGGGTCAGGTTCCAGTCGGGGATGCTGTCGGCGTTGGACTTATCCAGACACAGCACCAGAAAATCGTCGCCGCTCTGCTCGATGGTGACGGTGCCCGGTGTCAGGGTGATGGAATTGCTCAGCAGTACCCGGGAAATGTTCTTCTCAAAGGGAATCTTCAGCCGCACGATGGCGGGATGGTACTTGTGGGGCGGCACCAGAATGATCCGAATCACAGCCAGGTTGGCCTTGATGATCTCCCAGATCAGTACGGCGACGTACACCACATAGCCGCCCAGCCGCTTCAGAAGCCGCCGCTCGTGACTGGGATGATACCCCAGCGCGTATACGCAGAAGGCGTACACCGCACCGGCGATCACCACACCGAACAGGCAGATCTCCACGGTGACTCTGCCGTTGAGCAGCAGCCACAGGGCGAACAAAAACACACACATGATCATTGTTTCTCGCTCCACTCCAATCCTTACAAATAACCGCCAAATGCATGCGTCTGTACAGGGACAGGGATGTATCCGGCGGTGGCTTGACTTCTTTATAACAGGGAAAAGAAAAGTTTTAACCAATTGTTAATTTTACCATAGGGCTCTGTATATTGCAACAAAAAACCACAGGAACGGACATTTTTCTCCTTGGGAAAAAGTGACAGAAACCTGTCGTTTTCTGCAAAACTGCCTGGAATTGTGTGCCGCTTAGCGACAAAAAAACCGAAATTGTCCAGCGATGTCAGAGATAGACAGGGGAAGATGATAAATATGTGACAAAAGCAACAGACGAAACTGACACGGCGGGGTATACTACCGTCAGAATCTAACGAGGAGGTCATGTCCATGATCCGCAAGATCATCCATATCGACGAGGAAAAGTGCGACGGCTGCGGGGCCTGTGTCAACGCCTGTCACGAGGGCGCTATCAGTCTGGTGAACGGCAAGGCGAAGCTGATGCACGAGCATTACTGTGACGGTCTGGGCGACTGCCTGCCCGCCTGTCATACCAACGCCATCACCTTTGAAGAGCGGGAGGCTCCCGCTTATGACGAGGCCGCCGTACTGGCTGCCAGGGCCGCCAAGGAACGCCCTGTCCACACCGGCTGTCCCGGCGCGGCCATGCGGCAGATGCAGCAGAAAAAGCCCACCCCTGTCTCCGGTGAACAGGAGGGCCAACTGACCAACTGGCCGGTGCAGATCAAGCTGGCTCCGGTGCAGGCCCCGTATTTTGACGGCGCGTCGCTGCTGGTGGCGGCGGACTGCTCCGCGTTCACCTACGGCGGCTTCCACAGCCGTCTGCTGGCGGGGAAGGTCTGTCTCATCGGCTGTCCCAAGCTGGACGGCGTGGACTACACGGAGAAGCTGACGGAGATCATCAGCCGCAACGATATCCGCTCCCTGACCATCGTGCGGATGGAGGTGCCCTGCTGCGGCGGGCTGGAGTTCGCCGCCAAAACGGCCCTGCAAAACAGCGGAAAATTCATCCCATGGCAGGTGGTCACCGTCAACATCGATGGCACCCTGCGGGAAAACTGAGCGCATAACAAAAAGGAAGGCATCCGTTTCGGATGCCTTCCTTTTTGTTAAAACAGCTCGTCGTATACCTCGCCGTTCAGTACCTGATGAAGGTGAAGACGGCGGAAGTCGATCATATCCTCCGGCAGCGCGTCCAGCGCAAACCAGTTAAGACCGTCGCACTTGTCCGGCTCCATGATGGCGGGCGTGCCCTCATAGGCATGGACGAAGAAATACAGGTCATAATAAGTGCGGTCGCCCTCCTTGCCCAGCCGGTGGCAGACGTGGGTAAATTCCGCGTCCTCCGGCCGGACGCGGATGCCCAACTCCTCGCGGCACTCGCGGGCCAGCGCCTGACGTGCCGTCTCGTCCTCGTCCACGTGGCCGGAACCGGCAATGTCCCACTTGCCGTCCATATAACCGGTGTGATACCGGCGGTGCAGCAGGATCTCCCGCTTGCCGTTATGCTCTCTCAGCAGCAGCGGGAAAACCGCCGAGTAGCAGGGAAAATGCTGTGCCATATCAACTGTGCTCCTTTGCAAACGCCTCGTATTTCGCCTGCACCCATTGTTGTAAGGCTTTTACGCCCTCTTCGTCCCACGGGAAGGTCTCCTCCACCACGTCGTCAGCCACCTCATAGCAATAGACGCTGTATACCGACGCGCGCAGCGTATTCTCTTTCTTGTCCGTGGCAAAGCGGTAGCGGAAATCACCGATGGAGCCGGTGTATACGTTGGCCCGCTTGAACCACTGGGGCATAAGGCCCTCAAACTGGGGATGCATGGTCATCTCTCCCTTTGACGCAGATTTTTCACCATTTTAGCACAAGCTGTCTCATATTTCAACGGTTGCCTTGGGCCTGCTGCCGTGGTATACTATATCATGGAATAAAATCGATGGTAAACATAAACTCATGATAACAGAGGTGTATGTACTATGGAAAACGCAGTAAAACGCATCGGTGTCCTGACCTCCGGCGGCGACGCGCCGGGCATGAACGCCGCCATCCGCGCCGTGGTGCGCAGCGCCCTGAGCCGGGGCATCGAGGTGGTGGGCATCCGCCGCGGCTGGCAGGGCCTCATCAACGGCGACTTCGTGCAGATGGACAGCTCCAGCGTCAGCCGCATCATCAACCGGGGCGGCACCATCCTGTATACCGCCCGCAGCGACGAATTCCGCACCAAGGAAGGGCAGGAGAAGGCCTATAACACCTGCAAGCTGCTGGGTCTGGACGGCATCGTGGCCATCGGCGGCGACGGCACCTTCCGGGGAGCCCAGGATCTGAGCAAGTGGGGCATCTCCGTGGTGGGCATCCCCGGCACCATCGACAACGATATCGTCTGTACCGATTATACCATCGGCTTCGATACCGCCGCCAACACGGCGGTGGAATGCATCGACAAGCTGCGGGACACCATGCAGTCCCACGAGCGCTGCTCCGTGGTGGAGGTCATGGGCCGCCACGCCGGATATCTGGCGCTGTATGTGGGCCTTGCCGTGGGCGCCACGGCGGTGCTGGTGCCGGAGACGGAATACGACTTTGAGGCTCATGTGGCCGAGAAGATCCGTCAGGCCCGCCTGATGGGCAAGACCAACTTCATGATCGTGGTGGCCGAGGGCTGCGTCAGCGCCATGAAGGTGGGCGAGCAGATCAAGGCAGAGCTGGGTCTCGACCCTCGCGTCACCATTCTGGGCCACATCCAGCGGGGCGGCAGCCCCACCGCCAAGGACCGCGTCATCGCCACCCGCATGGGCTATGAGGCCGTGCGGGTGCTGGCCGAGGGCGGTACCAACCGTGTCATCGTCATCCACAGCGATCAGGTGTCCGATCTGGACATCGACGAGGGTCTGGCCATGATGAAGACCCTGAATCAGGAGGAATTCCAGGTCATGAAGACCATGACCGGTCAATAAGCCAGAAAAGGAGAGCATGCCAATGAGCTATCGTATTCTTGTCATCAATCCCGGCTCCACCTCTACCAAGATGGGCGTCTTTGACGGCGAGCAGTGCGTCTTTCAGGAGACGCTGCGCCACAGCGCTGAGGAGCTTGCCCCCTTCGCTCAGATCATGGATCAGGTGGACTTCCGCCGCGCTCTGGTGGAGAAGATGCTGGACGAGAAGAATATCGCCCCGGAGAGCCTGAACGCCGTGTGCGCCCGGGGCGGCCAGATCCCGCCCTGCCCCTCCGGCGCCTTCGTGGTGGACAAGCAGATGTGTGACTATCTGTACGGCGTGAAGGAGGCGGCTCACGCCTCCAATCTGGGCGCGGTCATCGCCCTGCACATCGCCGAAAAGCAGGGCATCCCCGCCTATGTGTACGATCCCGTGGCGGTGGACGAAATGACCCCCGTGACCCGCATCACCGGCATGCCCATGCTGCAGCGCCGGATGCTGGGCCATGCTCTGAACTGCCGGGCCATGGCCATCCGCTGCGCCAAGGAGGTCATGCATAAGCCGCTGGAGGAGTGCCGCTTCATCGTGCTGCATCTGGGCGGCGGCGCTTCGGCACGGCTGTTCATCGGCGGTAAGATGGTGGACGGCGTCCGTGACGACGAGATCATGTTCGCTCCGGAGCGCAGCGGCGGCGAGGACTGCCAGAGCCTGATCCATCTGTGCTTCTCCGGCGAATACACGGAGAAGGAGCTGATGAAGTTCGTCCGTGGCGCGGGCGGCCTGAAGGCCCATCTGGGCACCAGCGACGCCCGCGAGGTGGAGCAGCGCATCGACGCAGGCGATGAGAAGGCCAAGCTGGTGTACGACGCCATGCTGTACGGCGCGGCCAAGTCCCTTGGCGCGCTGGCGGCGGCAGCCGACGGACAGATCGACCGCATCATCCTCACCGGCGGCATCGCTCACTCGAAATATGTGGTGGACTATCTGACGAAGAAGCTGTCCTTCATCGCGCCGGTGGAGGTCATGGCCGGCGAGTTTGAGATGGAGGCGCTGGCGGCTGGCGCGTGCCGCGTGCTGGCAGGCCAGGAACAGCCCCACCGCCTGTCGGAGCTGCTGTAAATCGGTGTGTTGAGAAATCTTCCCTCAGCGGGAACCTTTTGCGGGAGAGATACGTCTAAGGAGTGTCATTCCAGAGAAAGGAAGTTATCACTATGAAAAAACTGCTTGTATGTGCCTTGGCCGCCTGCTGCGTGCTGGCGCTGGCCGCCTGCACGGTGAAAAAGCCTCAGGAGAGCGGCGACGTCAGCCAGATCCCTAACCCGGTGCATGAGTCCACCGCTGAAGAGGTGGCGGAGACGACCGGCATCACCCTGAATGTGCCCATCACGGCGGTGGATGTGACGTACAGCTACATCGACGGCGATTCGCCGCTGGCGCAGGTGAGCTTCGTCTATCAGGGGCAGACCTACACCTACCGGGGCCAGAAGACCCAGACGGTGCAGGACATCTCCGGCATGTACTATGAGTGGACAAAGACCACCAACGATTCCGAGGATGTACCCTATACCTGCTACTTCACCGACGAGGGGCAGGGCATGGCCCTGTGGCATACCGACGGCGTCAGCTACACGCTGGGCATGACGGAGAACGTCACGGAGGAGCTGCTGGTGACCATGTACGGCATCGTGACCGGCGAAGCGGAATAAGCAAAAAGAGAGACTGGCAAAGCCAGTCTCTCTTTTTGCTTATAGTTCGATCAGTCCCGCGTCCAGCATGTTTTGCAGGCTCATGAGAATGCCCAGCTTGGCGTGATACCAGGTCAGGCCGCCCTGAAAATACACGGCGTAGGGCTCGCGGATGGGGCCGTCGGCGGAAAGCTCAATGGACGCGCCCTGAATGAATGCGCCCGCCGCCATGATGACCTCATCGTCATAGCCCGGCATGGCCCACGGCTCCGGCGTGACGTAGCTGTCCACCGGCGCGGCGGCCTGGATGCCCTTGCAGAAGGCCACCATGCCCGCGCGGCTCTTCAGCTCCACCGCCTGAATGATGTCCCGGCGGGCCTCGTGGGAGGAGGGCACCACACGGAACCCCAGCTTTTCATAGCAGGCGGCGGCGAACACCGCGCCCTTCACGGCGGAGGACACCACCGTAGGGGCCAGAAACAGCCCCTGATAGAAGGCGGGCAGCACGCCCAGATTCGCGCCTACCTCGCGGCCCAGGCCGGGCGCGGTGAGACGATAGGCGCAGCGGTCGATCAGCTCCTGACGGCCGCAGATGTAGCCGCCGGTGGGAGCCAGTCCGCCGCCCAGATTCTTGATGAGACTGCCCACGGCCATGTCCGCACCCACATTGGTAGGCTCGTCGGTCTCCACAAACTCGCCGTAGCAGTTGTCCACCATGCAGATCACGTCCGGCTTGCACTGCTTGCAGAAGGCGATCAGCTCACCGATCTGGGCCACGGAGTAGCTGGGGCGGGTGGCGTAGCCCTTGGAGCGCTGGATGGTGATGAGCTTGGTTTTCTCGTTGATGGCGGCGCGGATGCCGTCATAGTCGAAAGCGCCGCCCTCCAGCAGCTCCACCTGCCGGTAGCTGACGCCGTACTCCGCCAGCGAGCCGGGGGTTGGCCGCGTGCCGATGACGCCCGCCAGCGTGTCGTAGGGCGCGCCCACCGGAGACAGCAGCTCGTCACCCGGCAGCAGGTTGGCCGCCAGCGCCAGCGCCAGCGCATGGGTGCCGCAGGTGATCTGAGGCCGCACCAGCGCCGCCTCGGTGCCGAAGATGCGGGCATAAATGCGCTCCAGATTGTCCCGGCCGTCGTCGTCGTAGCCGTAGCCGGTGGAGGGGTTGAAGTGCATGGCGGCCAGACGGTTCTCTTGCATGGCCTGTATCACCTTGGCCTGATTGTGCTCGGCCACAGCGTCGATATGGGCGAACTGGGGCGCGATCTCCGCCAGAACCGCCGCGCCGAAATCCAGCACCCGCTGGGAAACGCCCATCTGGGCGTACAGTTCATTGGTGGTCATATGCTCTCTCCTTACTGGCGCTCTTCCGGAAAGGTGACGCCGTTCCATTTCATCAGCACCCGGATGGGGTAGTCCCGATCCAGATAGTGGCGGCTGAACCACTCGTAGGTGGCCTGGGGCAGGTGCACCAGCTCCGGCGCGTCGCAGCGGAAGCGGTCAAAGGTGGTTTGGTCGCCGCTGAGCAGCGCCGCCGCCAGCTCCAGCTTCCCCTCGTTCATCAGCCGCTCCAGGCAGCTGTCCATGATGACGGCACAGGAGCGCTCCTCGTCGTCGGCATAGTCCTCCCGGTGGCCCAGCCAGTAGAGAAATTCCTCCGGGTCGAGATCCATACGGGTGGTGATCTGGCTCAGCTTGTAGAATTCCTTCCAGTCCCGGCGCTTCAGCACATCGATGAGATACTGCACCAGTCCGTCGTCCATGGCAACGCAGTCCAGAAACACCTCAAAGGCGTGCTTGCCTGCGTCGGGGTCAGGCTCGGCAGGGACTTCCGGCTGAGGGGCTTCCTCCTGCCTGGTGCTTTTCAGAAACGCCTCAAAGCCTGCCATGCCGCTGTCGCCGCTGAACAGCTCCTCCGGCAGCGTCTCGCCGTCCTGTGCGGCGCAGGCCCGGACGAAGTCTGCCGCGCCCATGGCGGCCAGCTGCTCCGTGATCTGGCGGGTGCGGCCCTCATCGTCCTCCGCCGTCAGGGTGATGCCCTCCGGTGCGGGACGGCTGCCCTCCAGCAGTTCAGTCATATACCGCAGATAGTAATCAAAAAGTCCCATAAAAGGCTCCTTATTGCACAGATTTCAACCAAAAATTTTACCACACAGCGGTTGTAATTGCAAGGAAATTCCGGTAAAATAGGGCGAAAAGGGGAGATAGCGGATGTATTTTGTATATATGCTCCGATGCCGGGGCGGCGTGTATTACACAGGTCTTGCGGCGGATGTAGCCAAGCGGTTTGCGCTGCATCTGTCGGGCAAGGGCGCGAAGTTTACCCGTTCTTATCCGCCGGAGGCCATCGCGGCGGTGTGGCGCTGCGGCGGCAAGTCCACGGCGGCAAGGGTGGAATACGCCATCAAGAAGCACCTGACCCATCAGCAGAAGGCGCAGCTTGCCGCCGCGCCGGAACGGCTGGCGGAGCTGCTGCCGGAGACAGCGGTGTGGGATGTGTCGGCGGACAAGTGATAAAAAGAGTGCGTTCCTTTGGGAACGCACTCTTTTTATCACACTTTCAGTCCAGCAGCCATACGGTCACGTTGCGGCGGCCCCAGGTTACACAGTCCGCGTAGCTGGGGAACCACACGTCGATCACGTTGCCCTTCATGCCGCCGGTATCCTCCACCTGTCCCATGCCGTAGGACTGGATGAACATCCGGGAGTGATAGGGGAAGGTCTTGGGGTCGGCGGCGACGATGCCAAGCCCCACCGAATGACCGGTGGCGGTGGTCCATGCCGCGCCCTTCTCGCCGCCGCTGTAATAGGCGGTGGAGTTGCAGGTCAGCTTGTCATAATAGGTCATGCTGTAACCGGACTGGAACACCAGATAGCCGCCGGAGCGTCCGCTGCCGTAGGGAACGTCGCGTTCGATGCGGTCATCCTGCTCCACTTCCTTCACCAGGCGGCCATAGACGATGATCTGAGCCCGGGCGGTGCTGTCGCTGCGGTCCACCAGCACGGTGTTGACCAATTCACCGTTGCGGTACACGTCGTCATAGGTGTCGGTGGTGGCGCCGGGGGTGCCTTCCTGCAATATCACATGCTCGCCGTAGGGCAGCAGGTAGTCATACAGCACTTTGGTCTTATAGGTGTCCACCGTGGTCTCACGGCGGCGGCAGCGCAGCTCGTCACCGATGTGGATCAAAGTCTTGAGACCGGTGTTGTTGACGCCGATCATCTCATCCTTGCCCACACGGATGTCATAGCGCTCCAGCAGGTTCTGCACCGTTTCGTGATAGGACTCCACCGTCAGCAGCTCATCGCCGTGACGGATCAGCACTGTCTGTCCGGCGGACAGGATGATCTGGGCGTCGCCGCCGGTGTTTTCCAGCACGCGAAGGGTATCGCTCTCATAGGTGAAATCGGGATAGCCGTCCACCACCTCGGTGACCTCGTCAGTGACCACCAGGTAGGTGTAGGTCTTGGCCGTGGTGTCTGACAGGCACCACGGCAGGGAGATCAGAATGGCGAAGCCGCCGAATACCAGCCAGCGCAGCCAGACATTGGCCTTCAGCTTGCTGGAGAAGCGGCGCAGAAACTGATACTGCGGCAGCTCCCAGACAGCCTTTTTCGTCCGCTTCCACCACGCTTTGGCGGAGCGCACCATACGGGTGTTCAGGAACCATGCCCACAGCAGGCGGCCAATCAGGGCAAATACGTCGCCCAGACGCCACCAGAACACCCGGAAAGCACGCTTCAAGGCCCGCACTTCATCCATCTCGCCAAAGATGCGGAGATTGTCTCCCATGCAGCGCCAGGCGAACTTGATGTTGGGCCAAAGTTGTTGCAATCGTTCTTTCATAATACCTCGATGATATCCATTTGGCCGCCGTGATAAACCGTGAATGGGGCCAAAATGGAAAAATACGCCACAAAGTATACCAGTTTCGGCATAATTTGTCAAGTTTTCCCCACCGAAGCAGAAAAGCCGCCCCGATGGGCGGCTTTTCTGATGCTGCCTTGCAGAGTCGTAAAGATGCAACAAAAGGCCCCCTTGTGTAAAGGGGGCTGTCACCGAAGGTGACTGGGGGATTGACGGTTAAGATGGTACTGCGTAAGTCCAGATGGATGCTACGGCGGGGAGCGATCCGAGCGCTGCCAGTGGCAGAAAAAGCGAGGTGAGCGAGTGGCAGCGGTCAAAATTTTGGCGGCTTTAATTCCGCAGCAAAATTTTGGGCACCGCAACAGGATATAGCCGCCGAGATCGGATGCTGAAAACATGCCACCGGCATGTTTTCTTAACGCACCGACAACCCCTCCGTCAACGCTTCGCGTTGCCACCTCCCCTTACAAAGGGGAGGCTTTGGCGCGGTAGTTATCCGGAAGACATCAGAAATACTCCCAATGAAATATCACAGAATTTTGCCGCTCATTGCCGCTTCCTTTTTGCGCATGGTGCGGCGCACCTCGTCATAGATCACGGCGCAGACAGGCACGCCCAGCAGCATACCGGCGATGCCGCCCAGACCACTGCCCACGATGACGGCAAAGAATACCCAGATACCCGGCAGGCCAACGGATTTGCCCACCACATGGGGATAGATCAGGTTGCCCTCGATCTGCTGCAGGACGATCAGGAACACCACAAACCAGATGGCCTTCATGAAGGATACTGGCAGGATCAGCAGCGCGCCCACAATGGCCCCGATCCACGAGCCGAGAATGGGGATCAGGGCGGTGACGCCCACCAGCACGGCGATGACCGGGGCGTAGGGCAGGCGGAGGATCAGCATGCCCAGCAGCACCAGCGTGCCAAGAATGACAGCCTCGATGGTCTGGCCGGTGATGAACTGAGAAAACGTGCGGCTGACCCGGCTCAGAAACGCCAGAAACGGCGTGACCTTTTGCTCCGGAAATGTCAGGTACAGCAGCTTTTTCAGTTGACGGGCCAGCGTCTCCTTCTGGGCCAGTATGTAGATGGAGAACACCACGCCCATCAGCAGGTTCACCACCGCCGACAGCACCGATGTGGTGACGCTGATGGTGGTGTTCAGCAGGGCCGAGCCGCCCTTGGCCACCAGATCGGTGATCTTGGTCAGCAGGTCATTCTTGCCCAGGTCAATCTCCGGCAGGGTGATGGCGTACTGCTCCAGCGTGGCGCGCAGGTCGTCATACCGCACGTCCAGCGTCTTGACATAGGCGGTGATGGTGTTCACCATGTCCACCACGGTGCTGCCCAGACGGGGGATCACCACGAAGCACACGGCGAAGATCACGCCCAGCACGATCAGAAAGCTCAGCAGCAGACAGATAGGCCGCCGCAGCTTTTTTACGATGGGCTTGCTGTTTTCCTTCAGAAACAGCTTGTTCCACAGCCGCTCCAGCGGTACCAGCAGCAGATTCAGCACAAAGGCAAGGATCAGGCCGATAAGGATGGGGGACAGGATACCCAGAATGGTGTCCAGAATATTCAGCAGCAGGTCAAAATGGTTCACCAGCCACCACACCAGCGTAACGCCGCAGGCGATCAGCAGGATATTGCGGATGGTCTTTCGGTTCAGTTCCAGAAGTCGTCACTCATTTCCTTGTAAAATCTGGCTTCCAGTATACCATAATTTCCGTTAATATTGGGTGAAGGTTTTGTAAACAATGGCTTATTTTGCCTGCTCCGCCGCGGCCAGTGCGTTGGTCAGGGCAGCGAAGTCCTGAAGCGTCAGCCGTTCGCCCCGGACGGCGGCGGGTAAGCCGCAGGCGGTGACGATCTCCGTCAGCTGCTCCTTCGGCAGCTGATAGCCGGTCTGAAGGGAATTCACCAGCGTCTTGCGCCGCAGGGCGAAGGCGGCCTTCACCGTCCGCCACAGGGCGGCCTCGGACACCACCTCCACCGGCGGAGCCTTCCGCACGGGACAGTGGATCACGGCGGAGGTGACCTTGGGCGCCGGCAGGAAGCAGGAGGGCGGCACGGTGAACAGCAGCTCCGGCGCGGTGTAGTACTGCATCAGCACGGTAAACGCGCCGTACTCCGCCGTTCCGGCCCGGGCGCAGATGCGCTCCGCCACCTCCTTCTGGATCAGGACGGTGAGACTGTCGAAGCAGCGGCTCTCCACGCACTTGGTCAACACGGGGGTGGTGATGTTATAGGGCAGATTGGCGCACAGAATGGGCCGCAGCCCGGCAAAATGCTCCCGGATCACCTGGGGAAAGTCCAGCTTCATGGTGTCGCCCTCGATGAGGGTGAAGTTTTCGGCATTCGCCATGGTCTCCCGCAGCACGGGATAGAGCCGCTCATCCAGCTCCACCGAAACCACCTTACCCGCACGGCGCACCAGCTGTGCCGTCAGCGGGCCGATGCCGGGGCCGATCTCCAGCACGCCGGTGTGTTCATCCGCGCCGCTGGCGTCGGCAATATCGCGGGGCACCCAGCCCTCAATGAGAAAATTCTGGCCCATGGCCTTGGAAAAACGGAAGCCGTGGCGCTCCAGAAGCGCCTGTATCTCCCGGCGGTCGCAAAGATCCATCGTTGTCGCTCCTTCGGTTTGGTGGGTCTACTATACCAGAAATCACGGGGCTTGGCAAGGGCAACACCACTTGCGTATGCCTGCAAAGTCTGATACAATAGAACCACCAAAGGAAAGGAGCGCTCCCATGAAGCTATATTTCAAGCAGCGAATGTTCTCGTGGTTCGACAGCTACGATATCTACTATATGAACGGACCGGAGGAGACCGGCGCCGTGGCCTATACCGTGGAGGGCAAGCTGGCCTGGGGCCATTGTCTCCACATCCTTGACCCGCAGGGCCGCCATATTGCCACCGTGAAGCAGCAGGTGTTCACCTTCCTGCCGAAGTTTGATATGTATGTGGGCGACGAATGTGTGGGGACGATCCGCAAGGAGTTTACCTTCCTGCGGCCCGCGTTCACGCTGGACTACAACGGCTGGCGGGTGGAGGGCAGCTTTATGGAGTGGGACTATACCATTCTGGATGGCGCGGGCCGTCAGGTGGCCGTCGTATCCAAGGAGCTGTTCCACTGGACGGACACCTATGTGATCGATGTGGCGGATGAGCGGGACGCCCTGTATGCCCTGATGGTGGTGCTGGCCATCGACGCGGAGAAGTGCTCCCGGAACTGAATATTTACGGTAAGGCTCCCGCAAGGGAGCCTTGCTTTTTTCTTGACAACGGCGGGTGACTGTGCTACAATGTGCAAAAGTAAGAAAAGTCATACTTTTGAAATGGAGTGATACCATGAAAAGCACAAGACGGGACGACCGGCACTATATGAGCTCGGTGCGGGTGGGGCCCAAGGGCCAGATCGTGATCCCCAAGGAGGCCCGGGAGATGTTCGGCATCGAGCCGGGGGATATGCTGGTGCTGCTGGCGGACAAGAAGCGGGGCATCGCTTTGCAGACGCCGGAGAAGCTGCATCCCATGCTGAAGCAGGTCTTTGACGGTATACCTGAGGATGGGGAGGACGAGGAATGAACGCATTGGAGGTACGGGGCCTTTGCAAGACCTACCCCGCGTTTGCCCTGAAGGATGTGTCCTTCGACGTGCCCCAGGGCGCGGTGGTGGGCTTCATCGGCCGCAACGGCGCGGGCAAATCCACCACGCTGAAATCCATTCTGGGACTGGTACATCCTGACGGCGGCGACGTCCATTTTTTCGGCCAGGACGTGCGGCAGCATGAGCGGGAATTCAAGGAGCAGATCGGTGTGGTGCTGGGCGGCATCGACTTCTATCCCAAGAAGAAGGTCAAAACCATCACCGATGTGAGCCGGCGGTTTTACAACAACTGGGACGAGACGAAGTACCGGCACTATCTGGAGCTGTTTCACATCGACGAGACGAAGCGGGTGGATCAGCTGTCCAGCGGCATGAAGGTGAAGTATCTGCTGGCGCTGGCGCTAAGCCATAACGCCAGGCTGCTGATCCTGGACGAACCCACCAGCGGCCTTGACCCTGTGTCCCGTGACGAACTGGTGGAGCTGTTCCGGGCCATCGTGGCGGACGGGCAGCGGAGTATTCTGTTCTCCACCCACATTACATCGGATCTGGAGAAGTGCGCCAGCCATATCACATTTATCAAGGATGGCGAAATTTTCCACAGCTCCATCGTGGCGGAGTTTATGGCGGCCTACGCCAACTGGGGCGCCACACTGGAGGATATCATCGTTTCCGTGGAGAGGAGGGGGCTGGATGAAGGCGCTGTTATATAAGCAGCTGCGGCTGGTGTGCCATCCCATGACGCCGGTGTTCTGCCTGTTCGGCATTATGGTGCTGATCTCCAACTATCCCTATACCATCATCTTTTTCTATGTGATGCTGGGCCTGTTCTTCACCTTCCTGAACGTCCGGGAGCAGAAGGACATCTACTATTCCGCCATCCTGCCGGTACCCAAGCGGGACACGGTGAAGGCGGGCTGTGTGCTGACGGCACTGGTGGAGCTGCTGTCGCTGGCGGTGCTGGTGCCCTGCGCGCTGCTGGCGGTGCGTTTACAGCCGGGCAAGGACAATCTGGTGGGCATGGACCCCAATCTGGCGCTGTTCGCGGCGGGCTTCCTGATGTACGCGGTGTTCAACGCGGTGTTTCTGACATCCTTCTATCGCAGCGGCTATAAGGTGGGCATAGCCTTCGTCAAGGCGCTGATCCCCGTGACGCTGCTGATGATCGTGTGCGAGGCGCTGCCCCATTTTCCGGGGCTGGTTTGGCTGGACGATCTGGACGGAGCCACACAGCTGCGGCTGCTGCCGGTGCTGGTGGTCAGCGTTGTCGTGTACGCGGTGGGCATGCTGCTGACCTTCCGGAAAGCGGCAAAGCTGTATGAAAAAGTGGATCTGTGAAAAGACAGGAGACCGGAGTTCAGCTCCGGTCTCCTGCTTTCATGTGATCCAATAGGGAAGCTGCGGCAATTCGCCCTCAGGCAGAGGGACGACCACATCGGTTCGTTTTGGCCCGTATAAGGCCTTATGCCATGCCATGATTTCCGGAAGCGGCGCATCGGCGTGCAGCAGCAGCGCCTGCCACGCCATACCGCAGGTGGCCATCCGATAGGCGGGTACGAAGCCATTGCGGATATAGAAGGCAATACGCCGCTGCCGCAGGGCGTTTTCGCCCGGGTCGCCATCCAGGATCGGCAGCTCTGCTTCCGTGACCAGTGTCCGTCCCTGGGCACTGAGATAGGATAGGATTCGGCTGCCTAAGCCTTCGGAACGGCGGCTGCGGGTCACGCCCAGATAATCTAACAGCACAAGGGGAACGGCGTTGCTTTTCCACAGCGCGGCATACCCCAGAAGCCGATCAGCGTCAAAAAGCCCCCACACCTCATAACGTCCGTCCGCGATCATATGCAGAATGTCGGGGAGTGGTTTGCGCTCCTGTGGGATGAAGGCCTCGGATAACTCGTCGGCATGCCAAAGGGGAATTTCCTGTGCCGTTAATGGGCGGAATGTTATCATAGCTTTTCCTCCTTGATGAGAGACAGCATATCCTCCGGTATTGGCGCGGTGATGTGCAGCAGCTCCTTCGTCAGCGGGTGTCGCAGCCACAGCTCATAGCTGTGGAGGGCCGGGCGAGTGATAAGGGCCTTGTCTTCCGCGCCGTAGAGCCAGTCTCCGGTGAGGGGATGGCCTATAGCCGCCATGTGGAGCCGCAGCTGGTGGGTGCGGCCGGTGATGGGCCGCAGCCGCAGCAGGGCGCGGCCATGGGACACGGACAAGACCTCATATTCCGTCCGGGAGGGCAGGCCCTCCGGGTCGATGCTGCGCTTGAGCAGCGACCCCGGCTGGCGGCTGATGGGCAGGTCGATGGTTCCGGCGGGCAGCTGGGGTACGCCGTCACAGATGCCCCGATACTCCCGGCGGAAGTCGTCGGTGTGGAGGATGGCCATGCACCGCTGGTGCATGTAGCCGTTTTTGGCGATCACCATCACGCCGGTAACGCCCCGGTCCAGCCGGTTCACCGGATGGAAGGTGTCGCAGCCCAGATAGTGGGCTACCGCGCCCGCTACGGTGACGGTCTCCTCCGTCAGCGCCGCCGAGTGGACGGTGATCCCGGCGGGCTTGTTGAGGATCAGCAGATCCTCGTCCTCCCACAGGATGTCCAGCGGATAGTCCACCGGAACGACAGGGCTTTCCGCGGGCGGGTCAGATACGTCCGCCGTCAGCACGTCGCCCTCATGGGCCACAGCCCGGACGGTGACAGGGCTGCCGTTCAGCAGGATGGCGTTCTCCCGCCACTTGAGGGATTTCAGCAGCGAGGAGGACAGGCCCAGCTCCTGCCGCAGCAGATGCTTCACCGTCTGGCCGGACAGCTCCGGCGTGATGGGCAGCGTCAGAATACGCATGGGCGGGCCTCCTCTCGAAAATTTGTTGAGATATAGTATAGCACAACGGGGGAAAATATGATAGACTATATCGACATGATCCCATATAAACGCAAAAACGGAGAAAGGACAACAAAATTATGGCTTCTAAGGTTTATTTTGCCGATCTGCGTGCTGATTATCATGAGAATTTGCAGCAAAAGCTGACGCGCCTGATGAAAACGGCGGGGATGGGTGATATTGATTTCAACGAGAAGTTTGTGGCCATCAAGCTGCATTTCGGTGAGCCGGGCAATCTGGCCTATCTGCGGCCCAACTGGGCCAAGACCGTGGCGGACTTCGTGAAGGAGCGGGGCGGCAAGCCCTTTCTGACCGACTGCAACACCCTGTATGTGGGCGGCCGGAAGAACGCGCTGGATCACATGGACAGTGCCATGGTCAACGGCTTCAACTACATGACCACCGGCTGCCAGATCATCATTGCCGACGGCCTGAAGGGCAACGACGAGGTGGAGGTGCCGGTAGCGGGCGGCGAATATGTGAAGAACGCCAAGATCGGCCGGGCCGTTATGGATGCGGACGTGTTCATCTCCCTGACCCATTTCAAGGGCCATGAGACGGCGGGCTTCGGCGGCTGCCTGAAGAACATCGGTATGGGCTGCGGCAGCCGCGCCGGTAAGATGGAGCAGCACAACGCCGGTAAACCCCATGTGAACCAGAAATACTGCGTGGGCTGCGGCCAGTGCCGCAAGATCTGCGCCCACGGCGCACCCATCATCACCGACAAAAAGGCAACGATCGATCATGACAAGTGCGTGGGCTGCGGCCGCTGCATCGCCGTCTGTCCCAAGAACGCGGTGCAGATCAACTGGGATGAATCCACCAGCAACCTGAACCGCAAGATCGCCGAATACACCAAGGCGGTGGTGGATGGCCGTCCCTGCTTCCACATCTCTCTGGTCATCGACGTGTCCCCCAACTGCGACTGCCGCAGCGAGAACGACATGGCCATCGTGTCCAATGTGGGTATGTTCGCCTCCTTCGATCCCGTGGCGCTGGACATGGCCTGTATCGACGCGGTGAACGCCCAGACGCCCCTACGGGGCAGCGCCGCCGACTGTCCGGAGGATCATCAGCACGCCCATGACCACTTCCAGCGCATCCATCCCGACACGGATTGGCGCAGCTGCCTGGAGCACGGCGAAAAGCTGGGTCTCGGCACACGGAAATATGAGTTGGTGAAAATTTGAGTAAAAGGCCGGTGCGGCGCACCGGTCTTTTCTATGTGTAAGTAGGGGGCGGCGTCCTCGACAACCGAAAATGCCTTCGTAAGTTGGGCGGGCCGTCGAGGACGCCGGCCCCTACAGTTCGTGGTCACAAAACTTCATGCCGGTTTAGTCCTCATGGGGCTTCGTCTCCTGATAGAACATGTTCCAGTCCACCTGATAGGCGTGGAGGGCCTCCGGGGTATGGCATACCATCCGCAGGGTCATGCCCTCGTGGGTGCGGTCGAAGGCCACCAGCTCCCGCAGGGCGATGTGAGCCGCCTGGGGCAGCGGGTAGCCGTAGACCCCGGTGGAGATGGAGGGGAAATCCACGCTGCGGCAGCCGTGCTCCCACGCCAGCGCAAGACAGGCGCGGTAGCAGGAGCCCAGCAGCGCCGCCTCATTATGCCCGCCGCCCCGCCAGATGGGGCCGGGGGTGTGGATTACATATCGGCAGGGCAGGCGATAGGCGGCGGTGATCTTGGCCTGTCCCGTTTCGCAGCCGCCCAGCGTCCGGCACTCCGCCAGAAGCTCCGGCCCGGCGGCGCGATGGATGGCGCCGTCCACGCCGCTGCCGCCCAGCAGGGAGCAGTTGGCGGCGTTGACAATGGCGTCCGCATGGGAAAGGGTGATGTCTCCTAAAACGACAGAAACGGACATAAAATGCACCTCAACTTAACAAAAATGTAACATAAGTATGAACAAAAGTTGAATTTTAGACACATTCGACGGAGTGTCTATTTACAGAAAACGGGAACCATGCTACAATAAAAACAGGAAGATGATCTCAGGAAGGAGCAGCAGCATGGTCAGAAAATATGTGCCTGTTTACGAGGGGAACCTGCGGAAGCATACGCTGTCGGTGCCCCGCTGCATCAGCGAGTGCAGCGGCATCCGGGTGTTTGGCCGCCGCATCAAGTCGCTGGTGTTCTCCACGGACGTGGCCATCATCAAGAACATCAACGCTGACGCGGTGATCGCCGTGTATCCCTTTACGCCCCAGCCCAGCATCACCCAGGCCATCATCGGCATCTCCGAGGTGCCGGTGTTCTGCGGTGTGGGCGGCGGCCTGACCAACGGCGTCCGCAGCGCCAGCATGGCGGCCTATGTGGAGCATCAGGGCGCTTACGGCGTGGTGTGCAACAGCAAGATCGGGCTGGACACCATCCACGCCATCAAGGAGGCGGTGGAGATCCCGGTGGTATATACGGTGATCTCGGAGAAGATGGACATCGAGCCGTATCTGGCGGCGGGCGTGGACTTCGTCAACGTGTCCGGCGCGGCCAGAACGCCGGAGATCGTGGCGGCCCTGCGGAAAAAATATCCGGAGCTGCCCATCATTGCCACCGGAGGCCCTACGGATGAGAGCATCACCGCCACCATCCGGGCGGGAGCCAATGCCATCACCTATACGCCGCCCAGCAGCGCGGAGTTGTTTTCCAAGACCATGGCCAACAACCGCAGCGAGCTGGAATGAGTGCATACATAAATTGATACTGTCATTGCGAGCCAGTGCTCACACTGGTGTGGCAATCCGCGCCTCGTAGAATAGAGACGGATTCCCACGGAAAATGGCCGTCGAAAGGCGGCCATTTTCCTCGGAATGACATTTTTTTTGCAAATATGAGAAGTGTTACATCTCCAGGTACGCCTTGCACTTCTTATTGGCATCCTCCGCCACGCGGGCCTCGTCCACCGTGGCCAGGCGGCCCTCCCGGACAGTGACGCGGCCCTGTACCACCGTGTAGTCCACCGGCCCCCGGACGCCTACCGTACCCAGTACGGACTTGGCGTCGAAGCAGGAGCCTACCAGCTCCAGACGGCAGCTGTCGATGAGAAACAGGTCGGCGCATTTGCCCACCGCCAGCTGGCCGATGTCGTCCCGGCCCAGCAGACGGGTGCTGCCCCGCGTGGCCATCTTCAGGATGTCGTAGCCGCTGGGTGCGGCCTTGCTGGAGTTGAGCCGGTGCAGCAGGAAGGCCACCCGCAGCTCCTCCATAAGGCTGGAGCCGTCGTTGCTGGCACTGCCGTCCACCGCAAGGCCCACCGGCACGCCAAGTGCCAGCATCTCCGGGATGCGGGCGATGCCGCTGGAGAGCTTCATGTTGCTGATGGGGCAGTGGGCCACGCCGGTACCGGTGTCCGCCAGCAGGCGCAGCTCCTCATCGTTGAAGTGGATACCGTGGGCGAACCACACATCGTCGCCGATCCAGCCAAGACGCTCCATGTAGGCCAGCGGGCGGACGCCCTCCCGCGCCAGCATGAAGTTCTCCTCGTCCTTTGTCTCGCACAGGTGGGTGTGGAGCCGGACGTGGTACTGCCGGGCCAGAATGGCGCTCTGCCGCAGCAGCTCCGCCGACACGGAGAAGGGGGAGCAGGGCGCCAGCGCCACACGATGCATGGAGCCGTAGGAGGGATCGTGGTACTTTTCGATACAGCGGATGGAGTCGGCCATGATCTCGTCCACCGTCTGCACCACGCTGTCCGGCGGCAGGCCGCCGTCCTTGACGCTGAGATCCATGCTGCCCCGGCTGAGATACATGCGGATGCCCAGCTCCTGGGCCGCCGCCAGCTGCGCACCCAGCAGGTCGCCCGCCCCGGCAGGGAACACATAGTGGTGGTCGAAGCAGGTGGTGCAGCCGTGCTTCATCAGCTCGCCCATGCCGGTCAGGCTGGACAGGCGGATCACGTCCTCGTCCAGATTCTTCCAGATCTCGTACAGCGTCTTGAGCCAGTCAAACAGCTCCATGTTCTGCACCTGGGGCAGGTTGCGGGAGAACACCTGATATAGGTGATGATGGGTGTTCACCAGGCCGGGATAGCACAGCATGTGGCTGGCGTCGATGGTCTCGTCGGCGGTAACGGCCAACTCGGGGCCGATAGCCTTGATGAAGCCGTCCTCGCAGTAGAGATCCACGTTTTGCAGCAGCCGGTCGCTGTCGTCGCAGGTGACCAGCTGGGCAATGTTTTTCAGCAGCAGAGTAGACATATCGTATGCTCCTTCATCAGAAAATGGGTAGGAAAAAAGAGCAGGCCGCAAGCGGCCTACTCTTTTTGTATTGGGGTCAGCGTTCCTCGCGGAAGTAGGAGAGACCGAGGGACGCAGGGGGCTGATCCTCCCGCTTCTTACGCAGGGAGACGACGATCAGCACCAGCAGGGTGATGACGTAGGGCAGCATCTTGTACAGCTCCTTGACAGCCATCTGGCCGCCGGGAGTGGGCAGATAGATGTTGATGATGTACAGGCCGCCGAACAGGATGGAGGCCAGGATGCTGACATTGGGACGCCAGATGGTGAAGATGACCAGCGCGATGGCCAGCCAGCCGCGATCACCGAAGGCGTTGTTGGACCACACGCCGTTGGCGTAGTCCATGACATAGTACAGACCGCCCAGACCCGCGATCATGGAGCCGATGCAGGTGGCCTTGTACTTGTACTGGGTGACGTTGATACCGGCGGCGTCGGCGGTAGAGGCGCTCTCGCCCACGGAACGCAGGTGCAGGCCGGGACGGGTGTGGTTCAGGAAGTAGGACGCGCCCAGGGCGATGATGATGGCCACATAGGCCAGGAAGCCGTAGGACAGGAACAGCTGGCCGAACCAACCGGAATTGCCGCCGGGGAGACCGACCTTGAAGAACAAACTGGTGTTGGACAGGGCGATGGAGGGAACCTCGCTGCCGGTCAGCTTGATGAGGGAGCCGCCGAAGAAGTTGCCCACGCCCACGCCGAAGGTGGTCATGGCCAGACCGGTGACGTTCTGGTTGGCCCGCAGGGTAACGGTCAGGAAGCAGTACAGAAGGCCCATCAGCAGGGAGCCCAACAGGGAGCACAGGATGGGGATCATGACGGCCAGGAAGCCGTTCATGGTGCCGCCCTTGGTGGCCTGCTCATAGAAGAACGCGCCGATAACACCGCTGATACCGCCCACATACATGATACCGGGGATACCAAGGTTCAGGTTGCCGGATTTCTCGGTCAGAATTTCACCGGTGCTGCCGAACAGCAGGGGGATACCCTGCATGACCGCACGGGGGAAGAAGGATACAAAATCAAAACCCATCCGTCACGCCTCCTTTCTGCTGCTCTTGCGCAGAGTGACCTTGTAGGTGATGAAGAACTCGGTAGCAATGATGAAGAACAGAATGATACCGGTCAGAATGTCGGCGAAGGAGTGGTTCAGGCTCAGGGCGCTGGCCACCTCGCTGGCACCGCGGTCCATGGTCACCAGCAGCAGGGAGGCGGCGATCATGATGAAGGGATTGAACTTGGACATCCAGGACACCATGACGGCGGTAAAGCCGCGGCTGTCCACGATGGTGGTGGTCAGGGTATGGTCGATACCGGCGGTCATCATGAAGCCCATCAGGGCGCACAGCGCGCCGGAGAGCACCATGGTGCGGATAATGACGCGATCCACCTTGATACCGGCATAGCTGGCGGTCCGCTGGCTTTCGCCCACCACGGCGATCTCGTAGCCGTGCTTGCTGTATGTCAGGTAGATGTACATGAAACCGGTCATGATGGCTACGATCAGGATGGGCAGCAGATAGGCGTTGCCGATCTCGGGCAGCCAGCCGGCACGGGTGGACTGGTTGATGATACCGATCTTACCGGCGCCCTTGGGCACCTCCCAGATGATGATGAAGAAGGAGGCCAGCTGCATGGCGATGTAGTTCATCATCAGGGTGAACAGCGTCTCGTTGGTGTTCCACTTGGCCTTGAAGAAGGCGGGCAGGAAGCCCCACAGAGCGCCGGCCAGCAGAGCGGCGATCAGGGAAACGATGATCAGCGCCGCGTTGGGCAGCTTGTCATCCAGCGTGATCATGCAGGCGGTGGTGGCCAGACAGCCGATCAGGGTCTGACCCTCGGCGCCGATGTTCCAGAAGCGCATCTTGAAGGCGGGGGTGACGGCCAGAGAGATGCCCAGCAGGACGGCCACGTTACGGGCGGTGACGCCGATACGGCGGGAAGAGCCGAAAGCGCCATCCAGAATGGTGGCGTATACGCTGATGGGATTCTGGCCGGTCAGCAGTGTGGTGATCAGGCCGCAGAACACCAGCGCCAGCAGCAGAATGCCGCCGCGGATGAGCAATGCCTTGCCCAGAGGAAGCGTGTCACGCTTGGAAATATGAAAGAGAGATTGTTTACGCATGTTCCGCTGCGCCTCCTCCCACGCGGGTCATCAGAGCACCCACTTCAAGTTTGTTGGTGGTACGGGCGTCCACCACGCCGGACACCTGTCCGCCGCAGAGCACCACGATCCGGTCGCACAGCTCCAGCAGCACGTCCAGATCCTCGCCGACGTAAACGACGGCCACGCCCTTCATTTTCTGCTCGGTCAGCAGATTGTAAATGGTATAGGATGTATTGATGTCCAGACCGCGGACAGCGTAGGCGGTCATCAGCACGGAGGGCTGCTGGGCGATCTCACGGCCCACCAGCACCTTCTGCACGTTGCCGCCGGACATGCGGCGGACGGGGAAGCTGGTGCTGGGGGTGACGACCTCCAGCTCCTGCCAGATGCGCTGTGCCAGCGCCTCGGGATCCTTGCGGTTCAAGAACGCGCCCTTGCCCTTACGCCAGGAGCGCAGCATCATGTTGCCGGTCATGCCCATGGAGCCCACCAAGCCCATGCCCAGACGATCCTCGGGGACGAAGCTCATGGCGATACCGGCCTTGCGGATGTCCATGGGGTCCTTGCCGGCCAGCTCCTGGGGTTTGTCGCTCTCAGGCGGGAAGAAGGTGACGGAACCGGAGGTGATGGGATACAGACCTGCGATGGACTCCAGTAGCTCGCGCTGGCCGGAGCCTGCCACGCCTGCCACGCCCAGTACTTCACCGGCGTTGATGGTAAAGCTGACGTCGTCCAGACGCTTGACGCCCAGCTCATCGAATACGGTCAGGCCCTCCAGCTTCAGTCGGGGCGTGACGTTGATGGGATCAGGACGGTTGATGTTCAGGGTGACGCTGTGGCCCACCATCATATCGGTCAGGGACTGCTGGTCGGCGTCCTTGGTCATGACGTCACCGATGTACTCGCCCTTGCGCAGCACGGCCACGCGGTCGGACACATCCAGCACCTCGTGCAGCTTGTGGGTAATGATGATCAGGGACTTGCCGTCGGCCTTCATGTTGCGCATGACGGCGAACAGCTTGTCGGTCTCCTGGGGGGTCAGCACGGCGGTGGGCTCGTCTAGGATCAGGATATCCGCGCCGCGGTACAGCACCTTCACGATCTCGACAGTCTGCTTCTGGGAAACGGACATGTCATAGATCTTCATGTCGGGGTCGATGTCGAAGCCGTATCTGTCGCAGATGTCCTGTACCTTTTTGCGGGCGCTGCTCAGATCCAGCTTGCCTTCCAGACCCAGAATGATATTCTCGGTGGCGGTGAACAGATCGACCAGCTTGAAGTGCTGGTGGATCATGCCGATGCCCAGATCAAATGCATCCTTGGGAGACGCGATGGTGACGGGCTTGTCGTGGATGTAGATTTGTCCCTCGTCAGGGAAATAGATACCGGAGAGCATATTCATCAGAGTGGTCTTGCCGCTGCCGTTTTCACCCAGCAGAGACAGGATCTCACCCTCGCGCAGTTCCATGTTGATGGCGTTATTGGCCACCACGGAACCAAAGCGCTTGGTGATATTCTCCATTTTGATCGCGCATTTGTTTTCCAAGGCTGTCATCCTTTCTTTCGGCGCAGATGGCTGCAACACCTCGTAGCACGCCGGGGCTAAATTCCATACACTTTATTCTAGCACAGAAAAATAGTATTGTAAATCAAAATTCGCAAAAAATTTGTCAGGTATACACAAAGAATGTAAGCTTACACAAGAAAGAAGAAAATCCTTTGTAAGAATCGTCAAACGAGTTGCGGGAAAAGAAAAAAGAGGCAGGCTGCCTTGGCAGCCCGCCTCTTTGCGGCTTGATATGATGTCCGTCAGGACGACCTTACATAGCGGTGTTCAGCAGGTTGATGCCGTCGATCTGCAGATCGAAGTAAGGAGCGGAGCGCTTGGCAGACTCGGCGAAGTAACCGTTCTCGATGACCTCGGTATCACCGGTGTAAGCCTCGTCGGTATCGACGTCGGCCAGGTAGGAGGTGATGTGACCGTCAGCATCGACCTTCAGGAAGTCGACCTTGAAGGAGTTCATGGTGTCATCCGCCTTGGTGGTGAAGGTGCTCACATCGAAGACATGGAGCTCGCCGGCTTCCAGCTTGGCCATGGCAGCGTCGATGGCTTCCTGAGTGCCAGCGGCAGCGACATCGGTGTTCAGCTCGGTCAGGACCACGGAGCCGGTGGACAGATCGCCAGTCCAGTCAGCGGGGATCTCGGTGCCTTCCATGACAGCCTTGATGGCCATCTCATAGTAGGGAGCCCAGTCGATACGGGAGGAGATGATGTAGGTGTTGGGGCCGGCTTCCTTGGTGGAGCCGTTGTAGGAGACGTTGGGCACACCGGCGTTCTCGCAAGCGGTGGGTGCGCCCAGGGAGTCAGCGTGCTGGCTGATCAGGTTGCAGCCCTTGTCGATCAGCAGCTGAGCGCCTTCCTTCTCCAGAGCCTCGTCATACCAGCTGCCGGTGAAGGTCACGTCCATGGTGACGGTGGGGCAGACGGAGCGGGCGCCCAGGAAGAAGGAGGTGTAACCGGAAACCACTTCGGCATAGGTGAAAGCGCCGACATAACCGATCTTGGCGTTTTCCTTGGTGACCTTGACGCCGTTGATCTCGGTGCCGTTCTCGATCATCTCGTTCAGCTTCATACCGGCAGCGATACCAGCCAGGTAACGGCCTTCATAAATGGAAGCGAAAGCGTTGTGGTAGTTGGCCAGACCCTCGGTGTGAGCGCGGGTACCGGTGGAGTGGCAGAACTGAACATTGGGGAACTCCTGAGCGGCCTGGATCATGTAAGGCTCATGACCGAAGCTGTCGGCGAAGATGATGTTGCAGCCCTTGTCGACCATGTCAACAGCGGCCTCATAGCACTCCTGGCCTTCGGGAACGTTGGTCTTCAGGATGTAATCATCCTCGGTCAGACCCAGGTTGGCGATAGCCTCCTTGGCAGCATTGATGAAGTTGAGGTCATAGGTGGAGTTTTCATCATGCAGGGTGATGAAACCGACCTTGACCTTGACGCCTTCGGCGTTATCGCCGTCGTTGGTGTCGGGGGTGTCATTGCCGCCGCCGCAGGCCACCAGGCTCAGAGCCATGACCAGGGCGAGGATCAACGCAAGGAACTTCTTCATTCTTGTTTTCCTCCTTAAAATATATGACGTGCGGCTGAAGGTAGGGGTAAAATTTGCCGCGCGCCTGAATAACGGATGGTAGATCCGGCATTCACAGTAACGCATCAAAATGTTACAAAAGTATTATAAAGGAATTTTTCACAGATTTCAACTAAAATTCTGCGTTCCTTATAGATTTTTTGATGATGCTGCTATTAGAAATGCAGATGAGAAAATTGCTGGGATAAGTGAAAACGCTTCCGGTGAGGGTCACTGATGCACCCGAGTACCGGTTTTTCCTTCAATTCCGTCCTTTGCTTTCTCCAGCAGCGTGATCAGCGCGGTGCGGCCGGGCTTGGACTCGGCGAACTTCACGGCGGCCTCCACCTTGGGCAGCATGGAGCCCTTGGCGAACTGGCCCTGAGCGATGTACTCCCTGGCCTCGGCGGGGGTCAGCTCGTCCAGACCCTTCTGGTCGGGCTTGTTGAAGTTGATGGCCACCTTCTCCACGGCGGTGAGGATGATCAGCATATCGGCGTCCAGCTGCTCGGCCAGCAGCTCGGAGGCGAAGTCCTTATCAATAACGGCAGCCGCGCCCTTCAGGTGGTTGCGCTCGGTACGGTAGACGGGAATGCCACCGCCGCCGCAGCAGATGACGATGTTGCCGCTGTCACTCAGCGCGCGGATGGCGCCCAGCTCCACGATCTGCTGGGGCTTGGGGGAGGCCACATAGCGGCGCCAGCCGCGGCCCGCGTCCTCCTTGAACAGGAAGCCGGTCTTGGCGGCCATGACCTTGGCCTCTTCCTCGGACAGGAACTTGCCGATGGGCTTGCTGGGATCGTTGAAGGCGGGGTCCTTGGGATCCACCTCCACCTGGGTGACCATGGTGACCACGGGCTCGTCGATGCCGCGGTTCATCATCTCCTCATGCAGGGCGTTCTGCAGGTCATAGCCGATGTAGGCCTGGCTCATGGCGCCGCACACGGACAGGGGGGTGCTATCCTGGCCGGGATCCTCATGCATCAGGGCCAGCATGGCGTTGTTGATAATGCCCACCTGAGGGCCGTTTCCGTGGGCCACGATGACCTCGTGTCCCTCGGCGATCAGGTCCACGATGGCGCGGGCGGTGATCTGTACGGCGTCGGCCTGCTCGTGCAGGGTGCTGCCCAGAGCGTTGCCGCCCAGCGCGATAACGATTTTCTTTGCCATAATGGGTAATTCTCCTTCTATTTCCTTAGTTCCGAAAAATGCTGTTGTGTGGCGAATGGGATCATCATAGCGCACGCTACATCAAAGGCTCCCCTTGTTGCAAGGGGAGCTGTCACCGTAGGTGACTGAGGGGATAACGCGATATGGGACAATCCCTCCGTCAACGCTTTGCGTTGCCACCTCCCTTTACACAAGGGAGGCTTTGGATAGAAAATAGCGGGAGGGAGCCCCCTCCCGCTATCGGGTCAGTATTTTAGAAAATCTTGCGGGTATCCTTGGTCTCGTCCAGCTCCATCAGAGCCTTGACGGGATCCTTCACCTGAGCCAGGAAGATCATGGCGGCGATGATGTAGGGCTTGTAGGAGGCCTGCTTGTACAGAGGTACGATGTAGCGGTCGAACACGGAGTTGTCCACTTCGCCCTCGGCGCAGCTCAGACCGGTGATGTCGGCGGGCAGGCAGTGCAGATACAGGGCCTTGCCGTCGCGGGTCAGCTTCATCATCTCTTCGGTGCAGGCCCAATCCTTGTGCTGGGCGTTCTGGGCCAGCAGGCGCTTCTCCAGGGCGTCGATGCCGTCCTTATCGCCGGCGGCGTACAGCTTGGTGCGCTCTTCCATGGCGGCATAGGAAGCCCAGCTCTTGGGATACACGATGTCGGCATCCTTGAAGGCCTCGGCCATGGAGTTGGTCTTGTGGAACTTGGAGCCGTACTTCTCGCAGTTCTTGCGGGCGACCTCCTCCACCTCGGGCATCACGTCATAGCCTTCGGGATGGGCCAGGGTCACGTCCATGCCGAAGCGGGTGAACAGACCGATCACGCCCTGAGGAACGGACAGGGGCTTGCCGTAGCTGGGAGAATAGGCCCAGGTCATGGCGACCTTCTTGCCCTTCAGGTTCTCCACGCCGCCGAAGTAGTGGATGACATGCAGCATGTCGGCCATGCACTGGGTGGGATGGTCCACATCGCACTGCAGGTTCACCAGAGTGGGCTGCTGCTCCAGAATACCGTCACGATAGCCTTCCTTCACGGCGTCCATGAAGGTCTTCTGATACTTGTGGCCCTCGCCGATGAACATGTCGTCGCGGATACCGATGACGTCGGCCATGAAGGACACCATGTTGGCCGTCTCACGGACGGTCTCGCCGTGGGCGATCTGGGACTTCTTCTCGTCCAGATCCTGCACCTCCAGACCCAGCAGGTTGCAGGCGGAGGCGAAGGAGAAGCGGGTACGGGTGGAGTTGTCGCGGAAGATGGAAATGCCCAGGCCGGAATCGAACACGCGGGTGCTCTTGTTGCGCTCACGCAGGTCGCGCAGGGCGTCGGCTACGGTAAATACGGCGTCGATCTCATCATCGGTCTTGTCCCAAGTCCAATAGAAATCGGTCTTGTACATGTTGTTGATATTCAGCGTGGACAGATGGCGTGCCAGCTCAACAGTCTTGCTCATTTTCGTTCTTTCTCCTTATTATATATTTGCTTCGCAGAATTTTCCGCCGCGCGGTGACCCTGTCATTGCGAGGAGGGGCATAGCCCCGACGCGGCAATCCGTATCCGGATCTTGAAGGAAACGGATTCCCACGGTCGCTTCGCGTCCTCGGAATGACAGAGGTTTTGCCGCACACGGTATGCTTTTACTTGATGTCGTTGCCGGTCAGCTCCTGACGGAAGCTGGTGGCGGAGCCATCCTTGTTCTCGGGGTGATACAGGCCGGGAACAGCGGCGTACAGCGCGGCGCAGGTCACCAGATCCTGCTTGAAGGTCACCTCGTTGGGAGCGTGAGCCTGAGACTCGGCGCCGGGGCCGAAGCCAACACAGGGGATGCCGTAGCGGCCCTGGATGGACACGCCGTTGGTGGAGAAGGTCCACTTGTCGGTCAGAGGACGGCCTTCACGCTTGGAGGCAGCCAGCTCGGTGGGCATCAGGCGCTTGTCGCCCCACAGGTTGTGGTGAGCGTCCACCAGAGCCTGCACATGGGGAGCGGTCTCCTTGTTGATCCAGGTGGGGAAGAAGCACTCGGTCTCATAGACGTGGCCGGTCCATGCGGGACGGTCGTACATGTACATGGAGACCTTTACATCGTCGGCGTACTTCTTGCAGGCGGGCAGATCCTCGATCTCCTTCAGGCAGGAGAGGTAGGTCTCGCCGGCGGTCATGCGGCGGTCGATGGAGATGGAGCAGCTGTCGGCCACAGCGCAGCGGGAGGGAGAGGTATAGAAGATCTGGCTGGTGGTGCAGGTGCCGCGGCCCAGGAAGCGGGCGTCCTCGTAATGATCGGGGTTGAACTTGGGATCCAGCATCTTCACCAGACCGTTGATCTCAGTGGAGCCGTCAGCGGGGTTCTCGTTCAGGTCGCGGACGTTCAGGATGACCTCGGCCATCTTGTGGATGGCGTTGTCGCCGCGCTCGGGAGCGGAGCCGTGGCAGGAGACGCCGTGCATGTCCACGCGGATCTCCATACGGCCGCGGTGACCGCGGTAGATGCCGCCGTCGGTAGGCTCGGTGGAGATCACGAACTCGATCTTCTCACGGGCATCCTCGGGGCCGTTGAAGTACTCGTTGACGATGGACTGCCAGCACATACCGTCGCAGTCCTCCTCCTGCACGGAGCCGACCACCATCATCTTGTAGCCCTTGGGCAGCAG